>PMTY01000154.1 GCA_003167155.1 Candidatus Cybelea tumulisoli
CTCCAGGAAATCCGTGTCGAGTTGATTCGGCGCCAGCTCGAGATACGTTCCGCCCTCTTTCTGCCAGATCGTGAAAAGCCCCACAGAAGCGTGCGCCCCCGCGGTGAAGGCGGCGTATGGCTGCGCGGCACGCGCGCCAGCTTGCACGAAGAAGAAGAGCGAGGCGGCAAGGAGCGCCGCGGTCAGTAGCGTCCGTTTCATCGGTCGAATCTTCACCCGAACCGTTTCCCGCCCTGCGGCATATACCAAACGTGAAACACCTCGCGTTCACGCTGCTAGATCACCCACGGCCACGTCCCAAGTAGCCGCGTTTCGTCGTGCACACGGGCGACATCACGCATCTCGCCACGCCGGCGCAGTTCAACACTTGGGGGCGGTCGAAGACCCTTCGGCCGATGCCTTCCTCGCGCTGGCTGAGGGAACGGACGGCGACCTTGAGTAAATGCCTCTCGTGAAACCCGCGGCGTGGCGCGCGGCGATCTTGACGCTTTGCGCGATCGCTGCGCTGTCTGCGATAACCAGCGTTTTCAGCGTCGTCGGGATGGGCGGCGCTCCACCGTGGAGCGGTCGCAGGGGATTGCAGCCGGCTATCGCCTCGGAACCGTTTAGCGTACGGGTAGGTTCCGTCGATCCGGGCGGCCCGGCCGACCGCGCCGGTCTTCGCGCCGGAGATGTCATCGATCTGCGATCGAATTCGCTGCAAGAGCGCTATTGGATTGCTGGCCGGCCATTGAGCGGGGTGCGGTTACCGCTGCTGGTGCGCAGAGGGGCGCTGCAAGAGAATGTCGTCCTCGTACCAGCTTCCATACAGAGTAGATACGCTGGAAAGAGCTGGAATTGGACCGCGTTCTTGGTCTATGGGACCAGCTTTTTCGCCCAACCGTGCTTGACACTTTGGCTGGCGTTCTTCGCGGCCCTGATCGGATGGCGGCGTTCCCACGTGCCCGAAATGCGATTGTTGGCCTTAGTGCTCGTCGTGTTAGCCATTTCAAATGAGTTCAATGATATCGAATGGGCGCTTCCGTGGCTATGGGTTTACGTTGTCGCCGACTTCGTTTCGGATGTAGCCTTTCCGCTGGCAGTAGTGCTATCCGTCGCATTCGCCGGATGTTTCGCTCGGCCGCCCTCGCCCCTCCGACGCGGCGCGCAATGGCTCTGTTATACGATCGCTGCGATCTCCGTCGCGCAAAGTATGGCTGAAAGCATCGGATTCATCACGCGGCGGTTCGATCCAAATGCCGCCGCGCTCGGTTCAAATATTACCTTGTACGCTTTAACGATATCCGGTCTTGCATGCAGCGTTTTAGCAATAAGTGCATCGCATGGAATCGAGCGTAAACGAACCTCTTGGACGCTTATTCCGCTTGCGATACTCTTATATCTCCCTACCCTCAGTGGCTCCATCTACTCGATCCCGATGTCATACTTCCTAACCAACCTGACGAGCGTAGTCTTTTCGTTCATATCATTTGCATCTCCGGTCGCGCTCACGTATGCGGCACTCAGCCGACGTCTGATCGATATCGGCTTCGTATTGAGCCGAGTCGTTGTCTTCACTCTTGTGTCAGCCATCGTAATTGCTGTGTTCGTTGTCGTCGAATGGGCTGCGAATGCGTGGCTCATAAGCACTACCCACACGACCAACACCATCATCAGTATGGTCGTGGCGCTCGGCCTCGGTATCTCACTGGGCTACATTCACAAACACGTCGATCGATTCGTCGACCGAGTGATTTTCCGCAAGCGTTACGAAGACGAGGCCGCGTTACGAGCCTTCGCGCACGAAGCGTCATACATCACCGACCGCTCCACGCTGCTGGAGCGGGCTGTGCGGACGGTCAAGGAACATACGAGCGCAGACGCCGCGGCGGTACTGGTTCGAGATGGACCAGCAAAATACGCGTCAGCCAGTGACCGCGAGCGCACGGAGGTCAGCGAGAACGACCCGGGTATCCTGGCGCTGCGCGCGTGGCATAAGCCGCTCGATTTGCACGCACTTCCGGATTCCGGCTTGCGCGGCGAGCTCGCGTTCCCTATGATCTCACGCGGTGAGCTGGTCGGCGCGCTCATCTGTGGGCCGAAACGGAATGGCGAGGCGTACGGCCCCGATGAATCAAACGCGCTGCTGACTCTTGCCCATGGAGTGGGAACGGCGCTGGACACGTTGTCGAGCCGGAACAATACCGCTACAGAGTCGCTGCGAGAGACTCTGGCTATGATGTTTGAGGAGCAACGAATCGCGCTAGCGCAGATCGTCGATCGGCAACCGCCGCCGTCCACCGCTGAATAGCCCCGTCGCGGAGTCGAGGAACGGGACCGCGGCATCGTAGGCTTCCGCGGGTCCGATGAGGAATTCTTGCAGCCGATGGCGTTTACCGAGTTCAGCATCAATCGCCAGAATGACGCGGAAGCCTTGCGATATCGCGCGGCCGCCGACTGGCACTACGCCAAAGTGGCGATCGCGCGGCGGCTCGAAGGCCTCATCGTCGTGGGCTCGATCGCACTCGGCCTTTTTTGCGCGAGCAGCTCGGCGCTGCAGTTGGTGCCCGCGCTATGGGCCCTCGGACTCGCCGTCGTCGACTCGTCGCTTCTGTACCATATCGTGCTCACGAATCGTCACGCCGGAGCGCAGCTCGCCGACTTTTTTGACCGCTACTTGTTTTCCGAGAACCCCAACCTCAATCTACCGTTCCCGGCTTCCGTCGATGCGGTTGCCGTTGATTCCGGACGCCAAGCGGGGCTGGGCGATTTGGTGGATCGGCTTTCGAACTGGTACGACCGCCGCCTGGGATCGTTTCCAAGGGAGATCGCTCATCTAGCAGCGCTGCGAATCAACGCTTTCTGGGACGCCTCCC
Organism: Candidatus Cybelea tumulisoli; assembly: GCA_003167155.1. Taxonomy (GTDB): domain Bacteria; phylum Vulcanimicrobiota; class Vulcanimicrobiia; order Vulcanimicrobiales; family Vulcanimicrobiaceae; genus Cybelea; species Cybelea tumulisoli. Next base: position 2,856 of record PMTY01000154.1, read on the forward strand.
TACGTGGGTCGTACATCATCGGACTGTGCGCGGTGGCGAGCGTCATCGCAGCCGCCGCGCTCTTCCTTTTTTCGCGCTCCGGCATGACGACCGAGCGTCTCGTGATCAACGTGCTCATTCCCTTTTCGCCGGCGATCCTATGGTTCGTGCGCGAGCTCGTCGAGCAGATCGATGCGCGCGCGAGAAAACACGACTTAGAGCAGTGCATCGACGTGCTTTGGGATGCTGCCAACGGCATCGGGGTAAATCGCTCGATCGCCGCTGAAGTGGATTATCTCCAGACGCTGCTCTTCGCATACCGGCGAACCGACGGTTCGCTCCCGAGCTGGTTCTATCGGGCCGCTCGAACTCGGCTGCACCGCGACATCACGTTGTTGATGGCGCGTCTCGTCCAACAACGGAGGCTCCATCAATGATGCGCCGATCTCTCACAGTCGCCGCAATCCTCGCCTGCGCCGCCGCAATCATCGCCGGGCCTGCTCGCTCACAGACGTCGGACGCCGCACTGATTGGATGGGCTGCCGGACCCGACGTCGCCGCGGAGCTGGCTGCCGAAAAGACGATGATGCGCGTGCCCAGCAGCAACAACGCGATGGATATCGAACACCATCTCTCATCGGTTCCCCACCGCGCGGGATCGGCGGCCGATTACGCCACGGCGATGTACGTCAAGCAACGCTTGGAGCGCGACGGATTCGTGACGCGCGTCCAGGAGTATGAAGTCGAGTTCACTGGCCCGCTCGAGCAGAGCTTGTCGATGCTCTCGCCGCGGCGGATAAACTTCGACTTACTGGAAGGCACACCGGGACACCGTACCAAGTGGGAGCTGATGGCGGGGCAGCCCTTCCTCGAGGAATCGGGCGACGGTACCGTCACCGGTCCGGTCGTCTACGTCAACACGGCGTCGAAGGACGATCTCGCCGAGATCGACGCGCGGCACATAAGCTTGCAAGGCGCGGTGGCTCTCGTACGCCTGAGCGCTCCGGGCGGCGGCGGCATTCGTGCTCTCGATCCAAGCTACATCGCGTATAACGAACTGCGCAAACGCGGAGTCGCCGCGATCCTGGAGTTCATGGAGCCGGGAACGACGGGATATGGCGGCGGAGCGATGTGGCCCAACGGCAACTTCAAGAACACCAACATGGCCGAGCGCATGGGCGGGATGTCGCCGCGCGGCTTCATGATGTTCCCCCCGGGCGATCCCACCATGGCCGGCAAGGCGCCCGTCGTCGGAGTACCGCACAAAAGCTGGAACGACATTCCGCACTCGACGATTCCGGAGCTGAGCATCACGCAGAGCACCGCGCGGACGCTGCTGGCCGGATTGACCGGTCAAGTCGTGCCGCAGTCGTGGCATCCGATGTTCGAGTTCGTCCAGCATTTCGGCGGCAACGAGATCGTCCGCGTTCACACGAAGTTCGAACGCAAAGTCAAGACGATCTGGCTGGTCTTCGGCGACATGAAAGGCAGCGCGCAGCCCGACTCAATCGTGATGATCGGCAGCCACCGCGACGCGATGACCTTCGGCGCCATCGATCCGGGAAGTGGTACCACCGTCCTGCTGCAAGACGCCGA
>PMTY01000099.1 GCA_003167155.1 Candidatus Cybelea tumulisoli
GCTCTTCGGTGCCTATCCATGACACCGGTTAGCCGCTGTCTCCGTAGTGGTCGAACGATCGCGACGTTGATCGCGATCGGCTTCGCGTCGGCATGCAGCGGAACGCCGAACACGCCCAGCGGCCCAGTCGTCGGCTCGCCCGGCGGCGGCGACCCGCCGCCGGGCAAACTCGTCGACGTGAAGGTCACCGTAACAATTCCAGCGTCGGGCAGCGGCGTTCGCTCCGATTATCTCTCGCCCAACACGGAATCGCTGGCGATCCAACTGGCGGCGGTCAACGGCCAGGGCGTCGGCGGCGCCAATCCGACCATCATGAACACGTTGCCGAAGTCGCGAGATTGCAAGGCCGGAGCGAAGGGAACCGTCTGCAGCGCTACGACGAAAGGCTCGCCGGGCACGGACGTCTTCGCCGTAACCGCGTACGAAAATGTTGACGCGACGGGCACCGTTCTTTCGGTGGGCACGGCACAGGCGAAGATCTCCGGCAACGGCGGAAGCGTCGACATTACCAATCGCCTTCCGCTCACGCTCGAGGGCGTCATTGCTTCGGTTCGGCTCTCGATCGTGCCGAACAAGGCCAAGCGCGGCGACAAGGTTACTGCAGCCGTAACGCTTGATGCGTACGATGCCAGCGGTGCCGAGATCGTCGGGTCCAGCGACTACTCAGAGCCGATCGTGCTTGCGATCCAAGGCGATACCAATTAAGCGTTTCTACTGCACGACGGCGACCGCTCCGGGCAATCACTGACGATTCGCAGGCCCGCATCGGGTATTACGCTCACGTATGACGGCAACAAAGATGCCTCGCCGGTCTCCGTCGTGGCCACCGTTTCGGGTCCGAGCGGCGCCAGCAAGAGCGTAGGATTCAACCTCACCGGCAAGCAGCCGCCGCCGCCGGTCGGAACGATCTATGCCCTCAACTTCGGTTCGCAAAGCGGGCAAGGCGCGACGATCACCGAGTATAGCGGGAAAGAAAGCGGGAACGCCGCACCGGAGCGCACCCTCACGCTCGACAAGACGCTCTACGCCGTGAGCATGGCCCTCGATTCGAGCGGCAACATCTACGTCGGCTACTTCGACAGCGCCTACGGTCAAGTCGACGGCAAGCCCGATAGCGGCAACGAGATCGCCGTCTACGCACCCAACGCCAGCGGCTCCGACCAACCGACGACGGTACTTCAGGCAAGCACCAGCACGGTGCTCTATCCGATCTTCATCCAGTTCGATCCCTCGAAGCGCCTCGTAACGTACGGAGCGACGACCGTTGACGAGAACACCGGCGACGCCGTATTGACCTACGCCGCTGAGAGTTCCGGGGCCGCGACGCCCGCGTACGCCTTCGACTTTGCATCGCCGAGCCTCATCTATCCCGGACCGACCGGACTGGCCATCGATCCAAAGAACAACTTTTATCTCAACGGGACGTTGCGTTCGGGCTTTGGCGAGTACTACGGCCTGTATGTGAACCCTGCGGCAAACATCGGCAATCCGCAATCGCAGCCCTCCCGCGTGATTCCGTGGGACGACCATACGAAACTCACGCTTGGTGATACCCAGAACGTCGCGCTCGGCAAGACGAGCGAGATATACATCGCCAACGTGCTCAAAAGCGGTAGCGGCAGCGGCAAGACGTGTCAGGCGGCAGTCAACGTTTACGCCGCCGGCTCCAGCGGCGGGACGACCGATAAGAAACCACTGCGCGCGATGACGCTTGACGGCATGAGTACGCAGGGAACCGCGTGCACGAACGGCCTCAACCCGCTGGCGTTTTACTTCCCCCAAATTACGCTTTACAGCGGGTCGGAACTCTTTGCGGCCGATCCGTTCAACAACGCGATTGACGAGTTCGCGGCCGTCGGTAGCGGCAACGTGAAACCGCAGCTGCGCATCGCGGGCTCGGCGACGCACCTCAACGGCCCCGTCGGCCTCGTCATCACTTCGAAAGTTTCCGGGCAGGCCAAGGCTCGTCCGGTCACCGGCGCGCGCGTGCCGGAACCCTCAAAACACTTACCCCCTCTAGCTAAAGGAAAATCCACATGAAAAAGACCCCCGCGGCGTTGGCGTGGGCGGCAATTCCCGTACTGCTAATCAGCATTAGCGCGTGTAACGGGAACGCCACCGGAGGAAGCTCCGGAATCACGCCGACGACCTCTACGCCCGCCGCATCGCAACGCGGCCGCGTACATCACAACGACAACGGCCCGGGCGATATCCACGCCGGCGGCGCGACCTTTCCCGGTTACGGCTACAACCTCGGCGTAAATCCGGTTGGAGCATACACACAGAGCCAGGCCGGTCCGGGGCAGGGTTCGCTGTTTTACAACGCACAAGCGAAGATCGGCGACGGCAACACGATCTACTATTGTCTCGTTGGCAGCGGCACTGGAAAGAACGAGTTCGACGGTGATGTGACGTTAGGCACCGTTGCCTGCCCGTCCACCGGCTCTACCGGCTTCGGCGGACGCACGGATCCGATCGACTTCGCCGGCAGCGACGTCGCGCTGGCCTCGAACGAGTGCTGTGCCAGCGGCTCCTTCTACTACGCCGACGGCTACTACGGAACCGGTAGCGGCAAGTACGGCACCGCTCCGATCGAGATCCCGACCTATGGCGGCCCGATCGTCTTCCCGTACCTTAACGAAGGCGGCAGCGGTTTGACCGGCCTTGGCAGCAACCAGCTGAAGCTCTCGACCTGGACCTACTGCGCCATCTCCAATGGCACCATCGGCTATTGGGACGACGCGGCGATCACCGCCGACAACGGCGGCACCGCGGTGACCAGCCACCAGCCGATCACGTTCTACTACCGCTCGGGCACCAGTGGAACGACGTACCTCTTCGAGACCAAACTGAACGACGGCAAGGCCGGTTGTAACCAGAACTTCAAGGGCAAATATACCAAATCGCCCTACGCGGGCATCGGCCGCAGCGCTGCCTGGACTGCCGGCGTACCGTCCCCGTCAGATGCTGTCTGGACCGGTCCGACCGGTTCGCAGACCTCCGGCTCGGACTTCCTGAGTGCAAGCGGTAACCCCGGGATCATTGCAGGCATTCAGAGCGGCACCGGTTCGCCGTACGCCACCGGTTATGCCGAGGGCGCATGGGCGGCCGCGGCCACCAGTCCGGCCATCGCTCAGGCGGCAGTCCTCAGCGGCACGACCTTCGTCAGTCCCACCAATGCCAACGCCGTGGCCGAAGCCCTCGCAAAGGCCACCGCCGGCAAGATCGCTTACGGCGGAGGCTCAGACGGCAACCCGCTCAACTCGACGAACACCGGCTGCGAACTCTACATCCCGCCGACGGCCTTCGATGACCCGCCGTCGGGCGCGTACCCGATCGTTGGTTTGAGCTACTTCTTGTTCTACAATCAGAACCAGACTCGCGACGGATCAAACCACTACGCCGACCTCGCAAATCTGATCCAATACCTCGACTCAAACGCGTGGAACAATATCCTTCCAACGCTTGAATACACTCCGCTTCCGGCCTCGACCCAGAAGAAGGTCCAACAAGCGGTCTTCGGTAAGGGTGCGCACCACACCGGCGCCTGCTTCGCCCAGTAGCTAGCGCTTGACCCCGACGTTCGTGCGNNCGTGCGCGCCGCCTCACCGCGGCGCGCACGAACTCCTTTCATTCTGGAGTTTTCATGACGGTTTCTCGGCTCTCGACTACGCTCGTCCTCATCATCCTCGCGGTGACTGGATGCGGCGGATCGAGTTCGAGTTCGGGTTCGAGTTCGATGCCGCCGGTCTCGAGCGGCATGGCGCGGGTGCGCTATGCCGACGGAGCGCCCGAACTCCAAGCGCTCATCAACGGCGCCTCGAGCACCATCTGTGCCGGGGCGAGCGTCTCTTGCTACCTGCAGGTAGACGGTCAGACGGTTGCGACGCAGTTCTACTACGGTTCGATGACGCAGTTTCTCTTCGTCACGCCGGGGACGCTTTCGCTGACGGCGCTCGACGATCTCGGATACCGGGTGGGACCGCTCAAATCGGCGACGCTGGCGGCCGGTAAAGCCTACACGCTCATCGTTGTCGGCAGCTATCCCAACTACCGCGTGTTGACCTTCGAAGAGCCGGCGAGCCAGAAGGGCAATGCGCAGCTCTCCCTCTACGAGGCCTCGCCAACCACGCCGAAGGCCGGCTTCGGAAGCTTCACGGCCTCGTCGCACTCGAATTTCAAGCAGCTCGGCAGCGCGACGCTGGGCACCGTTGCAACGGTTTCACCCGGCGCGCAGGTTTCGAATTTCGGCGGCTACGTCGGGCAACGCAGTACAAAGTACGCGGAGATAACGCCGAAGGGGATAGACTCCTTCGATAAACACGACGATCTGCCGTTTCACAATGCCTCTCGCCTCTCGCTATTCTTCTACGACCAGGCCAGTGGTGGTCAAGCTCGCGTGTTCGGGAGCCTCGACCGATGAAAGCTTCAACCATCTTTGCGCTGGTTATTGCGGTTGGTGCCGCGATTCTGCTCGTATCGGGTTGCGGTTCGGTCGGCCCCGGTCCAATTACCTCGCCTCCCCAGGGGCCGCTCGATCCGACCCCGCCGGCGAACTGGCTCTACGTCGACCAATCAGGGACCCTTTACGAATATCACCTTCCGCTGGCGCCCGGCTCGAAGCCGGTACGCACCTTGACGGAGTGGCCCGGTCTTGGCATCCCGCCCGCGATCGCCGTCGGTCCTTACGGGGAGGTCGCTCTCGCCGACACCGAAAGAATCCGGGTTTTCCTGCCGCCGATCGTTTCGTTCGAGCCCTCTCACGCCACGCTCTCGCTGAAGCTGACGCCGGCGATAACCGAAGTCGGGCCCTACGGCGCCGACTTGGTCGACATGGAGTACGATCCCAACGATAATCTCTGGCTCTTTAACAACTTAGGCGGCGAGATTTCCGAACTGCGCCCGCCGTTGAACAAACATAGCATTGCCGCGTTGACGATCGGCTTCGGTCAACCTGGCTCGAAGACCGCCGGCTATACGATGGTGCAGGGTCGCTTCGACGTAAATGCGACGCTCTATATCTACGCGTCGACCGGCCAGATGCGCGCCCGGCTCTTCAAGGATGCCTTTCCCTACGCCAAGCAACCCTCGAGCATGGGCATCAATCTGGTGCAAGCCGATTTCGTCGACGCCAGCCAATACTTGCCTACCGCGCCCAACCCAGCCGACTTGTTGCTCGGACAGTATACCGGCGAACTGCGAACGCCCAAGCCGGGCTCGCCGCCGTCGCCGCCCGTTGACGTGATGGGTCAGTTCTACGAGCCGCTCCAACCGACGGAAGGCCTGATTCCCAACGACCATGTCGACACAATCGTTCACGCGTTGATAGCCGATCCTCCACGCGAGCGCTTCTACGTGACCGAATCCGCGAACGGCGAACTCGACGTCTTCGGCTTACCGCTGAAGGGCGGGGCGAAACCCGTTCTCACGTTTGGATGCCTGGCCGGCATCGACAATTGCGAGGCGGCGACTCAGCATCTTTTCCTCGCGCCCTAGTAGCTCAGGATGGCAGGCGTGATTCGATGGCGCTTTTCAAATCTTTGAGGAACTCTCGAGCCGTCGCTTGCGCAATCTGATGCCCGATGGTTGCGTCGAAGATCTTACCCGCGCCATCAAATGGAGGCGTGTACGAGCCGTCGAGCTCGATACAACAGTGCCCGGAGGCGCTCTTGCCGCCGATTCCCAACGTGCCTTCGAATCGCGGAAAAGCGACGCTGCCTTCCGACATCCACGCGATCTCGAAGCGCTCGGGAACCTCGCCACCATGAAGAGCTCGTCGCGCTTCGATGACGACCTCGCGATCGAGCGAGAGCCCGTACTCGGTTGCGCCGCGTACCGGCACTCGAAGGCGCAAACGCGCAACGCCATCCCTCTTGCGCAAGGAATTGAAAAAGTCTTCAAGCCCCTGCTGAGTTTGGTCGGCCGTGCAATTAAGCAACGTGCTTTCTTTTAAGCGCGTCATGACGCAAGGCTACCACGGCATTGTGAATGCCGAGGGAATCGCCGCATTCCTAAGTCCTTCTTAACTTACCGTCGTCCGTTGCAACAGCCGGTCGACGGCCGATACCAGTTCCAGCGGTTCGGAAGGCTTTGGAACGACGCCTGCAATCGCATACATCTCGATGAAATCTCTAATCGCTGCGTTCATCGGCGTTGCCGTATAGAGCGCGGCCGCAAGCGAACGCGTCAGCGGATTAATGCGCAGCGCACGCATGAACTCGGCTCCGCCCATCGACGGCATCGAGAGGTCCAGAAGAATTAGGTCGGGACGCCGGGACTCGGCCATCGAGAGCGCGGCCGAGCCATTCTCCGCCTCGACGACCGCGTGACCGGCGTGTTCGAGCACGGTTCGAACGAGCAATCGGGTGGGGCCATCGTCGTCGGCGACGAGCACCGTTGCCATCAGGCGGGTCCCGCCGGCAGAAAGGCTTGCAGTTGCGAAACGAACGTTTGGGGCTCGATCGGCTTAGTAATGTAACCGTCGAAACCGGCTGCGGCGACCCGTTCTCGATCGCCCGACATCGCGAGCGCGGTCACGGCAACCAGCGGCGTGCCTTTCAACCGTGGGTCGCTTTTCATTAAGCGCGCGAGCTCGTAGCCGTCGATTCCGGGCATGAGGATGTCGCTCACGACCATGTCGAAGTTGCCGCAAGAAATTGCTTGGAACGCCGCGACGCCATCCGCGACGCCTTCGGGCGCGTAACCGAAGGCGCGCAGCAAATAGAGCATGAGCTCCAGGTTCGCCACGTTGTCGTCGGCGACGAGGATCCTTGCCGACATTTTATGACGTGTGACCAACGAGCGGCAGCGTCAGCGTAAACGTGCTGCCGGTTCCGTATTCGCTCACGACGTTTAAGCCGCCACCTAAGAGAAGCGTGAGGCTTCGCGACAGATAGAGTCCGAGGCCCGTTCCTTCAAAGCGTCGAGTGCTCGTGGGATCGAGCTGTTCGAAGGCTTCGAAAAGCCGCTGCAAATCGTTGGCCTTGATGCCGATGCCCGTATCGTTCACGCTGATCTCGAGCGCTGGCGATCCTTGCCACGTCGCCAACACCGTATCGATTCGGACCGAGCCGGTTGGAGTATACTTGATCGCATTGTTGGCCAGGTTCAGCAGAATCTGATGCAACGCGCGCCGGTCCGTGACGAGTTCGGGGAGCTGCGCACCGGCAGACGCGGTGAAATCCAATCCCTTTTCTTGTGCGGACGACGAGAGCGCGGCGTAGACGTCTGCGATTACTTCTTCGACGCGGACCGGCTCGAACGACAGATCGCGCTTGCCCGACTCGATCTTGGACAGATCGAGAATATCGTTGATCAAGGAGAGCAGGTGCGTGGCACTGGAGCGGACGATCCGAAGCTGTCGCTCCTGCTCGGCGGTTAAGGGCCCCGGAAGCTTCATGAGGAGCGTGCCGGTAAAGCCGAGAACCGCGTTGAGCGGCGTCCGCAGCTCGTGGCTCATCGATGCCAGGAAATGGTCTTTCGCGCGATTCGCGTTCTCGAGCTGAGCGTTGAGCTCTTGAAGGCGCTGCTGGAATGCGATGCGCTCCGTGACGTCGCGAATGGCGATTGCCACGAAGGTGCCTTCGGTGGTCGAAAGTGGGCTCAAGCTGATCTCGACGGGAAACTCGCCTCCGTCTTTGTGGCGTCCGTAGAGTTCGCGACCGACGCCCATCGGCAGGACTTGCGGATCGGCGAAATAGACGCTGCGCTCCTCGAACTGATTGCCGTGGTAGCGGGCTATTAGCCGTTCCACTCGTTGGCCGAGGAGCTCCTCGCGGTAGTAGCCGAAGAGCCTTTCGGTCTGAGCGTTGACCAGCCGCACCATGCCGTGCGGGTCGACGATTACCGTTGCGTCGGGGGCATACTCCAGCAACGGAAAGCGGCTTCCCGCAATATCTGCCAGGGAATAGGCAGCCGTATCCATGGCTTTTTCTTCGCCGCGCGGCTGGAAGCGTCCGTTCGCGATAGGGCTCCGGGAGGCTCATCGCGGAATTACCCGGCTGTGCAACGCTCGGATGAGGTACGCCACGAGTTGGGGAATCTGCTCGCTATTGCGCTGGCAAACGTCGAGGGCATGATCGACGGCCTCGTCGAGCCCACGCCTTCGCGTTTGGAGGCGGTGGCCGATGCTTTGCGGCGTGCATCCAAGCTGTGGCAGGGGGGCGGACCGGGGTAAATGGAGCGTCGCCGCATTCTCGTCGTGGACGACGAGCCGCAGATCGTCGAGGTCATCGCGGCCTATCTGGAACGCGAGGGGATGGTCGTCGAGTCGGCCGGGAGCATCGCGGAAGCTCTCGGCGCGCTCGAGCGATTTCAGCCCGACCTTCTCGTTCTGGACGTCACGCTTCCCGACGGCAGCGGTCTCGATGTCCTGCGGACCGCATCGGGGCACAACCCGCGAATTCCGACGATCATGCTCACGAGCCGCGGCGAGGAAGCCGATCGCATCGTCGGGCTGGAGCTTGGCGCCGACGATTATGTGACCAAGCCCTTCTCCTCCCGCGAGCTGGTGGCTCGCGTTCGTGCGCTGCTGCGAAGGATGGGAGAGGGAGCCAACGGCGCCCGCAACGATAAGCCGTCCCACAAGACACGCGTCGGCGACCTGGAGATCGACTACAGCTTTCACGAGGTGAGCGTAGAAGGCGTAACCACGGCGTTGACCGCGACGGAGTTCCAAATCCTCGCCGTTCTTGCCGAGAATCCCGGCGAGGTCTTTACGCGGTCGCATCTGCTGGATCGTCTCGGCGACGATTGTGAAATTTACGAACGCACGCTCGACCGCCACATCAACAATCTCCGAAAGAAGATTGAAAAAGACGCGCGCAATCCGGCCTACGTCCTAACGGTCTACGGAGTCGGCTACAAGATGAGGAAAGCCTAGATAATCGCATCGCAGCCTAGACACGTGCTCGTTCTCGAGGACGAGCCTCGGATCGTCGAAGTCCTCGAGAGTTATCTGCGCGCTGGCGGCTTTGAAACCACACTCTGCAGCACCGTTGAGGAAGCCTTCGCGGCGCTGCATCGATCGCAACCCGACCTCATGATTCTCGACGTTTCGTTGCCCGATGGGAGCGGCCTCGACGTGCTGCGCGAGACTCGCTCGTCAGGCTCGCTGCTTCCGGCGATCGTGCTGACCGCCCGCGGGGAGGAGTCGGATCGGATCGTCGGATTGGAGCTTGGCGCGGACGATTACGTGACCAAACCCTTTTCACCGCGCGAGCTGCTCGCGCGCGTTCGCGCGCTCTTGCGGCGCGTTGACGAGCGATCGGCGGTCCGAAACGACGCGGGAAGATCGCTGCGGATCGGGGAGCTCGAGATCGACCAGATAACCCACGAGGTTCGGATCGACGGGAAGCGGGCGAACCTTACCGCCACCGAGTTTCGCATTCTCGCGATTCTTGCCGGAAATCCGGGAGAAGTCTTCACCCGCGCGCGGTTGCTCGATCGCCTGCGAGACGGCGGCAACATCTACGAGCGCACGCTCGACCGTCACATCAACAATTTACGCCGGAAGATCGAACGCGACAGCCACGACCCTGCGTACGTCCTTACCGTGTATGGCGTCGGCTACAAGCTAAAAAGCTAGCCTTACCTTCCCGCGATTACAGGATTCCTTCGCAACGAACCCGCAGAAGCGGCCGTATGATTCGGGCGATTGGACTCGGTGCGCTGCTGGCGCTCTACGCGTGCAGCGGATCGTTTGGCGAGCGCGTTCACGAAGAGTTCCATCAAGCCGTCGATAGCGGTGCGACGCCGATCGTTCACGTCGACAATATTGCCGGGACCGTTCAGATTGCGACCTGGGCTAAACCGGTCGTGAATATCGCCGCAACGAAGTACGGCTACGATGCTTCCGAGCTGCGTAGCGTCACCATCAGCGTCAATCGCGAGGGTAACGGCATTTTCGTAGTTACGACCTATACGGGCGGCAATCACAGTGGCGGCGTGCGATATCGGATCTCCGTTCCGATGGGAGCCTCGGTGCAGATTGGCAACGTTGCCGGTTCCGTCTCCGTTGGCGCCGTTACCGGCAACGTCAGCATCGAGACGCAGGCAGGCACCATTGAGGCAAATCTCGGCCGCGTCGCCGGAGACCGCACGGTCGACCTGCGTGCCACGACGGGCACGATCACGTTGCGAATCGCGCGCGAGAGCGACGCAACGGTCAATGCGGAGAGCACGGTCGGCGGCTTTTCCAGCGACCTATCCGGAATCGTGCAAAGCAGCGAGAACGTGGTCGGCGTACGAGCGAGCGGCAAGATCGGATCCGGGACCGCGCGCATTGCGCTGAGCACGACGACGGGAGCGATCGCGGTCCGAACCAGCGAGTAGAGCGGCCCATCGGGGAGACGGCAAAAGGCCGCCGAAAGAGCCGCCGGTATGGATTTTAGCATCGTTAGCCATGCCTGTCTGGATATCAAGGCTCGCGGAAAGCGGCTCATCATCGACCCCTGGTTGAACGAGCCGACCTACTGGTCGTCTTGGTGGCACGCGCCGCCTCCCGTCTTCGAACAGGACCTCTTTGGCGCGGATTACGTCTACATAACGCACTGGCATTTCGATCATTTCGATCCGCGAACGCTCAAGAAGTTCGCGAAGACGACGACGGTCATGGTACCGCGTTTCCCCATCTCCGGTTTGGGCGACCAGCTTCGCGACATCGGCTTCGAGCGGATCGTCGAGCTTCCGCACGGCAAGACCATCGAACTCGCCGACGGGTTCTCGTTTACGAGCTTTCAGGTGAGCTTCCAAGACGATAGCGTCGCGGTTGTTGAGGCCGACGGGACCGTGTTGTTCGATCTCAACGATGCCAAGCCGCTGCCCTCGACCTGGCGAAAGTTTCGCGCGAAGTATCCGAAGGTCGACTTCATGCTGCGCAGCCATTCGCCGGCATGGTCGTACCCGACGCGGTATACCTTTGAAGATCCGGCCGACCGGCTGCCGGTCGACGCGCGCACCTACATGGACGCCTTCGTTTCGGCCGCGCAGCAGTTGCGTCCCCGTTACGCAATCCCGTTCGCGAGTGGAATCTGCCACTTGCACCGGGAGGTTCGCGACGAGAATCGTTACTTGGTATCGGGCCCCGAGATGAAGGAGTATTTCGAAGCCAACGCTTCGCGGACTCCGCAAACGGCGCTGGTGCTCATGCCTCCGGGCAGCCGCTGGTCCTCCGCCTCCGGCTTCACCGTGGCCGACGGCAACATCGTAGACATGGTGAGCTATGCGGAGCAGCGGGCGGCGCAAGAGAACGAGCGGCTCGAAAAAGCCTATCGTTCGGAGGGCGCGAAACAAATCAGCTTCGACGACTTTTCGAAGTACTTTACGGGGTTCTCAAAGGCGACACGCCTGCTGCGGCCGTTCATGGGTAAGGCGCGCTGGGTTTTCCCGATCGAAAAGCCGCAACCCGAGTACTGGTGCGTCAACTTCGGAGACTCGACGATTACCCGGTCGGACCAACTGCCGGGCACGTACGACAGCGCCGTCTCCGTCTCGCCGGCGGTGCTTTCGGCCTCGTTGCGGAACACGGTCTTCACCAACGTCGATATTTCCAAGCGCTGGCGCGTGCACGTCAAGCGCGGCAGTGCGATGCGCCACTTTATCGTGACAAATCTCTTGCTGCTCTACGAGGCGGAGTATCTCTCTCCAAAGCGGCTCTTTTCGTGGCGCTTCGTAACTGGGTATCTACGCCGCTTTCCAGAGGTTCTCGATTACTTTCAAATGGCGTTTCAGACGGCGACGAAGGGCAAGGAATCACTGGTTAAGGCCGTCACGAGTATCGCCGAGGGGTAGGTTGGCAAGCCATCTTCCTGCTTCGTAGACCGCGCCTCGGCGTCGGTTCGGTGCGCGATGCGACCAAGCAAAACCCGCTCGGCAAATTAATTAACTGGGGCAAATTTCGCAGCAGGAACAGGCTGCGGAAGAGCCAAGGGGTGGGGACGGGAGCCCCACACCAAAGTAGTCCGTTCTGGCTTGCGAGGCCGTAGTTCGCTACTCGCTTCCCCAAGCCGAGCGCCCTACCTACCACGGAGTCCCCAGTCAGGCTTCCCGAGAGAGCCTGATGACCCCCATACACACTTTCATGAAAGAAATGGAGCAAATTTCCATAATGAAAATCTCGAGTTGGGTCAAGTACGCCACCGGCGTAACTGTGGCCGCCGCCATGCTCGCTGCTTGCAGCAGCGGCGGCTCTTCGAGCTTCGGTCCTTCGGGAGTTTCGGCGAACGGTCATTCGACCGGCGTGACGCAGCTTTCGAAGCTTCGCAGTGAGGCGCTTACGATGCCCCACTTCGTGCAGCCGAACGTGCACACGGATCACGGCCAGTCCTTCATGTCGCCCGACAAGAAAAAGAAAAAGGGCGGCCTCATGTACATCGGCGATGAGGAAACCAACGACGTATACGTATACGACTATCCCAAAGGCACGGCAGTCGGAACCCTGACGGGCTTCGATGAGCCGTATGGCGAGTGCAGCGATGCCAAGGGTAACGTTTACATCGTCAACTACGGCGCCGGCGACGCGGTCGAATACGGCCACGGCGGCACCAAGATCCTCAACACCTACGACTCGGGCGGCACACCGATCGGCTGCTCGGTTGATAAGTCCGGTGACGTCGCCGTCACCAGCTTCGATCCAGGCGAAATCACCGTTTTTGCCGGTGGCGATCCGAGCAAAGGCACCAGCTACACGGGCTCCTGCACCTACCTGTGGACCGCAGGCTATGACGGCAGTGGCAACCTCGTCGCGGTTGGCGAGACCTCTTCAGGAGGCCGTTGCTATGACGGTCTGGCATCTGGTGGCAAGAGCCTGGAAGATCTCTCGTTCGCTGGAACGATCGACTTCCCGGGTGGCTCCCACTGGGATGGCACCTACCTCGGCCTAGGCGACCAGGAAGCTGGCGGAACCTTCGATACCGGCACGTGGAGAGTGACGCTGAGCGGCACGACCCTTACGGCAACCGGTAGCGAAGTCGCCTATACCGACACCTGCTACAACACCTACACTGACGTCGTAAACCCGACCTTCACGAACGGCAAGACCAACATCTCGCCCGACAAGAAGAAGAAGGGCGGCGCAGCCAACACCATGATCGGCGCCAACCTGTGGTGCGTCGATGGTGGCAAGGGCGAAGTCGGCTACTGGGCCTACCCGGCCGGTGGCGGCAAGTCTGGCTCGCTCTCCGGCGCGTCGGCTGACCCGTACGGTCAAGCCGTCAGCTACGGAAAGTAACCTGACCTAGAACCCGCTCTCGATTCGAACGGCGAATCACCAGGGGCCCGCTTAATGCGGGCCCCTGGCTTTTGGTGCGCCCGGCATGGGCGCTTAGCCAAAAAGCAACGGTGTCCGTTGTGAGGCGGAATCGGAACGAATCGCATCAGGCGCTTGCATTCGGACGAGCTCGCCAAACAGAGCGAAGTCCAATACGACCAAGAGGTGCAGGCGTAAATGCGGCGGCGAGCGACAACCGTGCCAGCAATGGTGCGCTGAACCGGCAGAAG
>PMTY01000156.1 GCA_003167155.1 Candidatus Cybelea tumulisoli
AGGAGCCGCACGATGCGTTCGGTGCGGTCGGCGCGCAGAACGCGCGGATCGTTTGCAATCCCGTTGAGCGTATAGGTAACGTTGGGGAAGATGCCTTCGACGATTTTGCGGTCGCTCTTGAGATCGTCGACGAGCCCTTCGAGGATCAGGCGTCCGCGGTCCATCACGGCGATATGCTCTGCCGCGCGCTCGACTTGCCCGATTTGATGCGACGAAAACAAGACCGAGTTTCCACGCGCGGCTTCGTTGATGATTAGGCTCAGCACGTGGCGCTGATTGATCGGATCGAGTCCGCTTGTCGGTTCGTCGAGCACTAGGATCGGGGCGTTGCGCGCAAAGGCCAGCGCGACCATTACCGCCGTGCGCATCCCTTTCGAGAGCGCGCGGCTGCGCTTGGCGGGTTCGACGTTGAACTGCGCCAACAGCTCGAGCGCGCGAGCCGGGTCGAAGGCCTTGAAGGCTCGCCGGTTCATCTCGACGTGCTCGGCAACGGTCATCCATTCATACAGGACGCTGCGCTCTGGCACGTAGGCAATGCGTTCGAACGTTTCCGGGACGAGCGGCTTGCCGTCGAAGAGCACGACGCCGCTGGTCGCACGCGCTAAGCCGAGCATGCATTTAAACACGGTCGTCTTGCCGGCGCCGTTGGGGCCGAGCAGTCCGAAGACGCTTCCCGCTGGAATCTCGAGCGAGAACCCGTCGACGGCTGCGAACTGCCCGTACGTTTTGCGCAGGTTGGAAATCTTTATGCTACTCATTGCTCCTCCGGAAACCACCGGTCTAGTGCGGTGTCGATTAGTTCGCGGACGTCGTTGCGAGAAAGTCCGACGGATTTTGCTTCGCGTAAGGCGATGGCGAGGGCATCGCGGGCGACGTCGCTTGCGGCCGACTTGGCCGACAGAGCGCTTCCGTTATCGCGGATGAAGGAGCCCCGTCCCGGGGAAGTCTCGATAACGTCGGCGTGTTCCAGCTCGCGGTACGCTCGTGCCACGGTATTGGGATTGACGGTGAGGTCGAGCGCGAGCTGCTTAACGGTCGGGAGTTGTTCGCCAGCCTGCAAGATCCCAAGAGCGACGGATCGCTTGACTTGCTCAACAATCTGCAGGTAGATCGGCACGCCGCTGCGCGGGTCGACCGTCATTACGGCCGGCATCGTTTTACTCGGCTTACCTTAGAGTCTCGGGCCCCAGCCCTGGAAGAGTCCGGCCGCCATCTTGTCAGGCAGACGAATCGGGGTGCGCGCCTCGCGGGCCACTTCGGCGTCGGGGCGGCTGTTCCAAAAATGTGTCATGTTCGAATCCTCTCCAGCGTCTAGTATCGATCTACTGTCGTACTAGTACACTAGTACAATAGCGCACCAATACGCCCCCGTCAACCCCTCCGCAAAAAAAAAGAACGCCCATGTCATCCTGAGCGCAGTAATGTCATCCTGAGCGCAGTCGAAGGGTGACCTGGGGGCCCGCCCTCGAGAGAGAGCGGGCGAATTACCGGGTGCGGACGCTGGGACTCAGGCTCGTGCTCGTGCTGACGCTTCGGCTGGGGGGGATCAGGCTCGTGCTTGTGCTGATGCTCTTGCTGGGGCTGTAGCTCTTGCTCTTGCTAGGGCTGTAGCTCTTGCTCTTGCTGAGGCTTTCGCTCTTGCTGAGGCTGCCGCTGAGCGGCGGGCAGATTACGCCGTCCGGAGTGACGCGGCAAACCTGGACCTGGCCCTGGTTGATCAACGACACGTACTTGTACGTCAACGCCGGGCGAAGCCGCGCGGCCAACAAGCCCAAGATCACCAGGACGATCAACGCTATAATCGCTAGTTGCAAATAGCGCCGCTGGGCGCCACGGAAATAGAAGTTAGATCGAAACTCGTCAGCCATACCCGCCTCACGTAGCTCGAAGTAATTCAACAGTAGGGTCGTAGGACTACGAAGCCGCTCGCTCGCCATCCTTCGTGGGGTTGCCTACCCCGCGAACGTCATCCTTAAACCTTTACGCGAAACCCATATGCGGCCTAGCCGCTGCTTGCGGCTCTTCGTACAAACCCCCTTTGCACGGTGTCGTTCGAAGAGATAAGGGAAATCGCCCCATACGTTTGGCCCAGCGCCGAATTACAGTACCTTTGTTCGGTTGCGCCTACTCAGCTTGATCTTGAAAGTTTACGAGCAACGTCCCGATCGCCGGTAGACAATTCCGCATAGCCGGCGCGTACGTGGAAAGCAATGCGCCTCCGAGCGCCGCCCTGTCGACGGCCTCGTTGAACGAAGTATCCGACACGCGCGCATCGGTGAGACTGCCCGACGGTCCGACCGTGACCGTAACGCCGATCGTATCCTTGCCGAGCCCGAGTTCCTTCGGATCCGGAAAGATAGGCTGCACCTGGTTGACGACTTTAGCCGGCTCGTCACGTTGATCGCAGCTGCGACGGACCGCTTTGACCGCCGCCGGCGGCGTCTTCTCCCACGGTACGAAACTCGCTCCCGTGGTTGTAAACCAACCGCTAACATCGCGCTTAAAGTGCGCGTATTGCGCGGGGCTCTTCCGGGCGTATCCCATGGTGTAGAGCGTCCGCACGTCATCGTAATAGACGTCGAGCGCGGCGCCGACGAGGTTGCCCAAGATCGCATCTGCGACGCCCGGCATGGTGGCCTGACGCAGCGCGTACAGGCGAGTCATTCGCACGGCGTCGCGGCTTGCGCTAAAAGAATAGTACAGGAGCTGCGTGCTGCGAGTACAGCGAGTGATGTCGCCGTCGTCGACGATCGCATCCATCTCGTGCTCAAAACTCTCCCACTCGGGCGCCGCGAGGCCACGCTCCGCCGGGGTGGAGGCCACGCTATAGTTTTGCCATTGCGTGTACGACGTCAGCGCCACACCGAGGTTTTGCAGGGTGGCCTTCGAGCAATCTGCCCGAGCCGCCAAAGGCGAGACGATTCCGGCCAGAAGAATCGCCAAGACTGCCGGTCCGAACTTTTTCAACGCAGAATCTTCCCGGTCTGCACCACTTCGAACGCGCTCCCCGGAACGTTCTTGAGCTGATCGAGATCGTTGTTGTTCCAGCACGATGCCTGTTTGCCGCCTTGGCCCTGAAAGTACCAGTTGCTGCCGTTGTCGGCCACGAACATGCCGTACTTCTTCATCGCAACCGCAATCACGAGCGACTGACCGGTCAGGCCCGAGATGTCGTACGAGGCCTTCATGCGCAAACGCAACCCCATCGGCGGCAGGCTCGGATCCTTGTAATCGGTCGCATAATGCGTGGCCGGATGAATGTAACCCATCTGCGTTTCATTGAACGTCACGCGCATCGCATGGTTGATGAGCTTGTCTTTGTTCACCTCATCGCACTTGATGAGCGCCGGCATAATCGGAAGTCCGGCCGCGTCGGCCGAGGTCCAGCCGTTGGGCCGCAGTTTGTTCGAATCCAAATGGAAGAGCGCGCCCGATCCGGCCTTCCATCGCTTTCCGCCGTGGATGGGAAACGCGCGCCACATCTCGTACAGCTTGCAGACTCCTTGCTGGAGCACGAGCACGTGGCGGTCGCCGGTGGCATGTTTGCCGCCCTCGATCTCCGCGTTGGGTGGAATCGGATAGGGCCCCTTATTGCTCTGAGACGCATAGCCGAACGTCACCGGCACCTTCTTCTGCGTGCTCGGCACGATGTTGAACGGAATTCCGTAATCGGGGTCATGGCCGAAATCGGGATGCAGATTCCCGGGAAGCGCCGCGATGTATTTGCCGGACAACTTATCGAGCGGAAAGTTCGAAATGTCGGTGTTCCACCAGTTGCTGGCGGGGAAGATCTGGCAGCCGCCCACAACCGGCACGCTCGCAGGTCTCGCCCGCGCAGCCTGGTTCACCATCTGATTACCCACCAGCGGCACGCTCCCGCTCGCGCACGAACTCAGCATCGCAATGCCAATTCCTAACGTCAACAAACGCCGCATAATAACCCCCCCAAATTCGACTCCCGGTGTCATCCTGAGCACTCCCGGTATCATCCTGAGCCTGTCGAAGGATGACGTGGCAGTCACGACCGCATTATATCACGAAAGAGGGCCTCGACATGCTGCTAGTTCTCGCGATGTGCTCCGTTACCGTCTTTCCGCGTTACGGAACGTACGTGCCGGTACCGCATCTGCACGGCCCGGGTCTCTTGCTCGACGGCGCCGGCGCCTCGAGTTCGCCCGATAATACGTTAACGTGGTTGCACAAGCGGCTGCTCGGCGACACGGCGCAGCGCGGCGGGAACGTGGTGATCCTGCGCGCATCGTATACCAACATCGACGATCGCCACTTTTATCAAGCGGGAAACTTCACATCGGTGCAGACGGTCCTCATCCCACCGTGCGCCTCAGCGTCAGAAGTGAACTCGGTGGCGCCGGTAGTCAACGGCGCCGATGCCGTCTATTTCGCGGGCGGCGATCAAGCCAGCTACGTTGCCTGGAAAGGGACGGAACTTATCGAGGCCGTCAAAGGCGTCTACGCGCGGGGCGGTGTCGTCGGCGGCGGAAGCGCCGGCTTGGCGATTCAGGGCGCCGTCGTGTACGATTCCGTCGCCGCCGACGCAATGAACCTCGAAACCACAACCGCCGATGCCGCAAAGGATCCGCTCGAGCCGCGAATCAGCTTCACGACCGGCCTCTTCGCGTGGCCCGCATTACAAGACACGATCACCGACACGCATCTGGTCGCGCGCGATCGTTTGGGTCGAGCGATCGCATTTCTCGCGCGCATCTTCCACGATCGGCTGCTGCCCAACGCCGGCCAAATCTACGCTCTCGGAATCGACGGCGGCAGCGCAGTCGTTGTCGACCCCGACGGAACCGCAAGCGTGCTCAATGGGAAGGATGGCCGGGGGGCCTACCTCGTTCGCACCGACACGCCGCCGCTTCTCATTCCCGGGCACCCGCTGCATTACACGGTCGAGGTCACGCACGTCGCCCGCAACGGCGAACGTTTCGATTTGCTCAACAAGCGGACGCCCGAGCCGTGGTACACGATCACCGTCGACGGCACGCGCAAACCGTATTACAACGAGGACCCCTACAATCAATGAGTGCCAAACTCTACGAGCGCCTCGAAGCGCAGGTGCGCGCACTGCTCGACGGCGAGAGCGATTTCGTCGCCAACGCCGGCAACTTTGCGGCGCTGATTTACGAAGAGCTTCCCGACGTTAACTGGGCCGGCTTTTATCTCGCAGCGCCGTCGGGCGAGTTGGTGCTCGGCCCGTTCAACGGACGCCCCGCCTGCACGCGCATTCCGCCAGGCCGCGGCGTCTGCGGAGCCGCCGTAACAAAGCGAGAGACGCTCGTTGTCGATGATGTCGAGGCCTTCGCCGATCACATCGCTTGCGACAGCGCGTCGCGCAGTGAAATCGTCGTTCCCATCCTTCGCGACGGCGAACTGTTCGGCGTCTTCGACGTCGATAGCCCCGTAAAGGCGCGCTTTACCGCCGACGACCGCGCCGGACTCGAACGCCTCGTCGCGGCATTTGAGGAAATCCGATAACTTTGGTTATGATCTAAGCGGAGTAGTCGGGCCAGCAGACGAAAAAAGCCGACCCGGGTCAAGATTTAGGAGGCAAACCATGGCTACTCTTCGCCTCGATCGCGCCCCCCTCGGCACGCTTGTCTCCCTCGCGCTGCTGACGGGCTGCGGCGGAACGCAAATGTTTGGAAACTCCCCAACTGCGCAGTCGCGACCGGCCGCGGCGCAATCGAAGACGTTCAAATACACCGGAAAACCTCAGCACTGCGTCGTGCCCTCAGGCGTAACGGAGGTGCACGTTGTGGTGGTCGGCGCCAGCGGCGCCGCGGGGAAATCGGTGAATGGCGGCGACGGGGGCGTCGTGAAAGCGACAATCGCGGTGACGACGGGCGAAACGCTGGGTATCTACGTTGGTGGCGCCGGCGGACCCGGCCGCCCAAGCAACGTCGCAGGCGGCGACCGCGGCGGCGCCGGGGGCTTCAACGGCGGCGCGAACGGCGGCGTCGGTGGAACCGGCTACAACGGTAGGGGCAGCGGTGCTGCTGGTGGCGGTGGCGCGTCCGACGTCCGCCAAGGCGGTGATAGTTTGGAAGATCGCGTGCTCGTTGCCGGCGGCGGTGGCGGCGCGGGCGCAAGAGCGATCTACGGCGGGGGCAGCGGCGGCCCGGGCGGTGGCGAGATCGGCGGCAACGGGACTGGCGGCGACTCCGGCAGCGGTAGCACCGATGGTTTCGGCGGCGCCGGCGGCACGCAAAGCGCGGGCGGTGCCGGCGGCACCGGCGGCAACCGGTCCGGAGACCACGGCGCCCACGGCAAGCGCGGCGTCGGCGGCGATGGCGGCGGCAATGCCTCTTCTGGAGGCGGCGGCGGTGGCGCCGGCGGCGGCTATTACGGGGGCGGCGGAGGTGGTGCCGGCGGGCACCGTACCAGTGGACTCGGTGGGGGCGGCGGTGGCGGCGGGGGGTCCTCGTTCGTCGAGAAGCACGCGACGCGCGTCAAGAATTCGCAAGGAACCGGACCCGCCCTCGACGGCGAAGTCGTCATATCCTGGACCCCCTGAACTAGCCCGCCGGAGCTACGGTCCCGGAGGCGGAGCTCCCATCGCGCCGTGGTCGCCCATGCCCATCTTGTCATGCTCGTGCGGCGGAAGCGCGTGCAACACGATCCAGCCCGGATCGCGCATTTGCGCCTGCATCGACGGGCTCATCATATGGTCGTGGCTCGGCGGATGCCAGTTGGGCATCGCGCTCTGCAGCTGCGACTTCATCTGCTCGTGGAGCTGGCGAGACTGCGATTCGTACCCCGCGTGCGCTTGGAGAATCCGCTGCCGCTCGCTAGGCGAAAGGATCGCGTCGATCTGCTTTGCCGCGGCGTCGATGTCGGGATTCGGCGACAGAACGAGGTTGCCGATCTCTGCCGCCAGGGCCCGACGATGGACGGGCGTCAGCGAGGAGATAATCTGCGAGCGCAGCTGGTCGTGGAGCTGGCGTTCGGACTGGTCAAACTGCTCGCGCATCTGATGCATCTGCTGGCGCTGAGCATCCGTGGGTTGCTGCGAGGTGTTGGCATCCTGGGCAAGCGCCGCAGCCGGAATTAGGCTAAGCGCGAGCGCTAGGGCGAAAAAGCTCTTACTCATAACGCGATTGTACATCGGCTCTTCGTAAAATTCACTGAGAGCCATCGCCCCTCAGGGCGACAGGGGCGGGCTGAGAGCCACACCGTACACGCTCTTGAGCCCGTTGGTGATGACGTTCGTCATGCGGCCGGACGGATAAGCGTACTCTTCAACCGCGTTCGCAGTAGTATCCGAAACAAAAACGCTCTTCCCCGTTGAATCGAGCGCAACGAAGCGCGGCGAGCCGTGCTTTCCAAAGGTTTTCGACGGGGTGAGTTTGCCGGCGGGATAGATTTGCACGCCCGGAAGCGTCGCATTGGCGACGAGCAGATTCGCGCTTTTGTCGAAGGCGAGGCCCGCGGCCTCCCATCGCGTTTGATCGAACTGCAAGCCTAGTGATACGCCTTTGCTCGACCCGGGCGCATACTCATAAATCAGCGTCTGCTCGAAGTAATCGTCGTATGCGACGTAGAGATCGCCCTTGGCGTCGAGCGTNNACCGTACCGGCGCCGTCCACCGCAACGTCTACCGGCCCAAGCACGCTTTGCGAATACGTGGCTTCGGGTGACGTGCCGTTCGGCGCATATTCCGTGACGCTGTTGCCCGCAGTATTCGCGACGAACAGATCCCCTCCGCCGTCGACGGTTAAGCCGGCAGGGCCGGCGATGCCCTGGGTAATCGTTGCGATCGGGCTCTGCTTGCTGCCGCTGGCGTGATAAACCGCAACGTCGTTGCCGACGGGATCGGAAACATAAAGCAAACCGCTACCCGCCGCGAAAATCGCTGCCGGCGCCTTCAGCGACGAAACCGGCGGAGTCGCGCCTCCACCGTGCGTCGTGCACGCCGCCAAGGCCGCAAAAGCGACGAAACGGATGCGGCGCAGCGCGCCGTTACTGGTCATCGGGAGCCTCCGCCGTCGCCGAACGGACGACGGCTGCGGGGTCATACGGCGCGGCGATCTGCGTGAACGCGCGCGGTTGCTGCGCAAAATCGAAACAGCCAAACGGTGCGGCAGCACGCGCGTCGGTGCGGCCGAGCGACGCCAGCGCGTACCGGTCTTCGATAAGCGTCAGCAGGCTGCCGAACTCATAACGCGTGCGATCCACGTAGCCGGTCTTGGCATAAGGCGAGACGCAGATGAACGGCACGCGAATGCCGAGGCCGTCGAAATCGAGCTGCGGCGGTGCGACGTCGTCGTACCATCCTCCCCAGTCGTCCCAAACGACGAAGATCGCCGTCGAGGACCAGAACTTGCTCTTACCGACCGCGTTAACGACCGAAGCGACCCACGACGGGCCGCGCTTGCTATTCGATCCGGCGTGGTCCGAAAGCGCCAGTGACGGAACCACCCACGTGACGCCCGCAAGATCTCCCTTGGCGACGTCTTTCAAAACTCGCGTCTCGGGCGCGACGACGTTCTTCCAGTCGGGTCCTTTGCGAACGTGCGAGATTGCGTCGAACGCCGTCCAGGAGTAGCCGACTCCGGTTTTTGGGGCGTAGTATCGCCAGGAGATCTTCTTGGCGTCCAGCTCGTCGGCAATCGTCGAATAGTTAAAGCAGGGATACGTCAGACCCAAAGGCTGTCCGATACCGTTGAGCAGACCGATGGCGTTGCTGGCAGGCGAATCGCAACCCCACGGTTCGACCGCTGGATAGTTGTAGCTGTTTCCGGCCCAACCCGCGATTAGGTATTGATGGGCGACGAAGCTGCCGTCGAGCTGCGAGGCGAACATTGCGTCCCCGAGAACGTATTGCTCCGCCATCGACCAATACGGCTTTATTTCCGACCGAGGAACGTAGGCGTACTGCGGATAGGGATCACCGGGCTTCGTGGCGCTGCTGTATTCGTTTGCAAATCCGTCCATGCGACCGTCGTCGTAGGCCGTCTTTGCATCCTGCAGGCTGTGTGAGATATCGTATGGGGCCGCGAGCGATACGGGCTTCAACGCGACGGTCGCGCCGTTGGGCAGCTTTCCGCGCGACGCGCTATGCGCGTTCGGGAAACCCCGAAACAAGTTATCGAAGCTACGGTTCTCTTGAACGATGATGACGATGTGGTCGATCTTCGAGAGTCCCGTTCGCTCGCCGGCCTGCGCGACAATCGGCGGGATCGATGCAGTTGCGAGAATCATCGTTACGCCAGCGAGATCCAGTAGCCGGTCACCAGCGCCTCGGCAGAATCTTGCACCCAGCCGCCGTCGCCTTTGAGGCCCCAGCGATAACCTCCGTCGTGTCCGCTCGAGAGCGCGAAGATGCGCTCGAACGCCTGTTGACCCGCTCGCGTGAGCCTGCCGCTGCGCGCGAGCAGCTCGCGATACATCCCCGAACAAACGACGTCGAAGTACGGCGCGTCGCCGGCTTGGAAACCCGAGCCGCCCGTATCCACGTTGAGGTAGGCATAGAAGGCTCCGTCACGCGGTTTGGCCCAGGCCAGAAATCGATCGACCGCAGCGTTGTCGCCGAGCCGTTGTGCGCCCAGCGCCGACATCATCATGTTGTCGCCGATGGCGATACGGCGGCCATCCCCTTCGATCTTGTACCAGCGCCAGCGCTTCTCAGAGTAGCCACGCGCCGGATAGCCCGGCTCGTAATGATCGTAGTACGCACCATTGGGCGCCTGGACCGAACGCAGCAGGAAAGCCCGCCCGCGCTCGAATATCCGCGCAATCGAAAGGCTCCCCGAAGCACGCGCGTAATCGTCGAGCGCGTCCCAGAAGAGCATTGCGACGTTGGGCACCAGCCAGTTTTGAATCGCGCCGTCGGGCGTTGCGTACTGCATCGGGAAGCCGACGTTCTCGACCAGAAACTCGCCGCGTTCGCCGTCGCACATGCGCTCGACGAACTCCGCGAAACCGCCGGCGGCACGAAGATGCGTGGCGTTTCCGTTGCGCCGATAGGCAGCCATGAGCGCCTTGATCGCCGCTAGCGCGTCCGAGGAGTAAAAGAGCTGCGAAGCGTCGTTGGCGATCGAGGGAACGGCGCCGCCGACGTGGCGATTCGAAGCATAGCGGTCTTGCAGATGAATCAGCCCATCGGCAAGCCGGTCGGCGATCTCGGGCTGCGATTCGTTGAACAACAAGATCGCATAAGCCGTCGCTAGCGGCGACTCTTCGTTTTCATGCGGCCCGAAGCGGAAGTAGCGGCAAAGGTCGGTTTCGCTGATCTGATTGCGAACGATCCATTGCGCGAAGCGGTTGGGTTTAGGAAACACGCCGTTCACGCCGTTCATCAGAAGCGTGGTACTAGCAACTTGGCAGAGAAACTCTAGCCGCGTCGCTCGCGTCAAAACTGACTCCACACCCCCAGGGTGGCGCCGCGACCGGTGTAAACGGGTCCGCCGCCGACCGCTTGCGTCAGATGGGTCAGGAGACCGGCGACCTTAAACCCCCAGCGAAGGCCCTGCGGGCCGACGCGACCGAGTTGCTGCTCGGTCGCGACCGAGTACGTTTCGCCTTGATAGTTTGCCAGTGCGTTGGGAATCCCGGGCGTCGTGACGATGTACTGCTGCGGGCCCCACAGCCCGGTTAGCGTGTACTTCGAGCGAATGCTGGGGATGACGTCCCAGGCCAACGAGGCGCCGCTCTTGGTCTGAGCGTTGGAGTTGGCTTGTGAGAGATACCTCACCTGAACGTCGCCGGTAGCGTAGTAGTATGTCGGTCCGAGTTGCACCATCTCCATCGTTTGGCGTCCGTAGTAGGTGACGAAGTCCACGGCGCCCCCCATGACGAGCCTGAGGTCGGGCGTCGTTTTATAGTTGAGCTCGACGTGAACGTCGTTCTTCGCGTACGGATAGTCGGTACCGTAGCCAACGTTTACGCCGCCGTAAAATCGCGTGGTGAAATCGCGCGTGTAGCCCGCGGCGAAATAGGCACCGTGAGTCGGGAAGAGCTGATCGCCGTTGGCCTGATGCGCCACCTCGAAGTTCAGCGCCCCTTGGCCGGGCTGAACGAATACAATCCTTGCGTCTTGATAGATCCAGGGGCCATACGCGTTGCCCGGGCTGCTGAAGCCGATCGTGCTGTCGCTCACGTCGAGGCGAGCATAGCTGTCGTCGGCGAACGCCGGTTGCGTTGCGATGAGCACGAAGCCTGCCGTGAGAACGATGCAAAGGCGACGCGTTGGGATCATGAGAGTACTCCTTCCGATATTGAACCGGAGACGGTAACGGGATGTCGCGCGTGCGCGACGTGCAGTGCGGGCACCGGCTGTTTCGCATCGCCGCTGACGTGCGGCGTATGGAAGAGCCAGTCCGCGCGAGCGACTGAGAAGAGCGCCCACACCAAGGCCGGCGGCCATGCGAGCAACGCGAAGACGAGCGTATACAAAGAGTAGGCGAGGACGCGGCATGCGCGCATAAACGCGCCACCCGGGAGCCGCTTTTCTCCCCAGAAGCCCACGACCTGATAGCCGAAGACGAAGAATATGGCGATCGCCTCGAAGCCGTGTTCGATCGGACCGGCGGCGAGCGGCCCGGTTATCTTGAAGGTTCCCAGCATGATGCCGGCAAGCAGGGGCCACGTTAAGAAGCTCGTCAAGAGCGCAAACGGCACGAGGTAAAACGAGGCCAGTTCGATCAAGGCGAGATCGCGACGGCGCAGACCCTCCCATAGGCAGCGCGCGAAGTAGTAGTACGCCACGCGCGCGTGACCGCACATCCAGCGCATGCGCTGGCGAATCGAGACCCAGACGGTTAGCGGCTTCTCGTCATAGATATGCGCCTCGGGAACGTAACCGACGTGGATCCCTTCCTCGAGGGCAAGAATGCCGTTGAGCTCGATATCTTCGGTTTGCGTCTTGATGAGCGGCCAGTAGCGGCGCAGAAGCCCGGCTTCGCAGCACCATCCGGTACCGCAGATGAGCGCATTTGAAAGGCCGCGCATTCTGCCGGTGAGGTACATCCGTGAAGAGGAGACGCACGAACACCACAGTGCCTTGGTGACCCAGTTGTCGCCGCCGTTGAGGACGTCGTGGAAGGACTGCATGCAGCGAAAACCCTTCGCTTCGATGGCGTTGTTCATCGCCTGCAGAAAGTTGGCGCCGACGACGTTATCGGCGTCGAATACGGTGACGTAACGATCGTCGCCGTCGCGGAGCAGCTGCTTGAAAGCATAGTCGAGCGCGCGGTGCTTGCCGAAGCCGTCGGTCGGCGTGACGAGGACGTTGGCTCCCATGCTACGAGCGATGTCGGCGGTCCCGTCGGTGCCGTCGAAGATGACCCACACTTCGAAGAGGTCTTTGGGATACTCTTGGGCGAGCAAGCTCTTCACCGGATTGCCGATGACCATCTCTTCGTTATAGGCCGGCACCATGCAGATGAAGCGCCGCTTCGGCTCGGCGTGCGGGTTCGGGCGCAACGCAGGAAAACTGAAAAGCATGAAGCCGAGGATGGGCAGTACCCACACGGCATAGACCAGGGCGAACGTCGGATAATAGATCCAGTCGATGTTGAGGAGCACGCCGTACAACCGTAGAGCTAACAGCAGGCCGCCGATCAGAACCGGCACACCGAAGATCAGCACCGCAGCCATGCGCGGCATGCGAAGGGATTCCCAGGTTCTTGCAAAGGGTGTTCTTGCTAACGAGGCGTTCTGCAAGGCAAATAACTCCGTGCGTATTAGAAAGTAAATATCGGAGTGCCGTGACCTTACCATCGCGGTCCCGCTTACCTTACTACCATCGGTGCCGCTGTGCAGACTCTTCAGGTCTTTTCAAGCAATTTTGGTACAAACGTACCGAAACGCAACAAAATGCAGCCAAGCATTAACGTAAGCGTTAACGCTTGCGTTAAGTGATAAACGGAGCTACGAGGACGTTAGTAGTGGTACGCGCAGTTGAAGCGAGAAACGCGGCGCTTTTCGCGAGGCCAATGCCCCTGGGAGCGTTGTTCGTACGCCCAAACCAGCGCGGTGAGCATGTTGCCCGCGTCGTGATCTTCCCAGGTGTAGGGATATCCTCGCGCCGCGTATTGCGCATTAAGGCACGATTCGTACTCTGCCACGAACTGCATATCTCCCATCTTTGCCGCAGCCACCGCAGTCCAGGGCCACGGGCTTTGAACGGGAGAGGCTATCGGCATGGAAGGCCACGCCTCTTTGAAGTTTTGCCACAGTTCGATGCTGCGCGGGTCGTCGGAACGCGCGTAACCGACGATGACGGGCCACAATTGGGTCACCGAGCCGGGGTAGAACTGCGCCCAAGCCGATCGCGAGAAGGCGCCGTTCACGGTGCTGCGAGCCCAGTTGTAGTTTTGGTTTCGCGCGTTCCACATCTGTGAGAGCCCATCGCCGATGCTCGCTTGATCGTTAAGGTAGGTCGACTGCATCGCGGAGTTGTTCCAAGCGTTTTCCTCGAGCCACGCGACGTCCCCAAGACCACGCCAGACTTCGAAGTTATCTTCCGTCAAACAGTAATTGTAGCCAACTACGGCCTGCGTGCATTTGTAGGCCGGCTGGTAAAGTCCGTAGGCGGCGCGCGCGATGCATTGGGCGTCGACCTCCTTGGTCGCGATCCAGGCCCGCGCGCTAGGGTCGCCCGTCGCGTAGAGGTAACGCAGCGCCGTCAGAAAGACTCCGGCAGGCGCGTCCATCGCACCGGCGGTTTTTGTCGAGGCCATGGAAAACGGATGACGACTAAACTTGTAGTTGTAGATCGTGCAACCAGGGCCCCACTCGTCGTCCTGATTCATGTGCGCGACATACCAGCGCGCGAACCGGAGCGCCGTAGCGGCATCCCCGGCTAGCGACAATCCGATTGCGGCGTAGGCACCGCGGTACGGCGTTACATGCGTTTCGTTCGAAGCGTTGCTATCGGCAAACGCACCGTCGGGAAGCTGAACCGCCCCGAGGTATGCCGTAAGCTGCGCCTTCGTCAAATCGGCTGATGGTAAGGCCGTGCCGCTGCACATGACGACTGCTAAGGCCGTCAGCAGGGCTCGGCGGAGCACTACTTACGCTGCTTGTAACCCAGTTCCAGTGCATCCGGCCGGCGCGGCTTCGGCTTCGACCCCATAGGCCGAAACTCGACCCGCTGCGCGACCACGGGTCGCATTACGGATGAAAAATCGCGGCTGTTAATACAGCCGACAATACAGACGCTTCTCATACCACGTTCCTTTACCAACGGGTAGGTGTGACGGTTAAACCCGACTAGGGGGCCGCACGCCCCCTTGGTCGCTCTCCAATCTAGCATAATCACGTTAACCCGTCAACATTCGTTAACTCCCCCACTGTCACCCTGAGCGAAGTCGAAGGGCGAGGTGCCCCCCGGAGCAGTCCTGAGCGTAGTCGAAGGACGCCAGGATGCCCTGGGGAGCGCCGAGCCGCCGTCGAACCGCGACCAGGTCGACAGGAGCAGCCCGATGATCGATTTCCGTCTAGGCCGTTACGCTTTAGGTGCCTCCGCGGCTTTCGCCATGCTAGCTGGATGCGACGGCCGCGCCAGCAACGGCGTCGTGCCGCTCAGGGCTGCCCCAAGCTCTATTCCGAACCATAAATCGTTCTATTACACCGGCGGTCCACAGGACTTCACGGTGCCGCGGGGCGTGTCGTACATCACGGTCGTCGCTCGCGGCGCCCACGGCGCGGGTTCCCCCGTAGCCGACGGCGGACGTGTGCACGCGGTGATCCCCGTCACCCCGGGAGAGCAACTGGTGGTATACGTGGGCGGCGACGCTTCCGGATCGACCAGCGGCTTTAACGGCGGCGGCAACGGTGGCGCCGACTACGGTTGCTATAGCGGCCACAACTGTACCGCCTATGGAGGTGGCGGCGCATCGGATGTGCGGCAGGGAGGTGACGGGTTGGTCGACAGGGTGCTAGTGGTCGGCGGTGGCGGGGGGCAAGGCGGCAAGTGGTCTAAACGTCCACGTCCCACCGGTGGCCGCGGCGGAAAGGGGGGCGGCACGACGGGCGGCTCTGGCGCCGAGGGCGGCGGGCGCGGCAGTAACCGCGACGGCGGAGGAGGCGGGGCCGGCGGCACACAGAGCGCCGGTGGATCAGGCGGGAGCGGCAGCAGGTGCTCCAACGGCGGTAATCCAGGCAGCAGCGGGATGCTTCTCGCCGGCGGAGCCGGCGGCCAAGGTGGCGAGTCGTACGGTTCAGGTCCCGGAGGCGGTGGCGGTGGTGGCGGTTATTACGGTGGAGGCGGCGGGGGCGCTGGTTCCAGTTTCGATTACTATTGCTCGCTCGATGGCGGTGGCGGAGGCGGCGGGTCGTCCTACGTCGAGCGCAAGGCCACGAGCGTTCACCTGTGGCAAGGCTGGAAAAATCCGGCCGGTAACGGCCTAGTGGTCTTCAGCTGGAGGACGGCCCGCTAGCGCACGAGGATCCCGACTGGCCAGCCCAGTCGCGTGCTCTTTCCGGCGATCGAGCTGCCGGAATATCCACTCGCGGTATTCGCGAGTTTCCGGAGGTAAGGCGGATCGTCGTAGCCCACGTTGCTGACGTACAGCCGTCTGTTTGCGTCTACGGCGATGCCGACCGGACCGTATAGCCCGCAATGGCAAACGCGCGTGGGCGTCGCATCGCCGTGTGCGCCGGGCGCGTAGACGGTAATGTACCAATAGTTGCTGCTGACGACGTAGACATAGCCGAGATCATCCAGCGCAATGCCGTTGGACCCTGAAAGCTCCGTATCGGAACCAGAGATCTCCCGTAACGGTTTAACGTTGCCGCTGGCGCCCGGCGCATAGACCGTGACGCTCTGCCAGTTCGACGCGTAGAGATTCCCCGCTCGAATCGAATGCCACGCCCCAGGTGTAGTAGAGGTGCGTCTTTCTTCCACGGATAACGCGGACCGGCGCAACGTTGCCGTTCGCGTCAGGAGCGAAGATCGCGATGTACGCGGGCTTCTGGTTCACGACGTATAGATAGTCGCTTCCATCGAAGGCGATGCCCGCGGGTTGGGTCAGCAGCGTTTTGGAGCCGGCGATCGTTCGGATCGGCGCGACGTTGCCCTGGGCATCGGCGGCGAATACTTCGATCGTGCTGGGATTCGTCTTTACAACGTAGAGGTTACCGCCAGAATCGGAGGCGATGCCGGCGAGGTAACCGAGATCCGTTTTGGAGCCGCCGATTTCGCGCACCGGAGGAGCGTCTTTCTCGGCGCCTTCCGGGAAGAACAGGATGTTACCCGTCTGCCCGCTGAACCGCGGCCCGTTTCCCACGATGATGCAGTGGGCGCTCGGGCACCCGCCGGTGGCACGCGCTCCGGCAGGGACTGCCGATGAAGGGAGCGTCAATAAATTCGGCGCCGCGTTCTGACCGCCGCAACTGCCGAGCACCGCCGACGCGCAGAGGACGAGCGCCTTACGTGACCACGCCAACGTTACCATTGTGGCCTCCTTACGGGCTTGGCCTTAGTACTTGAAGATCGCTAGGCCGTCGGGAGTTCCCCAGCCGGTCGGTCCGTTGTAATCGTTGAGGTTCGGATATGCAAAAGTGATGCTCTTCTTCGCATCGCAGAGGTAGGTGTCGGCCCCGGGTATGCAATTGCCGTCATAATCGTTATTACCCGATTGAACGTTAAACGTATTAATGCTGTGTTTGACGCCATTGGTGTAAAAACTTTCGGCGGTCTTTGCATGCTTGTTCCCGGCGGCCGCAAACAACGCCGCAATTGCCGGGGTGGCGAAACTCGTGCCGTTCCAGGCAACGTACGTGCCGTTAACGATGACGCCGACGTTCACGGCAGCGGAGGAGATGTCTCCCACGTTGCGACCAGAGCCATAGGCGCCGCATTGTGTCCAGGTGGCAATGGGCTGCCACCCCGGCCGCGATATTACGGCGCTGCAGCCGCTGCTTGCAAACGAAGCTACCTGCTCGCTCCAATTTCGCGCGGATGCGTGTAAGCTGTTCATGGTGAGCGCCGTACCGCCGACCCCGATCACGCTCGCCGAACTGGCTGGATAACAGACCCCGGCCACAACGTCATGGCCGTTGCGCGCGCATCGGTTATACCCGTAATTGCCGACGGCCGCCAGAATGGGACGGGGGGCTTTGAATTCCTTGTCCTTCCAATAATCCGAGTAGACATACTCGAGCGTAAACTTGTTCGGGCCGAGTTGCTTGAGCGTAGTATTCTTGAGGTATTTGGCCGTCTCGAGAACGGTCCAGCTGTTGCTGAGCGCTCCAGGGGTAATGATTTTGATCTTGCCGATTTCGAAAGCCTCATACATATCCACCAAACCCCAAGTGTTCGCCTCCACGAGGTAGATCGTGCATTTCGGACAGGTTGCCGCTGCCATTTGCGTCGTGCCCGATGAGTGAGTGTTCACCGTGGCGGTTCCTGACGGCGTGCGCGGCCTGCCATCCTCATCGAAAACGAGAAACGGCGGCGCGGTCGCGGGCGAAGCGGGATTCAAGTTAAATTTCGTGCGAAAGGCCGCCATATCGGACGCAACCGTGCCGTTCGGGCCAGCCTCCACGATCACGACGACGCTGCCCGCACCTCCCTCCGGTCCGTTAGCGCCGAGATTGTACGCGTCCCATAGATTCTGCGGCGTAAGCGGCGCCGCCGTCGGCGTGGGAGAGGGTGAAGGCGCTACGTCGCCTGCGGCCTGAACGGCATTCACCGCAACGCCGAAAGGATTCGACGCTGTAACGAGCTCGGCGCAAGAACCCGATGAACCGGTACCACACTGGTATATGCCGTCACCGTAGTCCGCAACGTAGAGATTGGTAAACGAAGTATCGAAATTGACCAAGGTCGGATCGATAAAGTCAACGTCCGGCGGCCCAAACCTCAGCGTGCATTTCGACAGCAGCGTGCATTCGTAGACGCCGGCCGGCTGGGAGCCGTAACCCGCCTGATCGACGTACCAAAGATTATCCTGGCCGTCGAATGCTAGACCGCCCGCGAAGCCCAGCGTAATGCCCGCCAATTGCTTGGGCTTTCCTTGGCACTTTTTGAACTCGTCGATATAACCGGGACCGAAACCGTTTGCGGTGTTATAGCTCCAGAAGCAATCGCCCTGATTGTCGAAGGCTATGCCTATGCCTGTGGAAACTTTGGAATCCGTAAGGTTGTATGACGAGTACTGGCTTCCGCGAGTCTGGAAGACCGTGACGGAACCAAGGCTCGAATACCCGAGGAAATTCGAAACGGCAAGAGTCGTCGACTTCAACACCCCGTTCTTTCCTGTCTCGCGGACGGCAACATCGTCCGGATGCTCATTTGGGTCGGGGATTGGATTCGGCAGCGGCGAGGTTCCAACAACCGCAAACGGATTGCCTGAGATGTCGTTGGCAAAGTACGGAATGTTGTTCGCGCCGTAGTTGGCGACGTACCAGTATCCGGAGAACGGTCCCACGGCGGTGCCCTCCGGAGTGCTGAGGCCGTTGAGCGTCGCCACCAGCGTCCCCGGCGCCTGCGGCGTCGCCACGCCGCAGTCATCGTCGTTTTGCTGGCAAAAGACGACCCACTGAGAGTTCGAGTCGGCGCTCTGACGCCGCACCTTGTGCGGCCGCCTTCTGTTATGCCGTGCGATTGCCGCTTGCAGCAACTTATCGGGCAATCGCACGGTTGGAACGGCTCCATTCGCCGGCCTTTCGGCCGCGCCGGAAGGCACCGAGTTGTTGCTCCCGGGAGCGCCGCCGGAGCAGCCCGCGAGCGTCGCGCACAACGTTAAGGTTGCAATAAGAGAGAAGCCGAAAATACGCATCTTAGCCTCCAATCGCCCGCTTAGCTTGGAAGACCACGGTGCGACAAAAATCGCCCTCTTTCCTCCGGGCTAGAGGCTCACTTGCCGGGACTCACGACGGCGCCGAACGGCCCGTTGAAGAACCCAGACGAACCTTTGCTCAAGGTCACGGTCGGTTTGCCGCCGGCGGGATACTTCCACAACTGAACCGTGCTGAGCGACGGCCCGTCGTCAGGCCCAATGACCGTGTCACCTTCAATCCACGACTGATAGACTTCGTACGAGTCCTTGAGCACCGTCTTTCCGGTGATTGTCGCCTTCGATCCTGAAACTTGCACGCGAAAGATCGCCGAACCGCTCTTGTACGACGGATCCCCGACCGTGAGCGAACTGCCGTCCCACTGAATATTGCCGGGAAAAACGATACCCTTGAGCCCAATATTGGTGAACGTTCTGCTTCCTTTCGGAAGTTCGGCGAATCCAAACTCCGACTTGCCGCTCGGAGGCAGACCGTCGACAAACAGGTTCCCATCGTTATCGTAGCCGCACCACTGCATCAGCTCGATCGCCGAGTCGATATAAACCGTCGGCGTTCCTGCGGCTTTCTTCCAAACGGAGACGCTGCCCTGAAAGCTCGCCGAACCGTACTCGCTCGACACCGCAAGATCGCCGGTGACGGGATCGACCGAGCAGCCGTAAGGATTTTCGCCTTGGTCGCTCAACGACCGGATCGGCGTCCCGTCGTGGGAGAACTCTTCAATGGTCGGATGTCCGCCAATCTCCACGACCCAAACGTCCCCCTTCTTGTCAACGCACTCTCCCTGCGGCGTTCCGTCGAGATACGCAATCGACTTGACGAACGTGCCCTGCGGATAGGAGAAAACATCGATGACGTCGCCTCCGTACTCGGAGATGTAGAGAAGGTCTCCGGTCGTCGAAGGCGCCACGGCTGCTGCCGTTCGATCCGGCACCAACGAAACGTTGCCGGAACCGGTCGCGCCGCTACAGCCTGCAAACAGGGCGGCGAAAGCACAAACACCCAAAGCGCGTCGCATTAGTACGAAAACCCGGTGAGAGTGCCGTACAGCGGGCGCGGATTTACCACGTAGCCAATGCGGTTCTTCGGATTGATCGCGGGCCCTACGCCGAACCAGAAGTTGAAGCCCTGGATCTCTTCGAAAGACGTGCCCTTTTCATTGACAACCCAAATCGCGCTGGCCTGCGTGCCGTCGCCCGAGACCGGTTGCGCGACGATGCACAGCCCGTGAACCGAGTCGACGGCGACTCCCGAACCGCTGTGCAGTTCGCTGCCGCCCGAGTTGGGAATCTGGACTTCGCTGCCTTTGTGCGTTTTGAGGTCGTAGAACTCGATGCCCGCGTCGATGCCGGTCGTTGTGCAGGCAGTGCCGGTCTTGGTATCGACGCCGATGCCATTCACTTCGCCGTAGCCGAGGCCGGTGAACGTCGTTGTTTTTCCTGACTGCAGATCGATGATGCCGATGACCGGATGGGTGTATCGGCCGCCATTTTGCGCGGCAATCACGGCCTGGTTCGTCGCCGAGTCCTGCGCGATGACCGGAACGGCGCCCGTGCTAAAGAGGTCCTGATTCAGCGGAATCACCTTTGCCGTGCCTTTGAGGACGTCGGCCGCGACCACCTCGGTCGATTCCGAAGACTTGCTGATGTTGTACCCGAGCATGACGGCTGTCGCGCTGCTCTGGTTCTCGGCGACCTGCGAGACTTCGAACGACTGCGGAGGCGTCCACGATCCCGCGATCTTCTCGCCGGTCACTGGATTCATCAGTTCGTATTTGTTGTGGTAAAGGAAGCCGACGTCGCCCGCAAGGATGCCGTATACCACGTAATCGCCGCTCGAGCCGGCGCCTTCTTGCACAAGCTTCGTGACTTTGCCGGTCGTCTGGTCGAAGGTTTCGAGCGAGACCCGCAGCGAGCGAGTGTTATAGTTGGCAAGAACGCCGTCGTTGCCGTGCTGATCGATATCGAAGCCGAGAATCGTCCCGGCTAGCTTCGGCTGAACGACAGGGCCGAGGCCGTACGCACTGCGCGCGCCGATTCGAACGTCCGGCGCCGCGCCTTGCGGCGGGGAGAGATTAGCTGCCGAGCAGCCGCTGAGAACGAGAACGAACACGGCCGTCGCAGCGCGGTTGAAGTGTAACGATCTCATCAAAGTGCTCCTACCCCGTGCGGCGTTCCCCAGCCGGTCGGGCCGGAGTAGATTCCAAACTGCATGGTTCCGGCGGTGCAGAGATACTCGCCCCCGCACTGACCGTCGCTGCCGCTCGTGACCGGATAGATGTCCCTTTTCTGGTCGGCCTTGGAGAGCGTCCAGAGCATCTCGCCACCGTCTTGCTTGGTGGAGTTGCCGGCGACGCCAACCATTCCGGCGACAAGCGGGGAAGAGACGCCGCCTCCGTCTACCGTGATCCAGCCGCCTTCATCGTAGCTGTCATACTCCGCGACATTGACGGCGACCGCCCCGACATCGTTGGCGGTGCGGTATTTGCAGTCGGGATCCTTCTGCCACTTCGGCTTGGGTTCGCTGGAGCACCCGCCTCCTGAGTCGGGCCACACAACTTCGCTGTACCCGCGCTTGCTGCCGCCGTCGGCGTTAAGGAATGTGCCGCCGACGGCTATGACGCGCCGGAATGACGCGGGAGGGTAAACGCCGCCGTAGCCGTCGTCAGTCGAGCTGGCGAGATACGTGACGCCTTTATGATTGTAAACTCTCTCTTTGACGCCGGTGCCNNTTGGCTTCGACGAGATCGATCGTACATTTCGGGCAACCCGCCGAAGCCATTTCAACGTCGAGATCGATCTCAACGCCCCATTCGGAGCTGCCCGAAGGGTAGTTGCTCATCTGACCGTTCTGATTGTACTTTTTGAGCTTGCCGCGCGGGAGGCCCATAGCCTTGCGATACGTGGCAAAGTCGCTTTCGACGTTCGGATTGTCGTAGGCGTCGATGACGTAGACGTTCTGGCCTCGGCCCTTCGCGACAGGCAAGTCGTACGCTCTCTCGAGATCTTTAGCGCCCCAACCCGCGTACATCGAGTGGACCTGATTAGTCTCAGTTAGCACGTCGCATTGCGCCTGACCAACACGACCGCCCCCGCACGCCGCACGATCCGCGTGAGCCTTGTCACCCTGAGCGAAGTCGAAGGGCTGTCGAATGTCATCCTGAGCCTGTCGAAGGACGACGGGCTGCTGAAGGGAGCTGCACCCGGCGAGCATCGCCGCGGCTACGCAACAGCTAAGTATGTAGCGGCAGAAGTATCGCGATCTCATCACAGCGCGCCGACTCCGTGCGGCGTTCCCCAACCAGCGGGACCGCAGAAGATTCCGAACTGTTTGGTTCCGCATGTGTTGAGATACGTTTCGCCCGAACCTCCGTCGCTGCCGCTCGTCACCGGATAGAGGTACTTCTTCTGCTCGGCCCTCGAGAGTGTCCAGAGCATCTCGCCACCATCTTGTTTGGTGGAGTTGCCCGCGAGAGCGACCATGCCGGCGACAAGCGGTGAAGCGATGCTGGTTCCGTCAACCGTAATCCAGCCGCTTTCATCGTAGCTGTCGTACTCGGTCGCGTCGACCGCGACCGCCGCGATGTCGTTCCCCGTGCGGTAGATGCAGTCGGGATCCGTCTGCCATTTCGGCTTGGGCTCGTCGGTGCTCGAGCAGCCGCCGCCGGTATCGGGCCAGACGGTCTCGCTATACTTGCGCTTGTCGCCCTTCACGCCGCCGGCGTCGCTGAGGAGCGTGCCGCCAACCGAGATGACCCGCTGGTACGTCGCCGGGTCGTAGAGACCGCGGCCGAAGTCGCCCGCACTGGCAAGATAGGTCACGCCTTTGGCGTCGTACGCCGACTCGTCGCCGCCGCTGCCGCTGTAGCTGTTGCTGATGATTGTTGCGCCGAGCTTCACGGCCTCTTCCTCGGCCGCTTCAATGTCACTCCAGCTGTTGGTGTTGGCGTAGACGAGATCGATCGTGCATTTGGGGCAACCGGCCGAGGCCATCTCGACGTCGAGATCGACCTCGATGCCCCAGCCCGGGCTGTTGTACATGGGGCAGCGCTTTTGGCCTTCTTGATTGTAGGTGTTGAGCGTGCCGGCGGGGAGGCCCATATCCTTGCGGTACGTCGCAAAGTCGCTGTCGACGTTTGGATTACCGCACACGTCTACGACATAAACATTCTGACCCTTCCCCTTTGTGATGGGGAGGTCGTAGGCCGCTTCAAGATCCTTCGCACTCCAACCCGCGTACATCGAGCGGAACTGGTTAGCCTCGATCAAAACGTCGCATTGCGGTTGGCCGACGCGGCTACCAGTGCACACTGCACGAGCATTGTCATCCTGACCCTTCGACTGGCTCAGGGCAAGGACGAAGGGTTGTTGAGGGACGCTGCAGCCGGCGAGCATCAACGCAGCCGCGCAGCAGCGCAGTGTATAGCGGCCGCAGTGTGGCGATCTCATCACAGTGCGCCCACTCCGTGCGGCGTTCCCCACCCAGCGGGACCGCAGAATCTTCCGAACTGTTTGGTCCCGCACTCGCAAAGATAATCGTGGCACGAGCCGCCGTCGCTGCCTTCGGTGACGTGATAGAGGTATTTTTTCCGTTCGCCCCCGGAGAGCGTCCAGAGCATCTCGCCACCGTCTTGTTTGGTGGAGTTGCCCGCAAGGGCGACCATGCCGGCGACAAGTGGTGAAGAGATGCTGGTTCCGTCAACCGTAATCCAGCCGCCTTCTGAGTCGCTGTCGTACTCGGCGGCATTTACTGCGACCGCTGCGACGTCGTTGCCGGTGCGGTAGGCGCAGTCGGGATCCTTCTGCCAGGAGGGCTTGGCCTCTCCGGTGGAGGAGCAGCCGCCGCCCGAATCGGGCCAGACGACTTCCTTGTACTTGCGCTTGCCTTTGGCGTTGTTGAGGAAGGTGCCGC
>PMTY01000102.1 GCA_003167155.1 Candidatus Cybelea tumulisoli
GACTACGTAAAGGAAGAGATCGAGAAGTACATGTCGGCGTCGGTTTGCCCGTCCTGCAAAGGCGCGCGGCTGAAGCCTGAAGCGCTGGCCGTAACTTTTGGTGGACGGAATATCGATGAGCTTACCCGCATGTCCATCGAACAGCTCGAGCTTTTCTTTCGCCAGGTCTCGCTAACGCCGCGCCAAGAACAGATCGCGCACCAGATCGTCAAGGAGGTGCGCGCGCGTCTGGGTTTTCTGACCAACGTAGGGTTGAACTACCTGACGCTCTCGCGCTCGGCCACGACGCTGGCGGGCGGAGAGTCGCAGCGCATTCGACTCGCGACGCAGATCGGCAGCGCGCTGGTCGGCGTACTCTACATTTTGGACGAGCCGTCGATCGGCTTGCACCAGCGCGACAACGACCGTTTGCTGGCGACGCTCAAGACGCTGCGCGACCTCGGCAATACCTTGATCGTGATCGAGCACGACGAAGATACGATGCGGACCGCCGACGTCGTCGTCGATATTGGACCCGGCGCAGGAGCCGAGGGCGGCGAGATTCTTACCGCGGGCACGCTCGCCGATGTGATCGCCAATCCCGCCTCGGAGACGGGCGCGTACCTGTCGGGACGCAAGTTCATTCCGATTCCGCGCCGCCGCCGGGAAGCGCGCGGATGGCTCGAGGTTCGCAACGCTAAGGCCAACAACTTGCGCGGCATCGACGTGCGCTTCCCGATCGGCGTCTTTGCGACCGTGACCGGCGTCAGCGGCAGCGGCAAATCCACCCTGGTCAACGAGGTGCTCGTGCGGGCCCTCAATCAGCATCTGCATCGCCAGCCGCCGGGCGGAACGTACGGATCGGTCAAAGGTGCCGCGCAGCTCGACAAGATGGTCGTGATCGATCAGTCGCCGATCGGGCGGACGCCGCGCAGCAATCCCGCGACCTATACCGGCACCTTCGACATCATTCGCGAGCTCTTTTCGCTCGTTCCCGAGGCGCGCATGCGTGGCTACACGCCCGGACGCTTCTCGTTCAACGTCAAAGGCGGCCGCTGCGAGGCCTGTCAGGGCGACGGCATCATCAAGATCGAGATGCACTTCTTACCCGACGTTTACGTGCCGTGCGAAGTCTGCAAGGGACGCCGCTATAACGCGCAGACCCTCGAGGTGAAGTACAAAGGGAAGACGATCTCCGACGTGCTCGAGATGCGCGTGGATGAAGCCAACGAGTTCTTCGCCAGCATTCCGCGCGTGCACAACAAACTGGCAACGATCTGCGACGTGGGCCTCGGCTACATCAAGATGGGTCAACCGGCGACGACACTATCGGGCGGCGAGGCGCAGCGCGTCAAGCTCGCAACGGAACTTTCACGGCGGTCGACGGGCCGCACGTTCTACGTGCTCGACGAGCCGACGACCGGACTGCACTTCGCCGACATCCACAAGCTCCTCGAGGTGCTCGAGCGTTTGGTGCAAATGGGCAATACCGTGCTCGTGATCGAGCATAATCTCGACGTCATCAAAACCGCGGATTACCTGATCGATCTCGGGCCCGAAGGCGGCGATCGCGGAGGAACCGTCGTCGCAACGGGCACGCCCGAAGAGGTGGCGCAGAGCAAAGCGTCATTTACCGGCGCCTACCTCGTTCCGGTCTTGCGCGATCAACGGGCCGTCGGACACCATCGCCCCGACACGGTCGAACTCGACCGAATCGAACAAGAGAACATGTTGGTCCTCCACGACCTAGCCGAGACCGGTCGAGTCCCCGTCGAAGCTTGACGTCACCCTGGGCCTGCGAGGTTTTGGGGCATTATATACTTGGCAAAACGCGACCTAAGCGGTATGGTTGCCTTGCCGTGACAGAGTCGATTCTGCCGATAACAGAGTAAGGAGGGCTTACCTTACTATGAAGCTACTTTTGGCTTTCGCATTGGCTCTAGGGCTCTTGGCTCCGATCAGGGCCAGCGCCGCAGAAGCCTACATGCTCAACTATATCCACTACAGCCCGTACTCTAAAACCGCGGTCGCTGGCCCGTTCGACACCCTAAGCGAGTGTATGACGGTGGAAGCCCAGCAGACGTATGTGTCTGGCGGCGGCTACGAGTGCGATCTGTTCTTCTACCCCGGCTAGGGCTCGCTGAGGCTGCCGCGGCAGGACGAACGCCAGTTCGAGAGCGTTAAGAAATGTTTAGGATTAACGGAGACCCCAACTTGACAAAATCAAAAGTCTTGTTCCTCGTCCTTGCTTTATAGGTTGTCAACTGGTATATTGTTGGTATCCGTACACCGGTAGGCCGGTCGAATTTGCAGGGAACCTCTTCACGGGGGTTCCCTCGTTTGTTCTTGGAGTGTTGGCTTGAAAAAGACGGCAGTTCTTATAGATGCGGGGTTGCTTCGCGTAAAGATCAAACAGGCAATCCGCGCTAACATTCGTCACGCCGGCGGAGTCTTAACGCGACCCGACGGCTCGATGAAGCAGATTCACGATCTTATATCTCCGCAGGACTATGCCCAGCGCGTTGTGCGCTTCGCGAAAAACTGCGTGGACCCCAAGACTGAAGAAATTTACCGCATCTTCTTCTATGACTGCCCGCCGTACACGGCAGGGCCATCTCATATAAAACCGCATCCGCTTGGTGCTGCCGTTCCAATCACGGAGCCCGCAGCAATCGCACACCAAAAACAAGTGCTTGATATTCTTCGCGGTGAGGAGTTTTTTGCGGTCAGGACGGGGGAGTTGTCTTTTGACGGTTGGGTGCCGCTTCAGGATGCCTTAGCCGACGTTATCGGCACAAGTCGAGCCTTTACCGCCGCCGACTTTAAACCGGTTCTGAGACAAAAGGGAGTTGATCTAAAGATCGGCGTGGACACGACGCTGATCGCAACGCAAAGGAAAGTCGAGCGTCTGGTCCTTGTGGCCTGCGACTCGGACTTGGTCCCGGCCATGAAATTCGCCAGAAGGGAGGGGGTCCAGATCGTGCTGGTCTCGTTAGGAGCCAGCGTCAAGAAGCTACTCAGGGAACACGCGGACATTTATCGGAAACCACGATACTAGCCACCCGCGGTAGAATGATCCATGAAACCCGAGGCGCTGACGAAGGACGAGGCCAAGAAAGCCTTTGATCGGTTCAAGCAGGCCGTCGCGAAGATCGCGGCGGTGCCCAAAGAGCAGCTCGTCACCACAAAAAAACGCAAGGTGACCAAAAAGCCCCCAAAATAAGAGCTTGCCGACGCTATAAGCCTATATTGACGAAGCCGGAGATGAGGGCTTCCCCAAGCTATCCCCCTACACCGACGTAACGGCCTATAGGGATAGGTCAAGCGGTACAAATGGGCCATCGGCCTTTTTTCTTATGTGTGGCGCCCTCGTTGGAGATTTTAAAAGAGCAACGTTGCAGCGCGCGGTCCGTGACTTGTCAAAGCGGATGCATCCGCTTGCCGGGAACGTTACGCTCGACCATGCCGAACACTGCGGCCTTGCCTTCAACCGACCAAGTGCGCTCGTACTTCTTGCGGCGCTTCTTGTTCATGTTCTTGGTCAGGCCACCGATGTACGTTTCGTCGGCTTCAACGGGACCTTCGAGCGCGAGCCCGGTATCCTCCGCGAACGCTTCGCGGATGCGGTGCAGCATGAACCAGGCCGTCTTTTGCGTGACGCCTAGGGCTCGGGCCAGCTCGCAAGATGACGTACCGTTGCGCGTGGCCGTAAGCAGCCAGATCGCCGGCAACCACTTGGAGAAGCTGATCGGCGAATCCTCAAAGATCGTCCCCGTCTTAGCGGTGAATTGCTGGCGACAATCCTTGCACGACCAGCGTCGATACTTCGGCATTTCGTTGACTTCGGCGTTGCCGCAGTTGGGGCAGCCCGCACCGTTCGGCCAGCGCAACTGCACGAAGAAGTCGTGCGCTACTTGCTGATCGGCAAAGTATGCGACGGCTTCGATTAACGTGCGGGGAACGCGGTGCTTGCTCACACACCAATAATACAGCCGTGCTCAGGTTTTGTCAAGTATATAATACCAGGTTTTGCTTACACAATCTTGACGGTGAAGGAGACAATGGCAATTGCGATGGCCCACGAGTTTCGGACACCAACCGCTAGCAACAGCAACATGCCAATCGCCGCAAACGTAAGGCCGCGCTGAGTGTCATGGAGCAACGAGACTCCACCAAATACAAGGAGCCCGTACGCCAAAAATGGGAGAACCGCATAAGCGATACGGTCAAGCCGTTTGTTGTAACTGCGTTTATCGTCGCCGACTATAAAACAACCGGAGTAAAGTAAGCCGGCGGCGCCCGCGATGCTGATGCAAAGAACGGCTGTCAGCCGAGTATGATTCGGGAAGGTCAAAAGCGCAGCGACAAAGAGTACGGAAGCAAAGTAAACGACTGTCGGCGTAAGATAAACACGAATTTTCGCCATGCCCTCCGCCGGGTTCTTCACGGTTCCGCCGGCGACGAGCGCGATTACGACGAACAAAAGACCGATCAAAGTCGCCGCTGCCGCAGCCATGCTCAGGTAGAAATTCGCCCATCGCGCAAGTGCGAGCTGTACTTCACTCATGAATAACGAGGGTTTTCACTTGCCTTATAGCAGTCGCCGCGATGCCGCCAAGCGCTCTGCCCGTCACTGCGCATCGGGGATCCGATAATCGGGTTTCTGATGCTTGAAGTAGTTAATGTCGTGCTCGGCGGGAACGACTTCGAACTTTCTCGGCGGCGCGTTGAAGTCGAACGCGTCGTCGGGCGGCGTTGCGCGGCTGTCGCTAGCGGCCAGCTGCCCTAAACCGAACGTGTCCTCGGCGAAGCGGAGGATGCTGCCGTGCTCGTAACGGGTATGTGAGACATAGCCCTCCTTGGCATACGCGGAGACGATCAGCATCGGGATGCGGAAACCTAGACCATCGTAGTCGACCCTTCCGGGCGACTCGGGATCGTACCAGCCGCCGTATTCGTCCCAGAAGATGAAGATCGCGGTGCTGTCCCAGTACTTTGATTTGCCGACTGCGTTGACGATCGAGGCTACCCATGACGGCCCAGTCTTGCTGCCGCAGCCGGCGTGATCGGAGTTCTCGCAGGTCGGCGTGATCCAGCTTACGTTGCGTAGTTTACCTTTGGAGACGTCGTCGAAGAAATCGGTCTGTGGCGAGATGACGTCCTTCGTCCAGTCTTTGCCGAAGTAGATCTGCCTGATGTTTTGGTAGGCGCTCCAGAGGCCGCCGTCGCCGTTGTAGGGCGACGCGTAATAGGCCCAGGAAAGACCGGCGTCGTCCATCTCGTCACCGAGGGTCTTGGCACTCCAGCAGAGTGGGATTCGGGGGGGCATAGCCCCCCTTCGCCCCGGCGCCACCCTGGCTTAAGCGTGTTGATGTACGAGGTCGAGTCGCCCGGGCAGCCCCATGAGGCCGTTGGACCGCCCACGCTCATGTCCGCTTGGCCGGCGATGATGTACTGGTGCGAAACGAAGCTGCTGGCGTCGAGATCCGATGCGTACATCTGATCGGCCAAGACGTAATTTTTGCCCATAAAGAAGTAGGGCTTGGTTTCAGAGTGGGGGACGTAGCTGTAGGGCGGATTCTTGTTAGGGCACCGGTGCCGGAATGATCGCAGCCCACATACTCGAGGTTGAAGCCATTCATCCGGCAGCGCGTCCCCAAAGACTTGCCCGTTCCGTTGCAGTCCTTGAGGAAATCCGAAAGCCCGTGCGAGAGGTCCCACGTCGTTGCGAGC
The DNA here is from genome assembly GCA_003167155.1 of Candidatus Cybelea tumulisoli. Classification (GTDB taxonomy): domain Bacteria; phylum Vulcanimicrobiota; class Vulcanimicrobiia; order Vulcanimicrobiales; family Vulcanimicrobiaceae; genus Cybelea; species Cybelea tumulisoli. The sequence continues at coordinate 5,713 of PMTY01000102.1, forward strand.
GTTACCGGCTTTAACGCAATTTTGTGGCCCTCGCTATTGTAACCGTACGCGACGGTCGTTGCACCCGGGAAACCGTAGAATAGGTTATTCAGGCTGCGATTCTCCTGAATGACGATTACGATGTGCTGGATCTTTTGGCGGCCCGGTACTAGCGAGAGACTCGGCGCGCCGGCCGGTGACTGCGACGTGCCGCAACCGGTGAGCAATACCGCCGCAATGCTAATGCTTAGACTGAAAGGATGCCGCCTCATGGAGCCAAGCATAGCAGACCGTCAACGCAAAGGAAATCCCGCGTTCCGAGGATGTATGGCGCCATCGAGCAATCAGGCAGGATGACCAGTCTGGCCGTTCGGGCGGATGAGCTGCGCGCGCAGATCGAAGAGGCCAACTACCGCTACTATGCGCTCGACGACCCGCAGATAACCGACGCCGAGTTCGACACGCTGCTGCGTGAGCTCGTCGAGCTCGAACGCGCGAACCCGGAGCTGCAGACGCCTGATTCGCCGACGCAGCGCGTCGGCACCGTCGCCTCGCAACGCTTCGCGCCGTATGAGCACGCGCGTCCGATGCTCAGCTTAGCCAACGCCGTTTCGGTCGACGAGCTGCGTGCGTTCGACGAGCGCGCCCGTAAGCTCGCCGGTGCCGCCGTCAAGTACGTCTGCGAACTTAAGATCGACGGCCTCGCGATCGCACTCGATTATCGCGACGGCTCGCTGTTGCGCGGGGGGACCCGCGGCGACGGACGCATCGGCGAAGACGTGACCGCGAGTCTGCGAACGATTAGGACGATTCCCCTGCGCCTGCGTTCTACACCCTTCGACGAGCTCAGGGTGACAGGCTTGGAGGTGCGTGGCGAGGTTTATTTGCGCAAGAGCGATTTCGAACGGCTCAACGGTGAGCGCGAACGCAAGGGCTTGCCGGCATTTGCGAATCCGCGCAACGCCGCTTCGGGCGGGGTACGCCAGCTCGACCCGGCGCTCACGGCAAAGCGGCGCCTCTCGTTTTTCGCCTATCAGCTTGCGATTGACGAGGGGGATGGCTCGGCTCCAACAACGCAGTGGGATGCGCTCGAGCGATTGCGATCCTTCGGCTTACCCGTTAATCCGTACGTTCGCCTTGCTGCGACGCTCGATGAGGTCATCGAGTATTGCACGAACTCCGAGCGGGAACGTGACTCACTCGACTACGAGATCGACGGCGTGGTGGTCAAGGTGAACGATTTCTCGCAGCAGGAGCGCCTTGGCGTCGTCGCTCGCGATCCGCGGTGGGCGATTGCCTTCAAGTTCAAACCGCGCGAAGCGCGTACCAAGCTGGTAGACATCGCGATCACCGTCGGACGCACCGGAACGCTCAACCCCAGCGCCGTTTTGACCCCGGTTCAGATCGGGGGCGTCACGGTCAAGAGCGCGACGCTGCACAACGTCGACTACATCAAGAACAACGATATCCGCATCGGCGACACGGTGCTGGTGACGCG
>PMTY01000142.1 GCA_003167155.1 Candidatus Cybelea tumulisoli
CGGCGGCGATTTCGGCGAGGACTGCGGCCGCATAACCTGATCCGGTACCGATTTCGAGAACTCTCTCGTCGCCCTTCAGCAAGAGGGCTTCGACCATCAAAGCCACGATGTATGGCTGCGAGATCGTCTGGCCGGCAGCTATCGGCAGCGGGGCATCCTCATAGGCGAATTCATGAAGATACTCCGGAAGAAATGCCTCGCGCTTGACCGCAAGCATGGCCTTGAGGACGCGCTCAGAACGAACACCGCGCGCCGCGATGCTGCTCTGGATCATTTCTCGTCGCGCTTTTGCAAACTTGTTCATTTGGCTAGCGAAGAATCCCGTCTGACCCAGGAATCGCCCGCTTTCACATACGAGCGTTTGACGGCCGCCCATGCGATGCGGTGCGAAGCCTCCTCTTGGCGTGGGTCGCCCATGTGAGCCGCGAATGCATGGTAGAAAGCCTCACGATAGATATCCTGTGCGTGCGCCGGCAGATGTCGCTGGATCGACGTGGGTAGTGCCGTATTCGAGGCGTACGGCATCTTTTCCCCTCAGTTCGCCGTCTCGACGGCCCGCAGGATCGCTCGCCTCACGAGCGTCTCAAACAGCGGAAGCTTATAGGCATTCTTGGCGAGTGGGGTGGCGCCGTCCAGGGCGGCGCGCGCGGCTAGGGCGGCAGTATTTTCGTCGATCCGTCTGCCTAGGAGCGCTGCTTCTGCCGTCTTCGCCCGGCGCGGCACGGGTGCTGCGGCACCAAGAATGATCGCGGCATGTGTGCAAGCACCGTCCAGTCCGACAACATCGAGCGAAACGGCCACGTCGGCAAGCGGCCAATCGAACGAGTCTTTTTCACCTTCCTTCAGATGCGCCATACGCAGACTCGCCGGCAGCTTCGGCAAGCGAACAGCGGTGACGATTTCGTGCGGCTGTAAATCGTTTTCGCGCTGAATATCGCGCTCCGGCGGCACGAAGAAATCCTCAAGCAGGAGTTGGCGCGTAGTCCCCTCGGCACTTGTGAGTTCAATCGTTGCACCCAAGGCCACCAGCACTGTCGCCGCCGTCGACGGGTGAACGATGGCGCACGGCACGTTGTTGAAAATCGCGTGGTACTGATTTTCGCCCGAAATCGCGAAGCAATGGCCGCCGCCCTTTCGCAAGCAGTGATAAGCTTGAGAACGAAAATACCAGCAGCGCGGGCGCTGCAAGAGATTGCCGCCTAAGGTCGCGACATTGCGGATTTGCGGGCTTGCCGCGCCGCCGAGCACGTCGGCGAGCGCCGGATAGCGCTGCCGCACAAGGTGATGATCAGCGAGCACGGCCAGCGTGACCATGGATCCGTTTCGTAGTCCACCGTCTTTCTCTTCAACAATCTCACCGAGACCGGGCACTTCAGTCAGGCTCACAACCCTCGCCGGTTTCAGCAGGCCCTCCTTCAAGAGATCGAGGAGATCGACGCCATTGGCCTTCACTATTGCCGCATCGCCTTGCTCCGCACTGTCGGAAGCCACGGTCATCGCGCTTGCCACAGTCGTTGATGCCGCGATCGCGGCTTCTGCAATCGTTCGTGGACGGGCAAAGGCGAAGCGGTTCATGAGCTCAGCTCCTCAATGGGACTTTGCCGAGCGCGGCAAGGACCGCGGCCGGCGTCATCGGCAAGCTGCGGAGGCGGACACCGATCGCGTTGTAGACGGCGTTGGCGATGGCCGGTGCGGTGGCGATATTGGCCGGTTCGGCGATGCCGTAAGCATCCGTTGCGCTCTGCCCCTGATAATTCTCGATGACGACGACGTCGATCGCCGGCGTCTCGCGCGGGCCGGCAACCTTGTATTCCTCGAGGTTCGGATTGACCATGCGTCCGGTATGCTGGTCGAGGATGCGGTTCTCGTACAGCGCATAGGAAAGACCCATCAGCACCCCGCCATGAACCTGGCTTTCGATCTGCCGCGGGTTCATCGGCCGGCCGCAATCCTGCACCGCGACGACGCGCTCCACGCGCACTTTGCCGGTCTCGGTATCGACGGCGACTTCAGCAAATTGTACGCCGCCAAGATCCTGCTGCGCCAAAGCGGCGTCGTCCATCCGCCTGCGAAAGCCGGCATAATCGTCGCTGCGCGAGGCGACGACACTGATGCAATCAGTACGCAACCGGGCAGCGACCTCCTGGAAACTTAGGCCGCGACTCGGGTCGTCGCGGACCATTATTCTTCCCTCGCGCGCGAACAGGTCGTCAGTGGCGGTATTGAGCGCCAGCGCCGCGTCGCGGAAAAGCGATTGCAATACGCGCCAAGCGGCGGTGCGCGCCGGCGGCGTGATCGAGGCGGTCGTGCGGCTGCCATAGGACGGCGGGCCGGCTGGAAATTCGGTATCGCCGATACGCACCGTGATCTGGTCGGGACGCAAACCAAGTACTTCGGCGACGGTCTGCGCCAAAACTGTCCCGATGCCTGTTCCGATGTCCTGTACGCTCGAAAGCACCTCAACCGCGCCGTCGCGCATCACGCGCACTTCGCAGGCCGAATCAATTTGGACGTTGGCGCCCCACAACGATTGCGCCATCCCGAGGCCGCGTTTGATCGGGCCGGCGTCTGCGCCGGGCGCATGTCGCCGGCTCCAGTCGAACCGCTCCGCGCCGATGCGCCGCTCCTCGCGCCTGATTGGGCTTGGATCGATGCGGTCGCGCAACGCCAGCGGATCGATGGCGAGTCTCTCCGCGAGTTCGTCGACGGCCTGCTCGACAGCCCAGGCGCCGGGGGTGTTGCCCGGCCCGCGCATCGCGGAGCCGGGTCCGGCATTGATGAAAACGTCATACTGGGCGGCTTCGAAGTCGGGGCAGGCATAAAGCGCCTGCGCGAAATTGCCGACGCCCGCCCCCAGCGCGACCCCTGCCGTGCCGTAGCTCAATAGCGAAATCGCAGTAAGAGACCCGTCGCGGCGCGCCCCGTTCCGCAAGCGCTGCCAAGTCGCCGGGCGATTGCCCGCATCCGTCTGTTCCTCTTGCCGATCAAGCATCACCCGCACCGGCGCCTGCGCCTGACGCGACAGCGCCACCGCGATGCGACCGTAATTGCCCAGCGACGACTTGGAGCCGAAACCGCCACCCATGCCATCGACGATCACCCGGACACGGTTCAGTGGCAAGCCAAAAGCCTCCGCCAGTTCATGCCGGACGCCCGCTGTGTATTGCGTCGACATATAGACCGTCAGCCCGTTGGCCCGCCAATCGGCGACGATCGCGTGGGGCTCCAGACAGCAGTGCGTCTGCACTTGGGTGCGGTACTCACCCTCCACCACGACGTCGGCTCGCATGAGGCCTTGCGCTGCATCTCCCCGGCTCGTGATTGCCGGTCCGCGCACATTGCC
>PMTY01000003.1 GCA_003167155.1 Candidatus Cybelea tumulisoli
AAAGTTGATGCCCTCGATCTTGATCTGCTTCGTGAGACAACGATTGTAGGTGAGATCGGCCTGGATGGAAGACCTCAACATCGGTCGACACTACCGCGACAGATAGAGATTTTTGAGAACATACTCTCCAGTATTGGGGAAGCGAGACGAACAAAGCTCGTTTCAGTGCATTCCGCCTGGGCGGTAACTCCTGTGCTAGATCGTATCGAACAACTACCGCCTGCTCTCGGCATTCGGATTATTCTGCACTGGTTCGGGGGAAGTAAGGCAGAACTGGATCGTGCGGCAAAGCTGGGGTGTTTCTTTTCGGTAAATGGGGCTATGTTGGGCAGCGATAGCGGGCGATCCCTGATCGGCCATATGCCCATCGACAGGATACTCACCGAAACGGACGGACCGTTAACGATGGCGCGAGAGCGTTGCACAGTTCCGTCCGATGTGCTATCGCTTGTAGCGCTCATCGGCGCGTCAAGGGGGATGACGCACTGCGAAGCTACCGAAGTTTTGCAGCGAAATACGCGAGATGCAATGTCAGGCGTATGAACCGCGCTCGAAAGTTTTGCGGAGCTGTTCCACCTTACTTCATGCTCGATCGCGCGCTGGCTAAGGGGGGGGGGGGGGGGNNCCCCCCCCCCCCCCCCCCCCCCTGGCACCCGGCGATGAGGCTCCGCTAGCCCGCCAGAATTCGCCCGGACGCCACTGCCTCTCTGATTATCTCATTGGGAGCCGCACCCGCTGAATTCACAATGATTACTTGATAGCGTGCGCGCGATACAGATAGGTAGACTTCACGAACGGCCTGCTGATATAAGGCGCTCTCCAGTGCGTTGTTGCCAGGCACATGAGGTGGCACAAGTCCATATTCAAGGCCGACTGCGATTACCGCGTCAAACTCTTGACCGCCGACGTATGCCGGGCGCGAAACAGCAATAAAGGGCCCACCATCGTCGATTGATTGGCCGCGGCGCGTCAGCATCTCAAAGCGATCCTTAACCTCCCCCGCTTTCGCCTTCACCTCTCTCACAACGTCCTCCCAATACACGTCCGCATGGCAGATAACGCAAATGCTGCTTACATTATGGCTCCGCAGTTCGCTAATGCGTTTGGCAACAAATTTTCCAATTCCGCGAGATTCCGGGCCCATCACCTCCAGGCGGGGGAACCGAGCCTTTTTGTCGTCAGACGATATTGTGACCGTCTCAACCGAATACTTTGGAAAGCCCGGGCCAAACAAATCGGTGCTCTTACTAATAACAAAAAAGGCTAAGTCAACTATCTCCTTCGTCGACCGATGATTCGCTGGAAGCCGTTCCTCCTCAATATCGGCAATTCCAAGCGCCGATAGGCCCGCGCTTGTTTGGCCAAAAAACTCTTGGCCTTCATCGAGAGCGAGGGCAATCGGCTGAGGCGCATCTTGGCGCTTCGTTAGTAGGTGGAATATTCGCCGCTCATTCTCATTGAACAACTGCGTTTCATCGACCAGCACCATATCATAGCCATCATGACCCCTCTTTAGCTTCCAAAGAGGGGTGTTTAAATTGCTGAAGAGCGTCAGAGCGATATCGTCGGTATCTAAGTATCCATTTATCTCAAACACTTCGCGATGATAGCGTTGAAACACAGAAAATACAAAATCGCGATCAAACGTGTTCATAACGCGATGGAGCCGGCTTAGCGGCCTATCGGCGAAAACGTAACGTTGCCTATCGCTCGTTAGCCCGTGTCCTTTTATCGCTGTCGAAATCTCAGCGGTAATCAGCTGTGCAAATATTGACCTAAGTGTCGGTTCCTCGTACAGTAGCCCTATAATGTAGGCGTCTCCGAATTCCGAGCGAGGTTCGGCACGTGCTTCTACCTCCGCATTGATGGCATCAGATACCTGTGCCAGTTGGAACAGCTTCGTCTCATACGCATCCTTGTCGATGATAAGGGTGTCTTCAAGTTGCAGTTGCTCCTGCGCGTACTCCGACAAAGTCTTTATGTCGAGCCGTTGTTTTGCGCCCTCCGAAAGTACGTCGTGCCCAGAAAGGACTTGAAAGCGTAGGCGTAGAGACTCGGCCATAGCCGCATTATGTACGATGTATAACACGGTGAGAGGCTCGTCATTCTGCTTAGCTTCGCGTAGATGTTTCAGCGCAAGAAGTTGCATGGTCAGCGTCTTGCCTGAACCCGCGGGTCCGATAATGCGCATCGGGTGTGTTAGCGGAGCATTACTCGCCAAAATACCGCGTTGCTGGGGTGAGAGTGCTTCCGGGGTCTTCATCCATTCTGAAAACGTCCAGGCGGCGGTTGAATATCGCTCCTCGCTGCCCGGCGCATCCTTTGTAACGATGGTCACCCGATCAAAAGGGGTTTCTGACGCAAGCGGAAGGGGCTGGTCAGCGGAAATGACCGAATCGAGAAGTGGGCGCCGCTCTTTCCGATTCAACGCTCGCTGCGCACCCTCCAATAGGCTTTTGGACTCCGCGACTTCGGCAAGAGCGCGCGAGCGTAGATCCATGAAATTGAACGCGGGGCCCACAAATAAGATAAATCGGCGAGGAGCCGCCGCGAGACTTACCGCCTCCTCCACATATGCGAGGTTTAATGAGGCACCAGCGTCGCCGCGATCGGCACGAATTGTGTTTGTGCCATCCTCGTGGCTGCGGTGAATGAGTTTCGTGTCGAGCAAGAGGTTTCTTAAACGCAAGCTGGTTACTTCGAGAAATGTTTGGAGCACACGTCGGAGCACGGCAGGCTCCTCTAAGAGTCCGAATGGACGATCCAACTTGATGAGACCCCAACGTTCCTCGCCGGTACCGCTTAGGTAATCGATGTTCCAGAGAAGAAGGAGGCGCCCATCCGGAGTGCCCGTTAGACGAAGAGGCCCTTCAGCAATGTCAGCCTCACGAAGGTTTGCGCGAAGCTTGTCGCTTTTTAGCGCTGTCGCCAATTCGGCCACGTTAGCTGGGCGATTAAGTATCCAGGTGGCCGTCTCTTCTGTAGTGCCAAAAAACATCTAAGATGCCTCTATCTCCGAACGTATGTCTGATACTAACTGCGGACTGAAGTCGGGTGATCCTAGGCGCCCGAAGCTCGCGACATAACGCGTAATGATATCCTTCATGAACGGTTCCCGGACGCGACCGCGCTTAATCGGCGGCTTTTCGTCAAACATCGCAAGACTTGCTGTCAGAAAAGCTCTGCTTCGAAAAGCGGATTTCCAAGCAGAACCTGCATTGTAGTCGATTCCTTCGATAAGCTCCATGGGAACCGTCACGGGATACCGAAACAGAATCACGGAATGAGCAGGCATAACGCCATACTCGACCGGCTGTAAATCCTTAGGCAAAAAGTGTGTGTCTGGGCGGTTGTTACGCACGATATCCTCTATAAGTTTACTGGCGTTCCTTCCAAAGACCGATTTAAACAGCACGATGTCGTCAGGCAGAGAGCCTTCCGTGATGCATTTTAGTAGCGCTAGGGCGTCAGCAATTTTCTTTACTCTAGGTTCGCCGAGAGCTGCGCCGTGACGTGCGAGAAGCGTATCGAGCTTCCCAGCCTCATGGGCAGTGAGCGCCAACGTATCGTCGTTAAGTAGGGGCGGGATAAATTCAGACAAATGCTTCTGCCCAATCAGCTGCCTCAACTCCCCCTTCACGCGCCTTGCGATTGGGGAAGTGCTGAAATACGTCTCCACCGGGACGCAGGGCAAGTACGTAAGCGTTTCGGTCTTACAGTTGTCTAGATCGCATGCAGGCGTAACTACGATAGCTATAGCTGTCGAAAGCGGGAGCAGACCGAAAGTGGGCATCCCCCACCAGATGTCGCCGCACATGTGCTCGTTGAGGGTGTCCTGCGCATAGTAATCGGTGCTGGTAGCTTTCATATGGTCCGCATGATGGGCGGTGCGGTTTGTCATTCGGCCTCAAAAACAATTTGTCCGTTCAGATGAGCAGAATAAGGCTTTCTAGGTTTCGCGGACCGCTTGGTGATCTTTGGTACCGAGGCGCGACAGGGCTTCCCAATGCCGATGGTGAGGGACGGCTAAACCGTTGCGAATTTGCGAGGCGAATCGCTTCGAGAGTCCCGTAGCCTCCATGATCCGGCGCAGCGTGACGCCCTGTAACCGTGGCAGAATATCCCGCTTGAAATCGCGGTCGTCCGCAGCCCCCCGCCAGTCGCGATCCGCTCGTGCCTGAACCATTGCGGCGACCCGCTGCCGATCGGCGCCCGTGTCGTCAGCCAGTACCGGCGCGAAGCCGCAGTCCTTGCAACGCTTCCCGCGGAACGGCTCGCCGCAGTTATGGCATCGGCGATCGGGCACCGCGCCGCTCACATGCTTGCGGCGGCGATCGACCGTTACCGCGATCCGAACGCGCGGCATGTGCGCGGCGATCCCGGCAAGTCTCGGCTTCGCCTTGCGCCCCGCGAGGCCGACGAGCGGGGAAAGCTGACGATCGGCACTCCCGAGCAGGTCCACCAGGTTCTCGACGATCGGCGCTACGACCGATCGCCACCGCCCGATCGACGCCGCGAGTTCGTGCGCCAGCGGCGGCGTGAGGCGGCACCGCCCATCGCGCCCTTCGATGAATTCGCGCACTTTGAGCGGACGGGTCGCCAGCAGGTCCAGCAGCCATGAGTCAACCGCGGGCCGTGCGGCTTCCATTACGTCGAGCGCCAACGCGTCGCGGTTCGAAACATCGGCATGCGCAAAGCCTAGCCCGGGATCAATTCCGAAAGTTAGCAGCGCGATCCGTGTCTCGGCCTCAAGTAAGGCGTAGAGGTAATTGAGCATCGCGTTGACCGGATCGGTCGCCGTGCGCGGGTTGCCGGTAATATGCGAACTCCGACCACCGAATGCCCGCCAGTGCTGGGGAACCGCGGCGGCATCGCGCTTGACGAACCGCGCTGCGACGCGGCTCTCCCACGCGCGAAAGTAGTGCGCCGCGCTGACCGATTCTGCGCCAAGGCACTCTTCGATCGAACGAGCCTCGGCGATGCGCCCAAGAAACTCGTCGAATGCGGATGCTTTCACCGGATCGAGCGCGCCGATCGTGGCCAGGACGCGGCGTTGCCCTTCGACTTTACGGCCAAGAAGCTCGCGCGTAATCTCGACCCCGATTGGCGTGCCGATGGCCAAGGCCTGAAGCCGACGCAACCTCGGATCATTGATTCGTTGCGGCGCCGTTGACGCGATGACCGTTCCATCGCCATCAATGACGACCAGCGCGGCTTTGGCGTCGGCCAACCACCGGAGTGCCTCCAGACTTACGAAGCCCGTATGCCCGAGGACAACGAGCCGCCGCAATCTGGATGGCGCTTTCGAGAACCGCGCTTCGCGCCGTTCGAGGCCGCAGCCGTCCTCGACGGCGAGATGGCGCCGGTCGATACGGATTCGTACGTTGTAGCCTGATAGAACGGCGATCCCGTCCCGGATTGGCACGGCCGCGCGGGCCGTGGTATGGTCGTTGCGCATCTGGAGCTATTTCCTCCGGTTGCAATGTCCCCGGCTCGTTGACGCGGGTCGGGGACGCCTTTATGTCTCTATGTTTCGCCGCTCGGCTGTGATTTCTTCGAGTTTCTTCAAAAGCGAAGGATCGGCTTTGATGAGCTGCTCGGCCTTTTCGGCGTTCGCTAAACCCTCTGCGATAGTGCCTAAACTTTTCAGGAAGTCTTGTGGAGCTTGACCTCCTTCGGACAGCTTTTTCGCAAGGTATGCCACAACTAAGGCTGGATCGGTGGCAAGCGGGCCGGAAAACAGCTCACCAAGGGTGGCCAGGCTCTCTGCATTTGT
>PMTY01000151.1 GCA_003167155.1 Candidatus Cybelea tumulisoli
TGTTGGGCTCCGCAAAATGCGCGCGCAGCACCTCACCCAGACGCGCGACGGCATAAAGAATGCCGGCTTCGGTATCGCCGCGCGCGAAAAACGGCTGGCTCTCCTTCACCAGATCCTTCCAGAACGCGTCGCCGACACGCTCGTGCAGCGCACGATCGCCGACAATCGCGAACTGGCGCGCTTTGGGCGCGACCAAAATCAGCGCCGCGTTAGCGTGTTCGTGACGCTGCAAGCCGACGCGCCCAAGCTCTCGTTTGGCGCGCTCGAACGCATCGACGCTGCGATCGGGAATCTCACGAACCGCGATGCGGCCCGTCGTGCCGTCTTCGGCCGCGGCAATAGCCGCCGAGATCGTTGCCTGCTGCGCCTTGGTCACGGGCTGAAGTTCACGACCGGTGCCTGCTCGGCGCCGGCCTGCGCTTTGAAGTACGGCTTCTCGTTGAACTTGCTGCCGAAGAGACCGGCGAAGAAGACCGTCGGAATCGTGTCGCGCCGCGTATCGAATGCCTGGGCAACCTCGTTGTACTTCCGGCGCTCGAAGGCGATGCGGTTTTCGGTGCCCTCGAGTTGCGATTGGAGCGTTTGGAAGTTCTCCGTCGCTTTGAGCTGCGGATAGTTTTCCACGACCGCCAGCAACCGCGAGAGCGCCGAGCCAAGCTGGTCTTGCGCGGCAGCGTATTTCGCGAAGTCCTGCGGGTTGTTGATCGCGTTTTGCACGACCTGGGGTGAGATCTGCCCGACGCTTGCGCGCGCCTTCGCCACCGCTTCGTACGTGCTCGATTCGAAGTTCGCCGCGCCTTTGACGGTTGCGACGAGATTGGGAATCAGGTCCGCACGCCGCTGGTAGACGTTCTGCACTTGCCCCCACTGCGCGTCGACGGCTTGTCCGAGCGTCACCAATGAGTTATAGGCGCTGCCGACCATCACCGCGACGATGACGACGATCCCGATGACGACGAGGGGTCCGATGTACGAGCGTTGTTGCATAAACGGAGCAATGCGCCGCCGTTCGGCCCGCCCCTTCCTCGGGCGGCGGCGTCGCCGCAGCGGGCCGTCGACAGGCCGATGAATCGCAACCGGCCAGCCTCCTTTTCCGCCTGCTAACGCTGCGCTCGCTCGTCGTTGCGGTCCTGGATGCTCTCCTGCAAATCCTTGGTGTCGACTTCAATCTCATCTGGAACTTGTTTACGGCTCCATCATCGTCAACTAGCCTCCGGGGCTGACAGCCACGCCGGCAGCTCCATCATGGAAGCTAACTATCTTCTTGGGTCTTCCGCCTTCTGGATATTTCCAGAATCCAACACCATATTCGCCGCGATCACTGCCTGGCGAGATAATAGTCGAACCTTGAATCCAGAACAGTGTACCTTTTCCTCCAACCAGCTTTGTCGAGCCGACCTCAGTGCCGGTACTACCTTGGATGCTAAAACGGTAGACTTGCGTCCAATGCCTGCGCCGCCAATCCGCCACAGCAAGATAGGTGCCATCCCACAGGATGCCTGCAGGGGACTTGAAGCCCTGGTTCAGCGAAACGGTAGTAAACGTGCCGCTGCCGCCAGCGAGCAATTCGGTAAGCTGGAACGGGGAGTGCTGTGTATCGGCATCAAAGAAAAGATTCCCCGAGTTGTCGTATGCGCAAGAGTATACGAAATACGTGCCATCTGGCTGAGTGTATGTTTGCGGGCCCCTCCAGCCGGTGGAGCCATTGCTAAAAATCTGGACGCCGTCCCAAAATGTTACGGCTAAATCACCCGTAGTGGGGTCGATGGAACAATCCCTCGGGAAGTTGGCGGTAGCTATCGTGGCGATGGGAGTGCTGCCGGCGAACGCTGCATCGCCGTGCGCAAACTCTAGAACCTGGCCGTCGTAGTAAATCGGAACGAACGCATTCCCGGATCGGTCAACGCACATACCGCCGGGACTCTCAAACGTACCCAGGAGCCCCAGCGATTTCCCCTTTCGGGTAGCTATAGACGCCGACTGCATCAATACCGGAGACATAAAGTAGGTCTTGCCCAGATGAGGACTGCGGCAACGGTCGGTGCAACGGGTACGTTGTTGGCGCACGGTTCTGCATAGAGCCGAGTGCTCCAAGCTGAGTTAGCGGCGCGGTGCACCCTGATAGGAGAATCACCACGGCGCTATAAGCTGCCACACGTTGCATTAAAAGCGCGATCACATACACGTTGGCACCTCCCCAAGCCGGACGCAGGCTTAACGGCCTACCAAACTACACCTAAACGCACCAGCAACCTGCAAAAGCCGCGCAGGAGGCCGCTGCCCTTTCGGTACCGGCTTGCATTTAATTTAACCCCCCTGCGTTTTTGGGATATGGTCCGCAGCCGCAATCGTGCTATATTTTAGTCTCTTGCGCTCCACGAAAGGTTGCTAGCATGAGGCCAGTTGGGTTGATCGTCGTCGCCATCGTGCTCGCCCTGAGCGCGCCCGCGTCGGCGACTGGAAACGTCCGGATCCAGCAGCGAGACGGTTCCGTACAAATGTATACCGGCGTGACGTTCAAGATAGCGAACAAGACGCTGACGATGGAATCGGCCGACAAGTACTCGAGGGTGGTGCTCCGTGGTGCCGACTGTGCTCACGAAGGCGACATCGTTCGTTGTACGGGTGGAGCGTTCACGCTCTTCCAGGGGGGGGAGGCGCACGCCGTCAAGTTTCGATCGGCCACGTTCTACTTCAATCTTACCGATCAGGATCAGACGATGCCGCTCTCTACGATGAAGGTCGGCGCCCACTCGGTGGTATTCGTAATGCAGACCGCAAAGGGTACGTACGTAACCGGAAACGGCAAACTCGATCAGGAGCCCGCACCATGAGAATCTTATCGTTCATCCTCGTCATCGCGCTCGCAGCCGCGCCATTAACGGCCTCGGCGCAACGCGCCGGCCGCGGTGGTGGCGGCGGCGGCGCGACCCGCTCGACGTCCAACCAAGGTCGCGGCTTCAATATGAGCAACGACGTGCCGAACAAGGGCGCCGCAACCGGCAAGAACGGCTCCGCAGCCTATAATAAGAACACCGGGAACGCCGCGGTGTACAACAAGAACACGGGCACCGCAACCACATACAACAAAAACACGAACTCGACGACGCAGTACAACAAGAACACGAACAACTCGAACACCTACAACAAGAATAACGGCAGCTACACCAGCGGCGCCTACAACGGCAAGAACTCCGCGGGGGTCTACAATAAGAACACGGGTAACGCTGCGGTCTACAACAAGAACACCGGCAACATGAAAGTGTACAACAATAACACCAAGACCTACAGCACGTACCATTACAATAACAACGGCAGGAACGGCTACTATTACGGCGGCCGCGTCGTCGTAAATCCCAGATACTACCCAGCCTGGGGATGGAATCGGGGCGTCGCCTGGGCACCGTACGGAGCGTATTGGGGCGGCGGATTCTGGGGAGCCTTCGCGATTGGAGCGGCGACGGCCGCGGTCGCGGGTTCGATTTACTATGCGAATCAGCGGTACTCGTCCTACTACGTCAGTACCGGCAGTCCCGGTGCGACCTTGTTGTCGAACTACGGTCTGCGGCAGGTTCCATGCGGACCGGGAGGGCTGGTCGTGATCTACGGGCCCAACCTCGGCATCATTTGCGCGCAGCCCAACGGACTGGTCGCCGCCGGAAACTACGCAGTTAACGTCGACAACTTAACGTTGCAATCTCAATAGAAGCCTACAACGCAGAAGGCGGCACCGACTGCGCCGATGAGCAGGCTGAGGTACCAGATCGGCTTGACTCGGGTTAGCGCTGAAACAGCCCCCACCGCGATGGCAACTTGGAGGAGGGCGACGGAATACTCGAACGCGTGGTGTTTGCGCATTTCGTCCACCGTTTCTCGCTCCAAATCCCTCGCCGAATCCGCGAGCGCCGTTTCCTTACGCGATTCGCCGGCGATCTTCGAGCGGTACTCCACGATCCGCGCGGTCGCTGGTTTCGTCGCCGTTCTTGCCGCAGCGGCGTCAAGCAAACCGTTGAGCGCGATCGTATAAACGTGATCCTTTTGCCGGTCAGCTTGATATTCGGCCCACGTATCCGACGCTTTGATCTGATGGATCAGCGCCTCGTTGACCAGATTGCTCGACTGCAGAGCGGCGATCGCGGCGAAGACCGCGAGGATCGCCGTCGACAGGCCGATGAACCGCAGCCAGCCCGCCTCTTTTTCCGCCCGCTGTCGCTCCGCTCGCTCGTCGTTTAGGTCCTGGATGCTCTCCTGCAGATCCTTGGTGTCGACTTCAATTTCATCTGGCACTTCGCTTACGGCTCCATCGCAACGCAATCAGGGTCACACGCGCGGCGCGCCGCAGTAGCCTGACTGTCAGCCCTCTGCGCATCGGCGAGACAGGTTCGCAGCGGTGACAACATTCTCCTTAAGCACGATCGCATCGGCTCCGGGCACGTCAGGTTCGAGCGTGTGGAACTCATGAGTTAACGATTTGACGCGCTAGATAAAGGACGTTGTTGCATGGCGAGGCAAATGCGCCGCCATGCGGCCTGCCCCTCCCTCGGGAGCCCTTGCGTTGCGAGCGTTGTTCGCTGCGATACCGTTGGTCGCACTCACCCTCGCGCTGCCGCTGGCTAATCGCGCCGAGCCGCGGATCTTCGGCTTCCCCTTTCTCATGGTTTGGATCATGGGCTGGGTGCTCTCGATCCCCGCCTTTCTCTGGATGGTCGGGCGCGTGGAGCGTCGCTGGTGATCTTCCACCCCAGCCTGGCGCTGGTCATCGCCGGTACGGTCGTCTTGGGAACGATTGCGTTCGCGCTGCTGGGCGTGCGCCACGTCAAGATGGATCCCGCGCAGTATATCGTCGCGGGCCGTTCGTTCGGCACGCTCTTCCTTTGGGTGCTGCTCGCGGGCGAAATCTATACCACGTTCACGTTCCTGGGCGTCGCAGGGCTCGCCTATTCGGCCGGCGCGCCGGCCTTTTACGCGATGGCCTTCGGCGGCTGCGCGTACGTGATCGGCTACTTTCTTGCACCGCTGATTTGGAAGGTCGGCAAAGAGCACGATCTGCTCACCGGACCCGACTTCTTCGAGACACGCTATAACAGCCGCGCGCTGGGCGTCGGCTGCGCGCTGCTCTACTTCGTAATGGTCGTGCCCTACGTCGCGTTGCAGCTCTCCGGCCTGCAGATTCTGCTGCGTATCGCCGGCTACGGTGCCTACGACGCGACGGTCTCGGTCTGCATCGGCTTTCTCGTGCTCGCGCTCTTCGTCTTTAGCGCGGGCTTGCGCGGGACCGCCTGGGCGAGCGTCGTCAAAGACGTCTTCGTGCTGGGCGCGGTGCTCTTTGCCGGCATCGCGATTCCGATGCGCTTTTTCGGATCGCCCGCGGCGATGTTCGATCGCGTCGCGCAGGTACATCCGCAGATGCTCGTCGTTCCGCTCGGCAGCGTACCGCACGGCATCGTCTGGTTCGTCTCCTCGGTCGTACTCTCGGCGACCGGTTTCTTCATGGGGCCGCACTCGTTCAGCGCGATGTTCAGCGCGCGCAGCGGCGACACGCTGCGCCGAAACGCCGTGCTCTTGCCCTTCTACCAAACCTTTTTGGCGCTGATGCTGCTCTCCGGTTTCACCGCGTCGCTGGTGACGCCGGGGCTCAAAGGTACCGACGTCGACCAGTCCTTTCTGCTGGTCGTGCAGCATTTCTATCCGGGCTGGATTCTGGGCTTGGTCACCGCGGCGGGTGCGCTCGCCGCGCTCGTGCCGGCCTCAGCGCTGCTGCTCGCGGGCGCGAGCGTGATCACCAAGAACGTCGCGGGCGACGCCTTCGATCTCGCCACCAGCGACGCCGCGCGAACGCTGCTCACGCGCATACTCGTCGTCGTCGTCGCGCTGTTGGCGCTTGTCGTGTGGCTAGCTGCGCAGAAGACCGTCGTGGAGCTGCTGCTACTCTACTATAACGGCGTCGCGCAGTTTGCGCCCGGCGCGATCGCAACGTTCGCCTGGCCGCGCCGCGCGACCGCCTGGGGTGTCGCGGCCGGCATCATTGCGGGGATTTGCATCGCGATGCCGCTCGCGTTGCTCAACATCGCGCCGTGGGGAATCAACGTTGGTGCGCTTGGGCTCGCGGCGAACGTCGCCGTAATGATTGCGATCTCGCTACTTTCGCGCACGTCTACCTGACACGGTACCTCGACAACACGATCTCCCTAACGTTCAGCTGGCCACCAGTTCTCTTCGCCGGACTCGCTTTCGCACTTGCAAGCCCATCTCGTCCTCGGCAGTCTCTCTATCATACTGCATCTGGACCCCCAACCAGAACTCGACGGAGGTTCCGAAATACTCCGCGAGCGCAATCCCCGTTTCCGGCGTGACGCCGCGACGCCGATGGATGATGTCGCCGATTCGGGTTGCCGGCAACCCCAGATCGGTCGCGAGGGCGTTTGCACTCAGACCAAACGGCTTCATAAACTCCTCGAGCAGAACCTCGCCCGGATGAGTCGGCGGAATCTTTCTAGCCACGATCGGCCTCCCTTTTCCCTTAGTGATAATCCGTGATCTCGACCTCGTGCGCTCCGTCCTGACGCCAAACTAAGCAAATACGATACTGCCCATTGATGCGGATCGAATACTGCCCACGTCGATCACCTTTGAGTGATTCTAGTGTCATGATTCATAAATGG
>PMTY01000060.1 GCA_003167155.1 Candidatus Cybelea tumulisoli
GCGCATTCTCCACAACGCGGGGGGCATCGTACGCGCTATCCTTCCTGTTCTCTGGTAATGATGGCTCTCCACCCACCATCAAGACGATGAAGGTCTCAATCGACCATCAGTTCACGACGTACACCTGGGATACTTCCGGCGGCTACTCCATCGAAAATGGCGACTATACAACTGAAGGCTGGAAGTTCAGGGCGACTGGACGCTCCGCAGTTCTGACCTTTACGAGCCAAGACCCAAAGAACAGTGCTTCTGGCGCCGTCGTTGCGGCAATCGCGATAACCAAAAACAAATAGGCGCTTCAGAAAGGGGAATGGACATGACGGGCCTGGGTCTTAGCCGCCACACCGGAGGCCTCATCGTGGCCGTCGCAATGCTTGTAGGCTGCGGCCGATCGCAGGCGCCGATCGGGTCACCAGCAGGCTTTCAGAATGCCACACACTTGCCGACGGCGGGTGGAGCAACCCTGGCTCCGTTAAAGCGAGCAAAGTCTAGCGGATATATTTACGTGGCGAACTCAAGTAAAGTTGGCTCAGGCGCTACGGGCGAGGTGCTCGAGTACTCAATCCCGTCGGGTGGCAACGTTAGCCCGGTAAACGTCATCAGTGGCTCGGAGACGCAGCTGACGGAGGTCGGTGGGCTTGTCGTTGATTCTAACGGCGAAATCTACGTAGTTGATATAGATACAAACCAGATCGTTGGGTTTGCGCCCGGCTCCAACGGTAACGTCGCGCCCAACGTCGTGATATCCGGCCAATATACCGATCTTGCCCATCCCATTAATCTCGCGATGGACTCCTCGGGGAATCTTTGGGTTGCTAACTGCGCATCCGGTTGCGGCGAAGGATCGGGGGCACCGTCCGTTCTTGAATTTGCGGCGGGCAGTAACGGAAACGTCACACCGATCCGAAACATTGGGGGCTCTCAGACGGAGCTTACTCAAAGCAATGGTGTCGCCTTGGACGCTGCTGGAGATATCTACGTTAGTCAGGTAAACTCGGTCGTGGTGTTCGCACCGGGCGCCAACGGTAACGCCGAGCCAAAACAACTCATATCTGGGAGTGAAACGGAACTAAACACACCCAACAGCATCGCAATAAATACCGACGGGCTTTACGTAAGCTCGTGCGATGGTGGATATATTGAACGATTTGCTAAGGACGCAAATGGGAACGTGCCACCCGAGGCCGTTATCGTTGGCCGCAAGACGACGATCCGCTCATGCGTAGACGGTGTTTGGGCTGGCCAAGGGGGCGGCCGGATCTACGGGGTCACGTGGGAGAACTATCCGTCCGTAGTAGCGTTCCGCGCTTTGTCAGATGGAAATGTGCGCCCCAGCGTCCGTATAGCTGGGCCGAATACGCAACTCGTCGATCCAGTAGCGGTCTTCATCCCGAGTAAGTGATCAAAAGTGTCGGCTGTAGGTTTCGCGCCGAGGAGCCCGGCGCGCCGCCTATCGCGGCATTCAACCGCCGCGGTTCCCCGCCGCGCTTGCGTCCCGAAGCCGAGGCGGCTGGTCGCGGAGCGCCGAACAGTTCTAGCCGCCGATCCGTTCCATCCTCCAGGAGGCATCGCAATGAGGATTTCGGGTCTCAGCTACGCGTTAGGGATCTGCGCGGCTGCGGCAATACTGGCGGGCTCTTTGCGCTCACTCCGTAACCAGGCTAATGAAGTAAAGCGAATCGTGTCTACCCGAAAAGGAGTAACGTTATGAACACGAGTGGTTTCGTGAAATACGNNCAAACGCTGCGCGCATGGTAACGGCAGCGCACCCGAATCTGGGCGCACTGACCCGTTACCCGACGATTCTTCCCGACTGGCGCGTGAAGAAATTTGAGTACATCGTCAACGACTACGGTACCTACGCCAGCATTTTCGATTATCCGAGGAGCGACGAACAGGTCGGGACGATCGATAACGTCGGCGGCCAAGCGTGCACGAACGTCCTTTACGGGTATGGGAAGAAGTTCATCTGGATCGTCGCGGGCGGTGACCTGATCACGGAGTACCGGGTCCCCAAGAAGCTGATCAAGATTCTGTCTTCGCCCTACGGTGCGCCATCCAGCTGCGCCATGGATACCAACGGCGACCTTGCAGTCGGGATCTTGTATGGCTCGGGCGGCGGCGACGTCGTGATCTTCAAGAACGCAAGCGGCTCGGGCACCGTTTACACCACGCCGCTGGACGCAGAGTACTTCGACGGCTACGACAACCAGGGGAATCTCTTCGCCGACGGCTTTGGTGACGGCGGCTTCGAGCTCATCGAGCTCCCGAGGGGCAGCAGTACGTCCGAAAAGATCACAACGAACAACTCTCCGGAGTTTCCTGGCTCGGTGCAGTGGGACGGTACCTACCTCACCGTCTTCGATCAGGAAGCGAACGCGATGTATCAATACACCGTCAGCGGAACGACGGCGACGTTGAAGGGCACTGTATCGTTCTCGGGTTCCAGCGACTGCGCGCAGACCTGGATCGTTCCGGGCCTTGTCTATTGCGGAGATGCGGGTAACGGCGACGGCGAGGTTTTCAACTACCAGGCCGGCGGTTCGCCGACTGAGGTCTTTACGGGCAATTTCGACTTCCCGCTCGGCGTGGTGGCAGCAGA
>PMTY01000118.1 GCA_003167155.1 Candidatus Cybelea tumulisoli
AACCCGTACAGGAAAGGACTATCGGGTATTCAACGAGAGCGGCCGGGACCCCGATACACGGGTTCGATTCCCGTTGGCGCTACCACCGAACGCGCAAATCTACGAGCGTTTTTCATTCGCGACGATGGCACGTGGCACCGTTGTGGCACGGACTCAACGAGCTTTGCGGGGCTTACCGGCGTCGCAAGGGCACTCGTTACCGCATTCCCGAGCAGTGCATCGATGCGTGCCGCCGCGTCGTCTTGCAGAGTCTCGACGGCGTGCAGGTAAATGCGTGAGGTGATCGATGTCGACTCGTGGCCGAGTGCGCGTGAGACGGTCTGCAGATCGACGCCCGAGGCGAGGGCAAGTGTCCCGAATGAATGGCGCAGGTCGTGAAAGCGAATGTGCGGGAGTTTCGCGCGCTTGACGAAGCGGGCGAAAGAGAGCGAGAACGCGCCGGGCTCCCACGGCGCACCGTCGCCGCGCAGGAAAACCCAGCCGTCCTCCGTCTGCTTCATCCCTAGCGCACGGCGCAGCTCATCCCGATGCCTGAGCTCTTCGCGCAGAGCGCCCACAACGAAGCGCGGCAACGCGATCGTTCGCGCGCTGCGCGCGGTCTTCGGCGCCTTCGTTCGCGTGACGCCTTTGACGGTCTCGAGCGAGCGGCGCACGGTAAGTCGGCGCGCATCGAGGTTGATGTCGGACCAGCGCAGCGCGAGTAGCTCGCCGCGCCGCAGACCCGTGCCGACCGCGACGGCTACGATCGTTTGGAGTTCGCTCCCGTGCGCTGCTCGTAACAGGCGCGCGACCCCGGCGGCATCGAGCACGCGCATCTCTTTGCGCTCGAAGCGCGGCGGGTCGACGGCGTCGGCTGCGTTTCGGACCACCAGGCCCATCTTCACGCTCCAGCGCAGGAACGTGCGCAGCGTACTGAAGAGATGCGAGACCGAGCGGGACGATAGCATACCGCGTTCTCGATCGTTGCGGTTGCCGCGCGCCCACGCTGCGAGTGCGGCTTCGACGTGCGAGGGCCGTAGCGACTCTGCCCGCAACGATCCGAATGCGGGTACGATGTAGAGCCGGACGTGTGATGCGTAGAACGTGTAAGTCTTGGCGGCGACGCGGTGCTCTTTGGTCGCGAGCCATCGCTTAGCCATTTCGGCGATCGTCTGCCCATCGGAGCCGATGTAACCACCACCCTCAACTTCGCGTAGCAGGTCGCGCAACCGGTGCTGCGCGTCGGCTTTCGTTCCCCGCACAGTTTCTCGGCGCTGCCTGCGCTTGCCGTTGTTGCTGCGGGATAATTCGACGCGCAGGTACCAGGTGCCGCCAGATCGCCCGCGCGTGATGTAGCCTTTCATCGTTGTTCACCGGGGCTATTCGCCGAGAGGCCGAGGAATGCTTCGAGCGCCTTCCGTGTGACGACGATCCGACGGCGCGTGACGCGTACCGAAGCTAATCGCCCGGAGGAGATTAGCTCGTATGTCGCGTTCCGTCCGATGCCAAGGATCTGCTGTACGTCCCGCACGCTCAGGATGTCGCGCGCGTTTTCCAAGTTGCCATTACGGTTCATTTATGTGAACTCCGAAACAAAAAACCCCGCAGCGGCAAGCTGCAGGGCGATTTTCCCACGCATTATAATGCGGGCGAAAGTCAGGCGTGTTTTGCTACGCCCATTATATCGCAAACGAGGCTTGGTGTGCGCGGAGCCGGGCTGATTCGATTGTAGCGGCCGCGTCCAGGGCTCGCTTCGCTCGGCCCTCGCGGGCAAACCCTGGACCCGGCCGCGATCTGCAGTGACGCCGGCTCCGTGACTTCAGCGACCGCCGAGTTTTTTTGTCCAAGGTTTGTCGTACGTCTGCTTACGCCAGGTACCACGTCGATGACCCGGCGGATCGCTCGGCATTGCACTCTGATTCGCGTGGCGCTGCTGCGTCATAGCGTTGCGGCCATCAGGACTGTGGCAGCAGGCGTAACGTTTTGGGTGCGATCGCGCTGCACTTCCACTGCTCTGACGCTGCGTTGCCGCATCACTTCATTGAGCGATGCGATATCTTCCTGTAACTGTCGCCTGATGGGCATCGAGGGTTTTTCACGACGCAAGCCGGTGGTTGTACGTACAACGCCTGCCGGCGTCGTCCGTCCAACCAGATCCGGGGCAGGGTCGCGGGCCTATCGGCCCGCTCAGCCCGCAATGCTGCCGCTCACCCCGCGCGTCCTCGCCTCGCCGCAGATGGCGTGGCTGCGTTTGCAGGTTCGCCCGAGAGCGCCGATTTCCGATAGGCGCCCATCACAGGCTTGAGAATACCCAGCCGATTCCGCGATGGCAGAAAGTCTTTAAGGCAGGCAAGCACACAGCGGCTGGTCCCTATGAGGATGCCCGATTACTCGGCGAGCCCATTGACCTGCGCTTCAAGCTCCGTGATGCGTTCGCAGACCTCGTCGAAAGAGAGAACATTACCGAAAAGCATCGGCTGCATCTCCCGGTAGTCTGCGGCGATTGTCTCACGTCGGTGGGCCGGAAACATGAGCCGTAGCGTGCCAGGCTTGGCTAGGTCGTAACGAGCGCGGCCAGAGTAGAAGAAGACGTTTTTGAACCGTGCCACGGCCACGAGTAGATCAGCATTCCGGGCGGCTCGGGCTCCAATGTCGGACCGAGAAAGCACGGCGAGATCATAGTAGTGCCGGGAGTAGCGCTGCGGAAAGCCGGTCGCTTCGTCGCGATGGGCAATCTCGTGGAGGATCGTCGCCTTCTCCCAAAACGTGCGCTGCGGGTCGAGCACTCGAACGTTGACAGAACCGGCCACAGCGTCAAGGCATTCGGCAAGGTAGGGTGCTACGGTTATGTCTTGAGCAGGCCACGAGTCTGCATGTCCAAACTCGATGAGGACGTCCGGTCTTACGTAGCCTATTTCGCCACGCTGAGCTGTAGGGTACCGAAATCGCAGGCAGCCATCCGCGTCGATGTCCAGCGCCCAACCGTCGCGGAGTTCTTGCGATAGCCGGGTCCGAAGTGCCGGAAGGATGCTGTCTATTGTGTAAGCGTGTACCGTCGCGCGAATCTCGTCGACGCGCCGTTTCCTCTCTTTTCCGGAACTCGCACCGTAGAAGAACGCATCGTCTGGATAACCAAGCCTTGCTCGGTCAATCGAAATGTCGATGTCCTCTGAGAATCGCTGGATCGCGTTGAAACCCTTGGAAAGTGACGTTCCGCCTTTGAACGTGAAGGGCCCGAGTTGCGGTGACAGCGCGAACAACTGCTCCAACATCCATACGACCCAGAGATCTTTTTCGATGATCAGTTCGCTCATGCCAAGTTTCGTTGCGGCAGCTACGACATAATCGGAACGTTCGACGAGCGACATACGAAGGATGTCTTGGAACTTCATTTCATGCAGCGGCGATCCGGCGAAGATGCAGTTGCATCCAGACGGGAGCGTCGCCGATGTGTTTGAGTAGTTCGGCGCGATCGCGCTCGCTGATGACCTGTCGCAGCGTCTTCACGGTGTCTTCGTTCACGCGCCGGCGACCGAGTGCGCTTAGCGCTTCGATGACGAGAGGGACGACGCGCGCGCGCACGCGAAAGCGGCGCGCCGAGGCATGCTTTAACCGGATTTGGCGCTTGCCGACCCAAATCGTGCGTGTCGGGCCGGCGGTCTTGAAGTCGAGGTGCGCCGGCACCTGTTGGGACAGGCCAAGCGCGTGAAGGGCCAGGGCCCCGCTCGGTATGACCGGCATCCCGATGCTGCGCTCCACGGCGGCCGCGATGTCCTCGCTTAGGGGCGCCAAGGGGCCCAGCTCGCGATGAATCTTAGGGCGGCTAAACAGGCCCCGGCTCAGGCGCTGGAGCTCTCCGGCGCGCACCATGCGCGAGATGACCTGATCCACCAGGGTCCGCGTCGCGCCGGGACTCTGGTTTAGGATGTCTCTGGTGGTAAAAACCCGGTCTTCGGAGGACCGAACGGCCTGGCGCACGCTCTCGGAGGTGGATTGCGAAGTCATTTGTCAGAAAATATAATCGGTTTTCTGACAAAGAGCAAGGCCACGGCCGTCAGAAAAGCATGGCGATTTTCTGACACACCCGGGCCCTGGCCAGACCCGTGATGAAGAGGGAGGCGGCGCCGGAGGAAGGATCTTGGAAAACGCCGACCTGCTATACGAGCACCTTGCAAGCAAGCCAAAGAAGGCTTTGTACCCGACAATCAGCGACGGAACGATCGTTCAGTTCCGAAATGCCGCTTCGAGTCTCGTGCTGCGGGAGATCCACGATGCATTCGGCGCCGCCGGCATTCCGCTTGGGAGCGCTGGAGACGCGCGCAGTTTCAAGGTCAGCGGCGAACGCGTTTCATGGACTATGTTGCCTCCGCGGACCAAACGAGACCAGAAGGTGTATCGCGGTTACTCGTCGCGCTCGCCCACATGATGACGACGTTGAGTCAGCAGTTTCGCGCCCCTGGCGCCGATCCGCTTACTCTCATCGTGAATCTGCGTCGCGACGGGTTTGAATGGGACGGGATTCGTATCACCGAGTCAACCGGCGTGCTGATCTCCGGAGCAGTAGCAGTTACGCGACAACTCGATCTAAGAGGTCTCCACGAAAGAATTCACGCCGCCGAAAGAAAGGTGGAGTCTGATCCCGCCGGAGCGATCGGCGATGCGAAGGAGCTGCTCGAAGCCGTCTTTCGTACCGTTGCCGAGAATCACCGCACAGCGATCGACGCCGCCGCCGACGTTACTGAGATGCTCAAAGCGATCCGTGATGTGCTCCTCGTCGTCCCGCCGGGAATTACTGATGCTGCGAAGGCTGAAGCAATTCTGAAGCGCCTTCTCGGTAACTTGTCTGGACTCTCCGGAACCATCGCGGAGTTGCGCAATGCCTACGGCTCCGGCCATGGCAAGGCCGATGGCTTTGTTGGCCTTGATAGGAAACACGCGCGACTGGCCGTGACGATCGTCGGCGCGATCGCAGCGTTCGTGCTGGAATGCGATCCGAAGGCGGACTCCTAACATGACGACCGAGATCACGTCCTCCGTAGATCGCTTTTTCAGCGATCCGATCCTGAATTCGCCTTATGAATATCCGCAACGACATTGGGAGCTCGACGTACAGGGTCAGCCGACGCAGAGAATCATCGAAGGGCGCCGCAAGGCTGAATTCGTTACGCCGATTCCCAAACCGAAGAAGCAAAAAGGCTCTCTCGCGCAAGCCGCGTTCATTTTTGACGAGGGTCGCGGGCTTTCGACCGAAGCGCAACAATACGATCCAACCTCGAACATTAACGAGATTCGTCGTCTAGTCGACGAGTGGCGACTACGCCCGAATCCCGCCGATTGGCGCGTAACACCTGAGACGGCGCGCCTCCTTCAGCATTGGCGCACTTACAGCTTCTGCGGCATCCGACCATTCTTTTGCCAAGTCGAGGCGGTCGAGACACTAATCTGGCTAACGGAAGTGGCTCCTCACGAAGGCCGCGCCAAGGGCGCCCTTGAGTGGATCGACAATGCGAACGTCGCTGCCAATCCTGAGCTGTCGCGGCTCGCGTTAAAGCTCGCTACCGGTGCCGGCAAGACGACTGTTATGGCGATGGTCATCGCTTGGCAGACAGTGAACGCGGTCCGCCATCCGCAGAGCAAACGCTTTACTCGCGGATTTCTTGTCGTAACGCCCGGCCTCACCATTAAAGATCGACTTCGTGTACTCCAACCGAACGATCCTGACAGTTACTACTCCAGCCGCGAGTTAGTGCCGGGGGATATGATCGAAGATATCAACCGCGCGAAGATCGTGATAACGAACTATCATGCCTTCAAATTGCGCGAACGCATGGAGCTTTCCAAAGGAGGACGATCGCTCCTTGAAGGGCGCGACGGCGAGCTGAACACGCTGGAGACGGAAGGACAGATGCTTCAGCGCGTCATGCCGGAGCAGATGGGGATGAAGAATATCCTCGTCCTCAACGATGAAGCACATCACTGCTATCGGGAGAAACCCGGAGTCGAGGCTGAAGGTGATCTAAAAGGCGACGAAAAGGCTGAGGCTCGGAAAAACACGGAAGCCGCTCGCGTCTGGATTTCAGGTCTCGAAATCGTTAAGGGCAAACTTGGTGTCGCGCGGGTCGTCGATCTATCGGCGACGCCATTCTTCCTAAGCGGCTCGGGTTACGCAGAAGGAACGCTGTTCCCATGGACCGTCTCTGACTTCTCACTCATGGACGCGATTGAATGTGGGGTCGTAAAGGTACCCCGTGTTCCGATCGCCGACAACATTCCGGGCGGCGATATGCCCATGTTCCGTAATCTTTGGGAGCACATTCGTCGGCAGATGCCAAAGAAGGGCCGCGGGAAGGGCAATGTGCTCGATCCACTGAGCCTGCCGGCGCAACTGCAGACAGCGCTCGAAGCGCTCTACGGTCACTACGCAAAGACGTTCGACTTGTGGCAGAAGGGCGCCATACACGTGCCCCCGTGCTTTATCGTCGTCTGTAACAACACCGCAACGTCGAAGCTCGTGTATGAACTATATCTCGGGGTTCTTTCGAGAAAACGACGATGGATCGACTACGTACCTACCGGGGCGACTTGAGCTCTTCCGCAATTTTGACGAACACGGGAATCCGTTGCCGCGTCCCAATACGCTGCTAATCGACAGCGAGCAACTTGAGTCAGGCGAGGGGCTAGATCCGAACTTCCGAAGCATGGCGTCCGACGAGATCGACCGGTTCCGGCGGGAAGTTTTGGTGCGCGGCGGCAGACTGGCTGAGGAACTGAAGGGTGGCAAAGAGCTCGACGATGTCACGCTGCTGCGCGAGGTCATGAACACCGTGGGCAAGCGCGATCGCTTGGGCGGATCAATCCGCTGCGTAGTCTCAGTCGCAATGCTGACGGAAGGTTGGGATGCGAACACGGTCACGCACGTGCTCGGCGTCAGGGCATTTGGCACGCAGTTGCTCTGCGAGCAGGTAATCGGACGCGCTCTTCGTCGTCAGTCTTACGACCTCAATGAAGAAGGGCGCTTCAACGTCGAGTACGCGGACGTGCTCGGCGTCCCATTCGATTTCAATGCGAAGCCGGTGATTGCGGCGCCGCAGCCACCCCGCGAAACGATCCAGGTAAAGGCCGTTCGGCCAGACCGTGACGCGCTGGAGATACGTTTCCCTCGCGTAGAGGGTTTCCGCGTCGAACTGCCTCAAGAACGGCTTTCGGCTGATTTCAACGACGATTCAATCCTAGAGCTCACCCCTGATCTCGTGGGTGCTACCGAGACGAGGAACTCGGGCATCATCGGCGAGCAGGTGGACCTCAACCTAGTGCATACCGGGGATGTGCGCCCTTCCCAAGTCATTTACGAACTGACCGCCCACCTGGTGCTAAACCGGTGGCGGGATCCTGGAGAGGATCCGAAGCTCTACCTCTTCGGCCAGCTGAAGCGAATCGCCAAGGAATGGCTCAACGCGTACCTGATGTGCAAGGGTGGGACCTACCCGGCGCAGCTCAAGTACAAGACGCTCGCGGATATGGCGTGCAGCAAAATCATTGCGGCAATCAATCGAAAGTTCATCGGTACGCAGGCAATCAATGCAGTCCTTGATCCCTATAATCCCACCGGATCGACCGCGCACGTCAACTTCAATACATCGAAGCGAAGCCGCTGGGAAGCCGATCCTCGGCGCTGTCATATCAATTGGGTGATTCTCGACAGCGACTGGGAGGCTGAGTTCTGCCGCGTTGCTGAGAAACATCCGCGTGTTCGCTCCTATGTCAAGAACCAGGGGCTCGGATTCGAAGTTCCTTATCGCTATGGTTCGGAGACGCGTAGATATCGGCCGGACTTTATCGTTCGGATTGACGATGGTCACGGCAATAATAATCTACTCAACATGATCGTCGAGATTAAAGGCTACCGCCGCGAAGATGCTAAGGAGAAGAAGTCCACGATGGAAACATACTGGGTTCCCGGCGTTAACAATTTGAGCACGTACGGTCGATGGGCCTTTGTAGAGCTGACGGAGGTTTATCAAATCGAGAGCGAGTTCGAAGCCAACGTTGAGGCCGCATTCGACGGCGTGCTTGACGGCGCTGCCCTAGCGTCGGCAACCCGGAAGTAAGCGATGTCAAAGAGGCTTCCCACGCCAAAGGCGGTGACGTCGCTCAAACATAATGAGGCAACGCGAAAGAACATTCCCACGGCCGAGTACGAATCACTCGTCCAGGTCTCGGAAAAGACCCCAATACGAGTGGCCTACGCGCGGCGGAACCGCGACCTCGACCCTCAGCTCGTTTGGCGCGGCAAAGACGACCTTGACTGGTCAGATCTTGTGGTCGTGGCGCCACCGCTCTACATCCAGGAGAAGGTTCACCCGAAGGCGCTGATTGACGACCTGCTACGCGATTCTCGGGAACGACGGCACGAGGCGGGAGAAATCATGCCCGACCTCTTCGCTGATTTTAACGGCATCCCCAAAGGAGTCGACAGAACTGAGTTCTACCAGCATGATCAGAACTGGTCGAATCGGATGATTATAGGGGACTCGTTATATGTCATGGCGAGCTTAGCTGAGCGCGAAGGATTACGCAACCAGGTGCAGTGCATCTACCTTGATCCACCCTACGGCATTAGGTTTAACAGTAATTTCCAATGGTCTACGACTAACCGAGATCTAAAGGACGGTAGCCTTGAACACATTACCCGCGAACCGGAGCAAGTAAAAGCCTTCCGGGATACGTGGCGTGATGGCGTCCATAGCTACCTCACATATTTGCGCGATCGCCTGACCGTAGCGCGTGACCTGCTGTCAGAGAGTGGCTCAATATTCGTGCAGATTGGCGATGAGAACGAACATCGGGTGCGCGCCGTAATGGATGAAGTGTTTGGCGATGCAAATTTTTGCGCACTCATTACCTACAGAACTTTAATTGTGCGGACGCCTTTTTGCATTATCGCCGAATTGGCAAGGCTCTCACTCCAAGGCGACGACCGCTTCAAGGATGCGCTTCGTGCTTGTCGTATAGCTAAGCCCCCAGCCCGGGCGACGGGTTTGTCGCGTCTTTTGGAGGACAAATGCCGACTTCAAACGCTTCAGCGGATTCAGAGAGGCCCATACAGCGCGAAGTACTACCGATCCCAGACAAGCCTTACGCCGGCTTCGTGGCCTATGATGCAAAAGACCCAGACTCAAAGTTTCCACCCATCAAGCCCTTGCGACCGCCCAAAGGCGCTCCAAACGTCCTTATCGTCCTGATCGACGACGTTGGTTTTGGAGCGTCGAGTGTTTTCGGGGGGCCATGTGCCGCACCCACCGCCGAACGAATCGCCAAAGACGGCCTGCGTTATACGCGTTTTCATACGACCGCGTTGTGCTCGCCGTCGCGCGCCGCGCTGCTTAGCGGACGCAACCACCACACCGTCGGAATGGGTGGCATCACCGAGATTGCAACCTCGGCCCCAGGCTATAATTCCATGCGGCCAAACTCGATGGCGCCGCTTCCCGAAATTCTTCGGCTCAACGGCTATTCGACTGCGCAGTTCGGCAAATGCCATGAGGTCCCAGTGTGGGAAGCCAGCCCCGTTGGACCGTTCGATCGCTGGCCGACTGGATCCGGATTTGAATACTTCTATGGTTTCGTCGCAGGTGAGACCAATCAATGGTATCCCGCGATTCACGAGGGTACGAAAGCCGTCGAACCGCCGAAGACGCCTGAAGAGGGCTACCACTTCATGGAGGATATGACGGATCGCGCGATTGCCTGGGTACGCCAGCAGCGACTGCTCGCGGGCGATAAGCCGTTCTTCATGTATTTTGCACCAGGGGCAACGCATGCACCACACCACGTACCAAAAGAGTGGGCTGACAAGTACAAAGGCAAGTTCGATGAGGGCTGGGACAAACTGCGCGAAGAGACCTTTGCGCGTCAAAAACAGCTCGGAGTCATTCCGCAGGATTGCGAGCTCACGACGCGACCGAAAGAGATTCCCTCGTGGGACTCTCATACCCCGGAATTCCAGCGCGTTCTCGCGCGCGAGATGGAAGTATACGCCGGCTTCTTTTCGTTCGCCGATTACCATATTGGCCGGCTGATCGATGCGCTCGAACAAGTGGAAGCGCTCGACGATACTTTGATCTACTACATCATCGGCGACAATGGCGCCTCGGCCGAAGGTACGCCGCAGGGCACCTTCAGCGAAATGATCTCATTTAACGGTATGAATGCACTTGAAACCGTCGAATTCCTTACGGAGCGCATCGATAAACTTGGCGGTCCCGAAGCCTACAATCACTACGCGGTCGGGTGGGCGCACGCGCTGGACACACCGTATCAATGGACTAAGCAGGTCGCGTCGCACTGGGGCGGCACGCGCAACGGTACGATCGTTCGCTGGCCGAAAGGGATCGCTAGCAAGGGCGAGACTCGCCATCAGTTTCATCACGTCATCGACGTGGCCCCCACTATCCTGGAGGCCGCTCAGCTTCCGGAGCCCTACATGGTCAATAGCGTTGGGCAAGTTCCGATGCAGGGTGTGAGCATGCGCTACAGTTTCGACGACGCGAAAGCGGCCGAACGCCACGAAACTCAATATTTCGAGATGTTCGGTAATCGCGGTATTTATCACAAAGGCTGGACGGCGGTCACGCGCCATAACACCCCGTGGCTCATGACTGCAAAAATGCTGCCTTTCGACGACGATGTGTGGGAGTTGTACGACACGACAAAGGATTGGTCCCAGGCGCATGATCTCTCGAAAGAGATGCCCGATAAGCTGCACGAGTTGCAACGTCTTTGGGTCATCGAAGCGACGCGCAACGGTGTCTTACCGATGGACGATCGCATGTCGGAACGAATGAATTCCGATACTGCCGGACGGCCGGTCCTCATTAGTGGCACATCCCAGGTCCTCGCTAGCGGCATGGGCGGCCTCAATGAGAACGGGCTCATCAATGTCAAGAATAAGAGCCATTCGATTACGGCGCAGGTCGTCGTTCCCGAAGGAACGACAGCCGAGGGAACGATTCTGTCGCAAGGCGGGATCGGTGGTGGATGGATGTTCTACGTCAAAGGCGGGAAGCTCACATACATCTACAACTTTCTTGGACTTCAAAAGTTCCTCATAACGTCCACGGAAGTGCTCTCTTCGGGCAAGCATCAGATTAGGATGGAGTTCGCCTACGACGGCGGCGGCCTCGCCAAAGGTGCAACCGTGACGCTCTTTATCGATGGGAAAGCCGTAGGCGACGGCCGCGTTGACCGGACCGTTCCAGCGGTATTCTCTGCGGACGAGACGTCCGACGTCGGCGTCAAGCATGGCTCTCCGATAACGCCCGACATGCCGCCGGAAAAGAGCGCGTTCAATGCGACGATCGACGTTGTTGTTATTGAAACAAGCGGTGAGGACACCGACCACCTTCTGAATCGTGAAGAAGTCATGAATATGATCATGGCGCGGCAGTAGCCCGCCGATGCGCCGGCACCAGGCGTGGTAGTCATCGAGGAACTGGTCGCCCGGCAGCGTGCAGCGAAGGCTCGAACTCGCGTGTCGAAAGGCGATGTCCTAATTTCAGTTCCAGCTGAAGACGACTTGCCCGGCGCCCTTTGCTTTCTTCCAGCCCGTCCGCAAGCGGGACTTGATCGCGCTCGGCTCGACGTACGACGATCCGCCGCCGCCGCCGGCGCCTTCGCTGTAGCTGTTGCCGGCGGAAGCGCTGCCGCCACCGCCACCGCCGCCGTAATACCCGCCGCCACCGCCACCGCCGGGAAATCCAAGGTAGTAAGAACCGCTCGGCGTCCCACCAGTGCCGCCGCTGCCGCCGAGGCCTAACGCTCCGTTGCCGCCGGGCATGCCATTTCCGCCGCTTTGCTTGCCCTGACCGCCGGCGCCGCCCGAACCGCCTGCGCGCTGGGTGCCCCCGCCACCGCCTTTGCCGTAAGTACCACCGCCGCCGCCTCCTGGCTTGCCGGTCAAGCCACCACCGTTCCCTCCTGGTTCCGAGCAGTAGTAGTAGCAGCTACCTGCGCCGCCGCCGCCCGCGGCAACAACAACGCGATCTTTCAACTTATCGCCACCCATGCGAACGTCCGATGCGCCACCGCCGCCATACGCTGCGTATGTTCCGCCACCACCGATGCCGCCACCGTTGAATCCGCCTGCTGTACCGTAATAGCCTGGCCATCCACCGACGAAAACGTGGAGTTTATCGCCGGGTTGTACGGGAATGAGCGCGTAAACCCGTCCAGGGGAGCCTCCAGGATCATAGCTGGCCCCGTTTACCGCCCGGCCGCCGCCCTTACCGCCAAGGGCGACTACGGCAAGTTGCGTCACGCCCGCTGGTACGATGAACGTTTGCTCGCCGCCGGTATAAGAGAATGTTTGATGGTACTTGAGTCCGCCGGCACCGATCGCGTAATCGGTCGCAATCGGCACCGATGATCCGCCGCACGCAGAGAGTAATGCCCCAGCCACGCCAATGCTCAAAGCACGGCGGCTAACCTCGAAAGTTCGCATTTTATACTCCTCTCCATTACGTGAAGATAATCTCCGGCATCGGCTAATACCCGGGATTCCCGGTCCGAACTGAAGATCCATCCCGAACGCAATCTCTTTATTGTGTAGGTACTCGTAGTATCGAGTGTGCCTCTCGGTGCCCCGGCGACACGTGCCAATCTCCGACGTTGGTGAGCTGAGGTCGGAACGGCTGGCAAGCAACAGCCTGNNCAAAAACGCGAAAACCCGTACAGAAAAGGATTCTCGGGTATTCGACGGGAGCGGCCGGGACCCCGATACACGGGTTCGATTCCCGTTGGCGCTACCAAAAACTTCGTTCGATTTCAGACGGTTCCGCGATACCCGTCCTCTTTACGTGTAGCTAAGGTGTAACTAAAGGCCCCGACCCTTAGCTGGCAAGCCGTTCGAAGGCCGCTGGTTCTTTGGGCGTCCCGGCTTCGGCAGATGTGCAAGTAATGGTCGGCCGTGATGCCGATTACCCAATGGTCCAGGCGCGCTTCGATGCAAGTTTCATTGCATTGCTATTGCCCGGCTTTGTCTCGCAACGCTCCCAAGATTCGGGTGCTCGCATTGACAAGGTCTGGGTCGAACAATGCCAACGCGAGGCCAAGGTCGTAGGCGATCAGTATACTTAGAATGTACCCGCGCAGCGTATCCGTAAGCCACGATCCGTGTACATACTGCAAGCCATATATGGCAGCAGCAATAATCACAATCGCAACCACTCTGTGAAGGACCTTAAACACTTGCGCCGCACGATCGCTTCGCGCCAAGTTCGCCACCGGAGCATGCGTCGCGAAGCTCCCCCAGTTTTCTTTGCAAGCGGCTATCAGCAAGTCAAATAGCTTACTCAGCGTCCGGCTTCGGCTTTGTTCGTCGGGGAGCGCAACCGAAACAGCGATTTCCCGAACCGTGGCAGCGCATCGCTCGAACATCCGCTCGACTTCACCGTCAATCATAGCATTATTTACGAAAAGCGATGCGGCAATAGCACGCATAAGCGATGCTACGGTCCGCAGACTTTGCAGTACTCTGCGCTCAGCGGGAGCCTGGCTCGTGTCCGGCGGCATGTGACTCGCGTTTTCGTAGATGAATACTGCAAACGCGAGGGCATCG
Source organism: Candidatus Cybelea tumulisoli (assembly GCA_003167155.1). Lineage (GTDB taxonomy): Bacteria > Vulcanimicrobiota > Vulcanimicrobiia > Vulcanimicrobiales > Vulcanimicrobiaceae > Cybelea > Cybelea tumulisoli. The sequence continues at coordinate 13,595 of PMTY01000118.1, forward strand.
GTGGAAAGGCTCATTGGGAAATCACGGCGGTATAGTCGCTCTCGAAGCCGCCATAGCAACGTGCCAACGTACCAAGCCCCAAGGATCAATAATTGGAGTACTACTAACATTTGTGCCGCCGTGACAACCGCAAGTGGGACTACCTTTAGCCATGCAATAAGAAGCAGCGGCGTGAAACTGATGAGAAACCCCGCAGGGCGCACAAATGCAGTAAGCCTAACCCGAAAAACTATGACAGCATAGCAAGCGAAGGTAAGCAACGTGGACGCGGGATTGCCGGAACTTCCGATTATCAGCCCGACGTAAAGTAAGGCAGAGACGATAGCGCCTTGCACAAGCGGAAGCCTTAAAAAGGAGCGCCGGAATCGCGTAGGCTACAAGAAGTGCGGCAACGAGAATAACGACCGCGACGTATGCGGTACAGGCAGCCGCAATCACTTTAACTACTGGGGCAGCAACTATGACATTGAATGACCCATAGGCACACCATATCGAGAACGCAACCACGATGATGGCAGCAAGAAGTAGCGTTACAAGGCCTAACGTCACCGCCATCCAAACGTTGCTGCCCCATAATGCAGCACCGGCGAGGAACGCTCGCCTCAGCTGCGGAGGTAGATCAACCAGGTCGGTATTGCTCGCCAGCGTGCTCTTGCTGTAAAGGCTGTAGCGGATTTTGTAGGCGCTCTTTACGGCCTGCGACCAGAGTCCGTAGAACCTGCGGGGAAGCGGAACGATGAAATGAGGGGCGTATTGCGCGATTTCTTCGTCGGTCACGTCAGGCGCCATCGACTCTTTAGTTTTGCTAGTCGAAGGCGTTGCGGCAGGCTGGACAGGTTCTGTCGCTGCAGGTACGTTGTTAACGTCGCCCTCGGTTGATTGGCCGCGTGGCGTTGGGCTTTTCTTCTGCTTCCAGTTCAAGTTGAATAGGTAGTCACGCAGCCGAAGGCGCGCCGCGAACTCTCCCGGCACCTTTATCAGATATTTAAAGACGACAATCATGAGGACGGCCTTTAGTCCTCGGACCGTTACTTCTGGGGGCGGTTTCTCCACAGCAATGTCCTCTGCGATTCGACGCGGTCTTCGTTTAACGACTCGTAGTGAGATTTAGTCATAGCACTCGATCTGAGGGTTCTCTATTCAATAGCGCCTATGCTATACGCCCGACTACCTCTTCCGCTGCGCGCTCAGCACTAGCAATGCTCCATTTGGGGATGAAGGTCAGGGCCGCTCCCTTGACTGTAATGTGAATGCGGTAAGGGCCAGGAGTAACGCCACGTCCGGCAGGTCGTCGTAGTGTAGACTGCCATTGCCATTTTAAGCCTGGAGAATCCGCTGTCGATGCGGATCCGACCATCACCTTAATTCTGCGCTTCTTTCAAGAACTCACGCATGTACGCAAGGGCCTGGCCGGCCAGCTCAGCGTTTTCCAGCTCGTCGAGAAATGCACACACATCGCGAGGGCCGCGGCTGTCGACGTCGCGGTAGTCACGCTCCAGAAAACCCAGCGCGCGCGTGATGGTCTCATTGGGGCAGAGCGCGCGCACGGCGCCTCCGAGACCACCAGCGCCCTTCGAATCGTGCAACAGGATGTAATGCATATCGTAGGCGTCCTTGTACTTCATACGTCCGGCTAATGCCAAGCCTTTGAGTACCAGGAAGACTTCCGGAGAACAGACCGGAACCGTGCGCTCAACGTTTCGGTCCTCAAGGTCGCGCCCGACAAGCGTAACCGGCACACGATGCTGCAACGCGAGCTCCAGGCCGGCCATCGTCATCGCGGCAAGTTCAGCGGTCAGCGGCTGCTGGCGGCCACCCTCCGTATCCGGAGGAACGGGCGGCATCACAAAATCGACCAAACCGCCCTGCTCAGATCGCCACCGCTGACGAACCAGATTGCCCCTGTCGTTCACGTCGGGGCGAAACCCATTATGCCGCAGGCGCTCGGCGACGTTTTCGTAGCGCTCGCGGTCGAGGATCACCAGATCGAGCGCGAGATCAACGTCGGCCGTCCCGGCGTGCTCACCATACTCCCAAACCGGTGGAACGTTCTGGTAGAGTAGGACGGGCACCAAGCCACCAACGATAACTGCGTCCTTTTCCATTGCATCGCCGAGCGTTTGCGCGATCGTCAAACAGGTACGTTTGACTAAGAGCAATCCATCGGGCGTATATTCGTTGATGCTGCGGCCTGTTATTTCCATTGCTGCACCACGTAACGACGCATTTCTTCGGCTGCCTCCTCCGAACGCTCGCCCGTGTTGGTCAGATCCAAGTACGTCAGAATAGGACTTGCGAGCGGCAAATGATCCTTGGTTTGACGACCGATGCGAACGCTGGGGAAGTTTCCATAGAGTACCACGTTTCTTCCGCGTTGTTCCAAGCCAATATTCAATGCCGACGAAACGTCGTCTGAAAGCAAGCCCTCCACGTAGACGTCGACGCGTCGAAACGCGCCAAAGCTACTGTAGCGGGCGGCTGCGGCTAGGCCGGTAAAGGCGTGATCATGTGGTGTATTCGCGAGCACGTCCTCCACCTTTCGCATCGCCTCAGCGCCGCTATGCGCAGCTACTAGCCCATACGCCTTAATCGCTGGCCGTTTGTAACGCTCGCGCCAGGCATCGAGCAACACCAGGGGTTCGCTCACTCGCAGCTCGCGTGCGCGCCCAGCTTTGACTTCTTTGATATATCCACCCACGAGCAGAGCGTCGACGATCTTACTTATGTAGCCCTTATCTAGATCGGTCACCGCTTCGATCTGCGTCCGCTTCCACGGGTCGTGCGGCTCTAAAAGCATCGCGTGAACCACCCGGGAAGCCATTGGGCCAAACGGATTGACCGCGGAGGAAGACGGAGGCTCCGGTTCGACGACGACATCGTCTTTACCGCGAACATAGATCCGAAAAGCATCGGTATCGATGGTTGCGTTACCGCGCAAATCAATCCAGTTCACCCCTTCTCGTTGGCAAATCTCCGCGCCGGTTTCGCCCATGAAGGGAATCACTAAAAGGGGCGCCGCATCGGGGACCCGTTTGCGTGCTTCCTGTAGCTGCACGACCGCGCGGGCGACGCTGGCGCTCCGAGCGTTCGACTTCACTTCGACGATAAAGCGCTGGCCGCCGACGTGGAAAACGGCGTCGGCACCGCGGGGTGTAAGTTGGCGGACCGGTCGCCGAGTGTAGCTCTCTAAGGCCCGCTTGGCGGCCGATAGTGCAACCGTCGAGTCCCGCATCAGTTGAAAGAATAGCACAAGTTGAAGGATTCTTCAACCCAGCATTTTTATTCAACTAGCCTTCCTGGGAAAGCGGGGCTACTGCTACCGAATGAACGGAGTGCCCCCTGGGTGAATGCCAAGGCGTCGGTCTGTCTAGGCGCAAAGACAGGCGGAACCGCGGAGCACTTTCATTGAGGCATCGCTCACCTTGACGATCTGACGTCATATAGGTAATATGACTTCGTGGCTCTCACTCCGGAACTTTGCCGCGCTGGGCGCGCGTTGCTTGCTTGGACACAGCGCGATCTTGCCGAACGCGCACAGACGGCCGTCTCAACGATCGCGGACTTCGAGCGCGGCGCGCGTACGCCGATCGCGAACAGCGTCGAGGCGCTCGAGACTGCGTTGAAAGACGGCGGCGTTCTGTGTGAGGGCGGTCGTGTGGTGCTCGCCAGCGGGAACGGTGGCTTTACGCAGCTCGACGGCGGCCGACCTATCCCGCTGATCACCTCGGCCGATTTAAGCGGCTGGGCGGAACGCCTCGATAGCCAATCCGGGCTCCCGACACTGGTCTCGATGCTGATACGCGCGTCGGCGGGAGTCGACGCCGTTTTGCGCTTTCCGGCCGACGAAGGGGTGCGGGATCCGGGCTGGGACGGGACGTGCGAATCGCCGCGTTTCGCCGATTACGTGCCCGCGGGGTCATCGCGATGGGAGCTCTCGGTTAAAAAGAACCCGCAGACGAAGGCGGATAGCGACTTTACGAAGCGCGCGGCGCAAGGCGATGGCGCGACGCGCGCGGCGACGACGTACGTGGTCGTCGCGATGCGCGCCTGGAAGAACAAAGAGACGTGGGCCGCAGAGCACCGCAAATCCGGGATATTCAAAGACGTGCGCGCGCTCGACGTGCACGATCTCGTGCAGTGGCTGGCAATGCACGTGCAGGTGGCCCATTGGCTTGCGGTTCGCCTCAATAAGCGATCCGTTTCCGGTGTAGCGTCTCTCGACGAGGCGTGGCGCCGTTGGGCGCTTGCTACGACGCCCCCGCTAACGGAGCGCGTGGTTTTGGCAGGCCGAGATCGCGAGGCGATGGATGTTCTCGCGTGGCTCAAGGCGCCGCAGTCCGTGCTGCATGTGCAGGCCGCTGAGATGGAAGAAGCGATCGCATTTTTATTCGCGGCGATCCGGCAGCTGCCGGAAGCCTATCGCGAGACGTACCGGACGCATGCGCTCGTGGCTGAGTCAGATAGCGCGGTCCGCGAAATAGCCGTCGCGATGAAGCCGCAGATCATCGTGATGAGCGGCGCAAGTTCGGGGTTTGCCGAAAGCATCGCCCAGGCGGGCCATCACGTCTACGCCGTCCACGGCCCCGAGACGCAGCTGAGAGACGGTGTCTCCCTCGGCGATGTTCGGCGCGTGGACCTCGCCGACGCACTGGAAAGCATAGGTCAAAAACCGGATGATGCGCGTGCGCTCGCCGGTCGCGCGGGCGGCAGCATCGCGACGCTCCGACGCATTCTCTCCGAGACGGCGACGTCGCCAGCCTGGATGACGACAGTGTCGCGCAACAGCGTGAACGCCGCGTTTTTCGCGGGTGCGTGGGACGAGAGCGCGCCGGCGGATCAAGCGATCATCGCTGCTCTCGCACAGCGACCGTTCGACGACGTGAGCGGCCAGCTTGCGTCGTTGATAGCGGGCATCGGCGCGCCGCTGCGCCGTTCGATCACCAAGGTCAAAGTTGTATCCGTTCAGGATTTGTGGTCGGTCCTTGCGCCGCGTCTGAACGACGCGGACGTCGTGGCCTATATGGATACTGCGCGCAGCGTCCTCTCGAAAGTCGATCCGCGTTTTCACGAAGCGGATCGCGCACGGCTCATCGCTTTTGGCGATCGCCCGCAGACCGCGACGAAAGAACTGCGCCGGGGCCTTCTTGAGACCCTCAACGTAATGGCAGCGTTTCCCGAACGCGCAAAAACCAATGTACCGCTCCTCGAAGAGCGCATCGGTCGATTCGTTCGCGAACTACTCGATGACGCAGATGCGGCGCGTTGGTGGTCGCTACGCGATGTTCTGCCGCTCCTTGCAGAGGCGGCGCCCGAAGAATTTCTCGGGGCCGTAGAGGCGTCCGTCAAACGTGACGATGCGCCGATCACCGTTCTGCTGCAGTCGGACGGTGAGGGCTTCTTCGCCCGCGACTACGTTTCGGACCTGACGATTGCGCTTGAACGGCTTGCGTGGTTTCCGGAGTACTTCGCGGACGCAACGATGGCGCTCGCCGCGCTTGCCGACAAAGACACGAAGGAAAGCCGACACGGCAACCGGCCCGCGGGCACTCTTCGCCAGATCTTTCTGCTATGGCATCCACAGACACTCGCTTCGGCCGATGCTCGGCTCGCAGCTCTCAGCCGTCTTCGCGACCGTTATGCAAACGTAGCGTGGCATCTGATGGTGTCGCTTTTACCGAAGTACGGTGGCGATGCGTCATCGTTCTCGTCGAAACCGGTATGGCGCCGTTTGCCAACGGACGATGCGTCAACCGCTGCGCCAGCCACGCGAATCAAAGATGCAAGCGTCATTTTCGATTGGCTGCTTGACGACGCCGGTCGCGTCGTTTCGCGCTGGAAGGAGCTCCTGGAGAATCTCACGGGCCTTGATGAGGGGGCCCAACGCCGAGCGACCGAGCGCGTCTTAACGATCGCGCACACGCTCGACCGAGATGGCGATCGTCTTGCTGCGCGTGATGTTGTGCGCAAAGCGCTGCATCGGCATCGCGAGTTTGGAACGACCGCCGCTTGGGCGATGCCGGAGTCGGTCTTAGGGCCACTGCAAGAGGCCTTCGATTTATTGACCCCGGCAAGAATTGTCGATCGGGAGCGTTGGGTGTTTGCAAACCAGCCTGCGCCGCCGGATCCCGTTCCCGGACACAACCTCGGGATCATGGAAGCGCATAGCGACGCTCATCGTCATCGCGTCGCGCGTGAACTCCTCGCTTGCGATGACGTCGATGAAATCTTATCGATGGCGATCGTCGTCGAGAATCCGATTCAACTTGGCATCGCACTCGTCGGCGTCGACATGGACGAAACGTTGCGTGACACACTGATCCGAATTTGTGCGCAATCGTCGGAAAAGCGTCTTCGCGAGTTTGCACGAGGTATCGTCTATGCCGGCGTTTCGAAGTACGGCGCCGGTTGGGCGGCTGCGGTCGTTCGCACCGGGGCCGCGGCCGGCTGGTCCACTCCAGCGCTGGTCGCCATTCTGCAAGGAATGCCGCAAGACAGCGACACCTTCGAACTTGCGCGCAAGACCGATGCTGATGTCGAGCGTGTCTACTGGGAGACCACGCCATGGATGTGGTTTATCCACAGCGTCCCACCGGCTCTTGCTCTTGCGGTCGAGGCGAAATTACGCTTTGGCCGATCGATCGAAGCCGCGGAACTCATCGGGCAAACTGGGCCGGCAGCGTTCCCGTCGCAGTTGCTCCTGCGATCGCTCACGGAAGCGGGCGTGCAACTGCGCGCGGAGCGCAGCCAGGTTGATTCGATGCTCTCTCACTACTGTGGTCTCATTCTCGATCGGCTCATTGCCGACGAGAGTGTTGATCGCGACGCGCTGATCCGACTCGAGTGGATGTATTTCGGCCTCTTCCAAGCAGCCGGTCGCGACTCGGCGCTGCTAGAAGCCGGCCTAGCGCGCGATCCGCGATTCTTCGTAGACGTCGTTTCATCGGTGTATCGCGCCGACGGTGACGACGATACCGCCGGTGACAAAGAAGATACTGCCCAAAGGATGGCCGTTGCGGAGCAGAGCTACACGCTCCTGAACAAGTGGGCGGTCGTGCCCGGATCAGATTCGGACGGTACGATCGACGCCGACGCCCTGAGCGAATGGGTGAAGAACGTGCGCGAACTCGCGATTGCTGCTAAGCGTGTCGACATCATCGATCAGCAGGTCGGCGTGATTCTCTCGGCGGCACAGGCCGAGCCGAATGGCGACTGGCCGCCGAAAGCGGTTCGCGAGGTTCTCGAACGCGCGCGCAGCAAACAGCTTGAAAGCGGCTTTCAGATGGGAGCGCGCAATCGGCGGGGAGTGACGACTCGCGGTCCGCTGGACGGCGGGGAGCTTGAGCTCGACCTCAAGAGTCACTACGAAGCGTTAGAGAAACGCTTCCGGAGCGGCTTTCCGAGGACTGCAACCGTGCTCAAGGCGATCGCGGCGAGCTATAAAGTCGACGCGCTCTATATGGATCAGTTGGCGGAGGCTTTTGATCGAGCGTGATCCGAAGGTTGGGTGCAGTAAAAGTAATTACGAGATGCCGACGCTACCGTGAAGTGGACCTAGCAGATGCCATACGATCAGGCGGATAAGATAGCGGCTGCTTCTCTAAGGGCCGTCTAACGGATTCCGCAAAACTCGCAGGGTATTCGACGCCAAGCAGCAGCAGACTTACGTAGTCTCAAGGCGAAGCGCCCGTTGCCCCGCGAAACTCTCCTCGTTTGCTTGACATCCGTTCCGGAGAGAACCGAGTCCGCTAACGGCACGCTCGCGTAGGGATTATGGATCACGCCGAGTCCAGCGTCATCCGAGCCCGGGAATCTCGTATAATGAATCACCGCACTGATCCGAGTCAACGCTCCGGGTTTGAATGCGCCCCGTCCACGAACGGATTGCACTCTGTTGCCAATGACCGCCAGCGACTCCACGCCGAAGCACGCATCGATGATATCGTCACGATGAATCCACGTGCTCATGGTCGTGTCAATGACCACTATTCCGGCGGCGCCGTCTGGCAGTTGCTCCGCGGCGCTCGAAATTCGCTTCGCGACTTTTTCTGCGTATTCGTCGGTCCATGAATGAAGGGCGCCCACCGTCATTCCGAGATAGCCATAAGGCTTCTTGCTCGGTCCGCTCGCTTCGACGACAAGTCCTCGTGCTTCGAACGTTTTCGGCAAACCACCGCGGCTCGCATAATGCGCGATATTGCTGCGAGGCGAGCCTATGGGATCGCAAACGGCCGCCGTTGGCGCGGTCTCGCGGCTGATCGCCGTTCCGCCCGATCGCTTGGAGGCAGCCATGGAAGCCGTCGAGCCGGGCGTCCGCAAAAGCACGCAAGAGTTTCGCGCACTACCGGTCACTGTTGTTCCGACTTTTCTCATTCGGAATGAGATCGACGATACAGCGTTGCTCTCCGGCCTGTGCGAGTTCGAAACGCTCGACCAGGTGATCGCGGAAATGCTTCGAGCGGAACGGGGCTATACGGCATTCGGTGCCGCCAACGCGCCCTCTCCGGCCTAACCTCGGCGCTGCTTAGGAGCGGGTAATACCGAGTAACGTGCGGATAACGTTTCGGCGGCCAAACGCTGACCGGCAAGTTGTTACCGGCTTCGCAGCCCAGCGTGGAGCCAAGGAGAAGACGCGATTACGGCGCGATTAGCGGATCGCTCGCAACGCACTAGAAGACACTCGTCGGGCAGCATGGAAAACCAAGCGTAGTCTTCGCGAGCAGATTCGGTTCCCATGACGCTGCAAAAAGCGGTCTGCACTTGCGGCCGGCACTCTGTGGCGTAAGACATTTCGCAGAGCCGGCTCCGGCGGGACCGAGTATCGCGGATGACGAACCGCAAATATCGGCGATTGTTCAGCTATTTGGAGGCACAGCGCGCGAGGGTCTAGCTCGTTTCGCGCCTAAAGAAGGGAGTCTTTATGAGCTTTAGCCAACGCGCGATTGTCGCGCTTGCGTTGATCGCTCTCTCCGCATGCGCAAACCCGCTCGACGCGACGAACGGGCCGAACGCCAACGCAGTCGTTGCGCTAGCGAACAGGGTGCAACCGAATGTGCAGGTGGAGATCACCGCTCGTAGGGGCGGCCTGCCGCTCGCGAATATCGAGATCACGATAACGCATGAGAAGTGGCCCAACGGCAAGCTGATCACCAAAGGCACGACAAACCGGCAAGGACGCGTGAGACTGTCGGGCGACTGGACGCATGAAGAATGGATCTGCGCCGGAGGTAAATACACACAAGGTCACCATTCCGAAGAATCCAGCCTTTGCTTAAGGCCATTCCCCAAAACCCTCGTCCTCTACTTCAACTAAATATTATCGCACGGTTTTATCGGTGCGGCCGGTTAAGTGATCCGAACGAGCTTCGTCGTGCCGCAAACCCAAAGATTGCCGTCGGGTCCGACCGCAGCCCGACGATTCTCCAGACGTCGTCGGAAAACTCGAAACCGTGCCTTGCGGCGTAATTCGCCGGATAAGGTTGGCCTGCCGGCATCGACGTCGGCGCATAGAGAGGCTTGAACAAACGCATCTTGCCGGACGCGTCGACAGGCCCGATGTGCCCCTGGCGAAAAACCATGCCAAGCGGTCGGGCGCGACCGATACGGCCGCCTGACCGTTGCACCCATCGTCGACCAGATAGTCCCGAACGGCATGCGAGCGCGTTAGCCGCCCTACGCCATTGCAGCCGGCGTACCATAACGAACCGTTCGAATCGTACGCGACCGATTTGATGTCGACGTTTCTCTTAAAACGGACTACGTAAATGCCGAAGCCGATAATTGCGTAGCTCATAAGCGCGTCAGACTTGCGCTAGGCCGCCGTCGACGGCGACCTCGCTGCCGGTCATGAAGCTGCTATCCGACGACGCGAGAAAGGCGGCCACCGCTCCGATCTCCGCCGGGTCGGCCATGCGCTGGAGCGGATTGAGCGAAGCGAAGACCTTCCGTCTCGCGTGATGTCGGTGATTTATTCGCGCTATGCGGCGGTCAGCAACCCCCTCCTCGGTGAAGACTGAGATCCTTCCGGCCGCGGGTCGCGGCTTGACGCTTTCGGCGTCGTCCGTCGCACCAAACATACCGAGTAGACGGTTCCCTGGGGCGCGCAAGCGCAGCCGCGTCAAGCAAGCTTTAGCTTCGAACGCGGGGACAGGGATTGAACATTGGTGGACATACGAAGAACAGCCTATCCCCGGACTTGGGAAAGCATTGCTCAACGTCGGAACGGGAAATCTCATCGTGTCGGCCGCGGACGCGAACGTTCCAGAACAGGGGATCAACCTCGCGCTTCAACGCACCTATAACTCTCAATCACTACATGACGTCAATGGGGATGACGGCGGCGAACCAGCAATCTTCGGTAACGGCTGGACGAACAATTTTGATGCCAACATCGTATACAACGGAGCGTCCGGGACGATTACTGTCTACGATTTCGATGGAACCGCATGCACTTATACCGCGAATGGTAGCGGTAACTGGATTCCGTGCCAGGCGGCAACGCGCGGGAAACTCATAGCTTCGACTGGACCGGATTAAGCCTTACACGTCAGTATCCCATTGGGGTTCCAGCGAGCTCCGCCGCCGCTAGACGGCGCGGGCCAGAAGTGCTGGAACTATAGGGCTCTGGCACACGAAGCTCGCCGTTTAAATCGCGTGGTCCGGCTGATTTGAACATCAACCGACAGTCCGAAGGCGCCGAACCTCCGATAGCTTCGCGACCGCCACTGTGCGCATTCGATGAAGATTCGGCCCTATTCGTAGCGCTTGCTTACCCGACCTTGGGCTTGTTTCGAATACTTGCCCGCGTAGGTATCGGCATCGGTCTTGTACGGAATCTTCCACGTAACGCCAAGGATGCGAAGCGCCTCGCGGACTCGCGTGCAATCTGTCTCGTCTTCGACGTCATAGGTGTAGACGCAGATGACTCGGGTGTCAGGACTTGTCGCGTTCGGATTCGGTTTCATCGTCGCGACCTTCGCGCTGCCGCCTAACGCGCCGTCCTCGGTGGCGGCTTTTATCTTCATCCACCAGGCATCGATCTCGGAATTCTTGATAAACAGCATCCATTTGCCGCCACGATCGCTGTGTTCTGGGTATGCTTCGCGATCGCGGCGCTCGGCGTAGATCCAGTAATTGTCGACGACCTCTGAGGGTCGTCGATCGTCACCGGCGACGTATCTCGCTGAGGGTCGGGGCTCACGCGCGGGCATAAGCCCCGCCGATCGCTGGCGGTACCCCAAAGCGCGATATCCGGCTTGGCGCTTCGCTGCCATTCGCGCTAGGACGGGAACCTCGGCGTCGACGTAATCGTAGACGACCACTTCTTTCTTGTCGGCGTGGTCGCGGTGAAGTCGACCGACGTACTGGGCGAGCGTCCCTTTCCACGAAATCGGCATGGCGAGGAATAGCGTGTCGAGTCGCGAGTCGTCGAAGCCCTCGCCGAGATAGCGTCCGGTGGCGAGGATTAGGCGTTCGTTACCCTCAGGTGCGCTAAGAGATGCTTCCGCGGTTCGCCGGTCGGCGGCGGTCATGCCACCGCGCAAAACGGTGATGTTTCTCGCGGCGCCTTTGAAGCACGATGCGAGGTACTCGAGATGATCGCGCCGCTCCGTCAGCAGCAACGGGTTTCTACCAGCCTCCAGCGCCGCTAGAACGTCATCGACGATCAGTGTATTGCGCGCTTCGTCCTTCGCGAGAGCGGCGAAGATCGCCGGCATCGAGGTCCCCGGCACCTGCAAATCTGGCGGTAACCGGAACGACGTTGTTCGAACCTGGGCAACATGATCAAAACTCCGCCGAGCGGCTTGCGTCCGGGGGTCGACGCGATGTCGTACGGGGCCACACTGCATGAAAATGATTGGATGGTGACCATCCTTGCGCGCGATCGTCGCTGAGAGCCCGAGGACGTACCGCGCTTTCGACCTGCACGCCACCATCTCAAACGTAGATGCCGAAATGTGGTGACACTCATCGACGACGAGATGCCCATAACCGGCAATGAGATCGGATACCTCGCCCTTGCGCACAAGGCTCTGGATTAAGGCCACGTCGATGCACCCGGTGGGCTTGCGTCGACCGCCTCCAATAGTCCCGATATCTGCTGCTTCAACGGAGAGAAACGTCTTGAGCCGTTCGACCCACTGCGCTAGCAGCTCGCGCCTATGCACAAGGATGAGCGTGTTGCAGCCACGATGAGCGACTGCGGCGGCGGCAACCACGGTCTTGCCGAACGCCGTGGTCGCCGCCAGGACGCCGAAATCATGCCCGATCACGGCGTCAAAAGCTTGCTTTTGCTCGGGCTGCAACTTCCCCAAGAAGCGCACGTCGAGTCGGGCGCCAGATTCGCGACGATCCTCGACAATAGGCTTCACATGATTCGACCGTAGCAGTTCGAGGGTTTCGCCCAGGCAACCACGCGGAAGGGTCACGTGGCGCGGTTGCAGTTCAGCACACGAAATGATTCGTGGCTTCCCATATGTCGGTAAGCGCATCGCTTGCGCTCGGTAGAACTCGGGATTCTGAAAGGCGGCCAGGCGGACAAGACGCGCCACGATATCGGGCGGGAGTGAAGAGCGATCGACGTAGATGCCGTCGGCAAGAACGAGGTTCACTGACGCGGGTAGCTCTCCGCGGACGGCTCCAGCCTCGCGACGGCGCGACGGCGGCAGAAGCCAGGGGGCCTCCGTTTCATCGTCGTCGACCGGCATGCGAACGCCCAAAATCCGACCCGCTGCGGTAGCCTCCTGAACCAATGTGGAAAGTGCTGCCGCCGTCATTTGCGGCAACGACTCGAGGAAGGTCCATTGATCGGCGTACGGTTGGAGGTCGTCGTCAATGAACACGCTATTGCCGCGCTCGCGAGTACGGTGCGCGAGCGGCAACGCGATCAGATTACCGAATCCGCCGGCAGGCATATAGTCTTGATTTGGAAAGAAGCGATCGTAGGATGCGAAACCGATCTCCGGGCGGCGCTCCATCGTTTCGGTCATCAGCGCGGCACCCAGTTGGCGCGCTTCTCGAGCAGCTACCGGTTGCGAAAAGAATATCCACACGTGCCCACCCTGACCCGATCGCGAGCGCTCGAGCGCAGCCGGCACGTCGCGCGCACGGCACGTTTCGATGAAGGCGAGGGCATCTTCAGCCCACTGCTCGCCGTCGAAATCGGCTGCCAGAAACCAGCACGTGTCGTCCTGCAATAGCGGGTAGACGCCCATGACAAAGTCGGCACGACTGCCGTTCGAACCGGAAGGCGCACGCAGGTGTCGTTTTATTGCCTGGTCGGTTACGGGAATGAAGGCTTGGTTCGGGCATGCGCCGCACTTGATTTTCGGTTTTCCGCAAACTCCAGCGGCCCATTCGTTTGAACAGGCTGGCGCGTAGCCAGAGCGACCGTCTTTTGCGTTCTCCCATCGCAGTGCAAAGACGTCGGGGCGGCCGGCAAAGAGCCGCCGAAAGATCGCGATCTTTTCTTGCGCGATTCGCTTTCGGGCGGCGGCTGTTGGCGGCACGATCGGGTCCGATTCGGATCCCGGCTCGAGTACGGCTGCAAGCCGCGCTTCGACGGCGGCTCGTTGTGCGTCCAGGTTTGCGAGCTGGCTCCGGAGGAATGCCACCTCAGCATCGTTTGCAGCCTTTGCCATGGGCGGTTCGCGTTTCTCTAAGGCGGCTCGAGCAATCCTGGACAACCCGCGTCCCAAGGCAGACCAAGCAAGCGCTGGCAAGCTTCTCTCGGAACAAAGCCCCGACGTGAACGAGTGCCAGCCGATGCTTGTAATATGTTAACGCTAGTGTTATTATTGCGGTGCGTGAAGCGGACCAGCGACGACCTCGATATCTACGTTGGCACGACGCGCAGCTTCGAGTGGTACTGGAACCGACGAGATGCTCGGTAGGGATGCGTCCGAGGAGCTCGACGAGGACGATCGAGACGCGATTCTGGCCACCGTCAAATACTGGGGCGACCTCGAACGCGGCAAGCACATCGCCAAGTCTCGGGTCAACGAAGAGCACGATGATCCAAAGATTCTCGCGATCAAGGCCGGCAAGCATCGCTTCACCGTCTTTCACGCCGGCGCTGACGTCTGGATCGTATGCGACTATTACTCGAAACAAAAACAGAAACTGGACAAGATCGGAAAAGCGTCAGTTCGACGAACGATCGCGGCCATGGACGACTATGTTCGACGAACGCAACGAGGTGAGTACTATGAACGCAACTGAGGCACGGCGAGCGAGACAAGCGCAAGGTAAGCGCAGCATGTATGACCGCCTGCGTGAGGACCCGCAGAGGGCCGCCCGCATCGACCGCTATCTGGAAGAGTTGCGGCTGGAACAGCAATTCATCGACGCAATGGAGCAGCAACATATTTCGGCCGCGGAACTGGCGCGGCGTGTCAACCGAAAGCCGGCCTCAATATCTCGCGATTTATCGGGCGGGTTAAGCACAGCAAAACTTGGGCGCGTCCGCGAAATGGCTGACGCCGTCGGCTACGACGTTGTGGCGCTACTCGTGCCGCGCGATCCAGTCGAGCGTAAGAAGGCAATCGGACGCGTCGCTAAGGAGCTGGTTGGATAAGCCGATCGCCCTTAGGTTGGGCACGAAACCGGCCGGGCTCGCCGACTGTGTGAATGCCGAGGACCGACTCTGCTTAGTCCGGCGAGAGCGCCTTGGCCGACGGACGTGGGGCCGCCGGCCTTGAACCTCGATAGGGAGGAGTTGCAACAACGGNNGGAATCGGTTGGAACGGCGAAGCGCCGGAATCCCGATAGAATAAGCGTTTTCGTCAATGCTCGGGATCGGCCGGGACCGCAGAGGAGGGGTTCGATTCCCGTTGGCGCTACAAAAACGCCCAATTTTATAAAGGTTTTGGCGCAATCAATGGTTCACCGCCTAACGGATTGAATCATGGTCCCTCGTAGTGGGCGAGCGATTTACCAGCCCTCCCTCGAATAACGGTCTGAGTCTGCTGAGCGTGCCGGCAGGAAGGCTTGGCAAACAATGCGCCATTGCCGTTTTGATTACATTCGCTTACGCCGTCCTGGCGGGATGTACGAGAGCGGCGCCGTCGTCCTCGGCCGAGGGACGCCACCCGTGGACGATCCCTCACGTTCTCCGGATTGCCGAAATTTCCGAACCGGACAATCTCAATCCGTACCTCTCGGAACTCGACGTTACGTCCGATCTCGCTTTCCTCGTCTATTCCTACCTCGTCATCACCGATAATCGAGGACGGCTGATCGGCGATCTTGCCAGCAGCGTACCGTCTCTAGCCAACGGCGGGATCTCACGCGACGGGCGCACCTATGTGTACCATTTACGCCGTAACATTATCTGGCAGGACGGCGTGCCGTTTGCGGTGCGTGACATCGTTGCCTCGTGGCACGCCGTCATGAATCCGCATAACAACACATTCGACCGCCAAGGATACGATCGCGTCGCATCGATCGAGGCGGCGGGCCCACGGACCGTCGTAGTGCGCCTTCGTCAGCGCTATCCGCCGTTCGTATCTCAGTTCTTTGCAGGAGGTGCCGGAAAACCAGTGTTGCCCGCGCACATTTTCGCACGGAGTGATTTCAATAGCGGAGAATTATCGACGCACCCAATTGGAACGGGACCCTTTTGCTTCGTTTCATGGACGCGGGGGGACCGTTTCATCCTCGAGCGATTCGACCGATACTTCAAAGGGCGCCCGAATCTCTCACGCGTCGAAATGCGTTTCATTCCAGACATGCAAACGATCGCCGTCGAGTTGCAGGAGCATCAGGTCGATCTAATCCAGACGGCGCAGGCCTCTCTGATCGACGAATACCGTTCAATCGGCGGTGTCGTCATAGAACTCGCGCCGGCGAACCGAGTGTCGTCTATCCAAATCAATGCGAGCAAGCCTGGCTTACACGACGTCACTGTGCGGCGTGCGCTCGCCATGGCGGTGCCATACCAGGCTATCTTGCACGACATCGAGCACAATCTCCCGAGCGAGGCCCGGAACGTGTTGCCAGCGGCCGCAATCGGCTACGAACTACTGCCACGGCGGACCTACGAACCCGCCGCCGCCCGCAACCTCCTGGAGAGGGCGGGATGGCGCCGTGACGCCGATGGCGTTCGGACGCGTAACGGCGTGCGTCTGGCCTTTACGCTAGTAACGGTCGCGGGCAATACGAGTGGCGAACGGATAGGATTACTGTTGCAATCCTCTTTCAGAACGGTTGGCGTCGAGCTCGCGATGAAGACCTATCCAGCTCGGACGATATTGACCGCAAACGGACCGATCCTCGGGGGTTCCTTCGACCTTGCGCTCTACGCGAATAATCTCGACTGGGATCCCGATCTCTATAACCTCTTAGCATGCGATCGTTGGTACCCAAGAGGAGAGAACATCGACCGGTTTTGTGATCCACGGCTCGATGCGCTCGAACGCGCCGGCCTGCAGACCGATGACCCCTCGCGAAGAGCCGCCATTTATCGGATGGCAGGCCGTCTCATCTGGTCTGAAGTGCCGTACATCCCGTTGTTCGGTGGGCGTATCATCGTTGTGCGCTCTTCCGACTTGCGCAACTACAGCGTGAGTCCAATCGGTTGGTGGAACGCCTGGCAGTGGGATATTTAGGTCGAGGTCCGACTGATGTGCGGGGCGGTTGCAGCGAAGATTGGGTTGTTACTCCGCGTTAAACTGACGCCTCGTCGAGCGCCTGTTCTTCGGTGAGCGCTGCGCCCTCGGACATGAGCTCCGCGACCGCGTCGGTGCCGAGCGCTTCGCGCAACGCGCCGAGGCCTCGAAGCGTCCGCTCGTCCTTCAGTCGCGCTCCCCTCGCTCGACTACGCGCGTCGACGAAGCCCAAGATTCGCGCAGCTTGCGTGTATGCCGCGAGGTTGCGTTCTGCTCCTTGCGGTCGCAATACAGGAATTATCGCGAGGCACTCAAGCGCTGCGTCGACGACGTTATCCAAGCGGTGTTCGCGTGCAACGTCGAGCGCCTCTCGCCCCATAGTCTCGGCCTCTCCGTATCGGGTAAGCGAGAGAAGGCAGAATGCTACTCCTACGAGAGCGTCGGCAGTCCCGCGACCATGGTTCAAAGTGCGAAAGGCTGCGAGCGCGCCCGACGCATATCGGAGCGCCAACTCCATATTGCCGGCGTCAAACTCGATGCCACTAAGCTGCTTCTTCGCCCAGGCGATGTCGATCTTGCCGCCCACGGACTCGTGGTACCGTAGTGCCTCCTCGACATAACGACGCGCGCCGACGAGGTCGCCTTCGTCGGAAGCGACGATTCCGAAGAGGCGCAGTATCCACGCGGCGACCCAGCCGTTAGCGACGCTGCGAGCGAGCCCGAGGGCTTCTTCTAACACAGCCTTCGCCTCTGCGTCTCGATCAAGGCTTAGTAGTGCCGTAGCCTCGCGACCCTCTGCCAGAGCGATTCCGAGCGCGTCAGCGAGAACTCGGTAGCGCGCGATTGCCGTCCGGCTGGCGGCGAGTCCTACTTCGGACTCTCCTAGCGCCAGGGCGATGGTAGCCTCCGTGTAACTGAGCCTCGCGAGAATGCTCATTGGCGTTCGCTCGTCGACCAGTTCCAGCGTCGAGGCCAGCCAACGCCGCCCCTCAGTCGGCGCGACCTGTTGCCATAGCGCGCAGAGCTCCCCGACGAGTCGCTGCGCCAGGGCTACATCCCGACGGTCGGTCAGCGTCCACTGAAGTGCCGCCCGCCAGTTGTCCAGTTCCTCGTGGGCCTGCGCTTGCAAGACGTCGTCGGGCTCGTAGAGGAATACGCGGTCCATTGTTTCGGCCAGCTCGAGATACGCAAGCGCGTGCCGGTGCGCGAAGACTTCTCGAGCGCCGCCCTTCAGAAGCTGCTCGCGCGCATACTCGCGAAACGATTCTAAAAGTCGATAGCGCGGCTGGCTTCCCTCGAAATCGGCAACGACAAGCGATTTGTCTACGAGGGACGAGAGCAGGTCAAGTACGTCGTTCTCGGCGATTTCCTCGCTTACGCAAATCGCAGATGCCGCAGTCAGCGTGCAGCCGCCAGCGAAGACCGACAGGCGTTCGAAGACTCGCTGCTCAGATGCCGCGAGCAAGTCGTAACTCCAATCGATCGTCGCGCGCATCGTCTGTTGTCTTGGAAGGGCCGTGCGCGCGCCCCCGGTGAGGAGCCGAAATCGATCGTCGAGCTTCTCCGCGATTTCCTTTACCGACAAGAGGTTCACGCGTGCAGCGGCCAGTTCGACCGCTAGCGGAATGCCGTCCAAGCGCCGGCAGATCCCAGCGACGACTGACGCGTTCTCGTCGACAAGCGCGAAACGATGGTTGGAGGCACTGGCACGGTCGGAAAACAGAACGATCACCCCGAAGCTGCGCGCCTCGGCTGCACTCATATCGAGCGCTGCTTCCGCCGATGGGAGGCCCAGTGACGGTAGGCGGTAGGCATATTCGCCTGCGGCCCGTAGCGGTTCGCGGCTCGTGGCCAGGACTCGAACGCGCGCGCAGTCGGTCAAGAGCGCGTCGGCAACGGCTGCAGCCTGCGCGATGACGTGCTCGCAGTTGTCAAGAATCAGCAGCAGCGCTCTGTTCTTCAGATACGAAGCTACGCTCTCGAGTAGAGGGCGATTAGGCACCTGCTGCACGCCGAGCGCCGAGGCGGCTGTCGCAACCACAAGCGAAGGATCCGCGATCGCTGCAAGTGCGACGAAGCAGACCACATGGTCACCGGTGTGGTCTAACTCAGCTGCGACGTGCAACGCCGTCTGGGTCTTCCCGACCCCGCCGGCCCCGGTGAGCGTCACCATTCGATGGTCGCCGACGAGCGCCGCGATCTCCGCAAGCTCCTTATCGCGCCCGACGAAGCTCGTCAGCGCAAGCGGCAGGTTTGAAATCACCGCGGCGGCCCAGGGACCCACTGGCGAATCGCCTCCGAGGCGGCGCGGCAACGCCGAGCGCGCAGCGCTGGCCTCGAACTCCTCGCGTTGCCGTTCGTCGAGCGCTAGCGCACCTGCTAAGAGCGAGAGGGTTTCACGCTGGGGCGTGCGCCGATCGCCACGCTCGAGTGACCCGATGCCGTTAGCGCTCATCCGGGCACGATCGGCGAGCGCCTCTTGCGAGAGCCCGGCAGCAAGCCGGTAGCGCCGCAGGAGCACCCCAAAGTTCGGCAAGTTGCCTGCGCGCACTGGCTCCTCCATCGCGCTGCAAGCCTTCGCGCCGCCGTACGCGGCACCCTCACGCCGCCGCTCATCAACTGTGTAAATTAGTTGTGGAGTTTGTGTGTTACGGCGTGAGCTGCTCTGCGGCATGATATTCCCAACGCGCCGTACCGCGGAGGTAACGCTTACGATGTCAACGACAGGACTGATGTGAAGTATTTAAGCAGCGTCGTGGGAGTTGGTCTCACCGCCGCGCTCTTGACCGCATGTGGCGGAGCAGGCAACAGCCTCGCTCCGTCCACGCCGGTGTCCACCGGGGTCCCGGAGGGGCGAGCCCACTTAGCCGAACGCCCCGCCAGTTCCGGCGGTCTTCAGTACGTCTACGTGACGAACTTTGAATCCAACGATGTTTCCGCCTATACGATCGGCGGGAGCAGTGGAGCGCTGACGTTCCTACGAACGAGTGGGGGAACGGGGACGGGACCTCAAATCGTGGCAATCGATCCCACGGGCAAATTCGCCTACGCGCCCAACTGTTATTCGGACAACGTTTCCAGCTTTGCCATTGAAGCGTCTGACGGCGTTCTGAAACCAGTGAAGGGGCGGCCGGTTAAGACCGGCTACTGCCCCTATGGTGCGGCGATCGATCCTGCCGGCACCTTCATCTATGTGATCAGCTATTTCGATGACGACGTTTCCGCTTACCAGATCACGAGTAGCGGCGCACTAAAGCCTGTGAAAAAGTCCCCATTCGCGACCGGAACGGACCCCGAGGGATCGGCGATTGATCCTGCCGGCAAATTTTTCTACGTTGCAAATTGGACTTCCAACAATGTTTCCGCATACGCTATCGACGCGAGCAGTGGCGCGCTGACACCTGTCGCGGGATCGCCATTTGCGACGGATACGGGACCCTTTGGCCTGGTGGTTGATCCTAAAGGCAAGTTCGCCTACGTCTCAAATGAAAGTTCCAACACCGTTTCCGCCTACACCATCGATGCTAGCAGCGGCGCGCTGACGCCCGTCGCAGGATCGCCTTTTCCGGCGGGCACCGAACCTGATTGGGTAACGGTGGATCCTGCCGGCAAGTTCGTTTACGTGGTCAACGAGGGCTCCAACAATGTCTCCGCTTATGCCATCGATGCGAGCAGCGGCGCGTTGACGCCTGTCGCGGGATCGCCCTTTGCGGCGGGTCGGGGACCCGATGGCGTGACGGTTGACTCTACGGGCGAGTTCGTCTATGTGGTCAACTTTAACTCCAACAACGTCTCCGCTTATACGATCGACGCGAGCACCGGTGCGCTGACACCTGTCGTGGGTTCGCCGTTCGCGGCGGGCCAGGAACCCTCCGGCATATCCACGTGCCAGGGCGCGGGTCAAGCATGCATACCGCCGCCGCTGTAACCAACCCGTTTTC
This sequence comes from Candidatus Cybelea tumulisoli, assembly GCA_003167155.1. Taxonomy (GTDB): domain Bacteria; phylum Vulcanimicrobiota; class Vulcanimicrobiia; order Vulcanimicrobiales; family Vulcanimicrobiaceae; genus Cybelea; species Cybelea tumulisoli. The sequence goes on from PMTY01000118.1 coordinate 34,140, forward strand.
GGGTTCGCAAGGAGAGGAGCTTCTGTGAAGAGCCATTTGAAACTCGTCGCGCCGTTCGTTGTCGCACTCGCCGCTGCAGCGTGCAGCGCAAACGGCGGCTCTCCGAGCGTGCCGGGAATGACCGGCCAGTCGGTCGCGAGAATGCATCCCGCGAGAGCGCGTGTTCGGAAACTGTGGGGACCTAACGTAGCCCAGGTCTGTTCCGATGTGCCTGCCGGATATGTAAAGTGCTTAGCTCTTTTGCGCACGGACATCGCGCAGAGCATGAACCCGGCAACGGTCGCGGGATTAACACCGGCCGACTTTCAATCGGCCTACGCGCTTCCATCATCGAGCAAAGGGACGGGGCAAGTCGTCGCGGTCGTCGACGCCTACGACAATCCTAGAGTCGCGTCCGACCTCGCGACCTATCGCTCGCAGTTCGGTCTTCCGGCGGCGAACTTCACAAAGTACAATCAGAACGGAGAGACCGGCGACTACCCGGAAGGCGGTGTGTATAACTGGGCCCTAGAGATCGACCTCGACGTCGAGATGGTCTCCGCCACCTGCCCGAACTGCACCATTTATCTGATCGAGGCAAACGGCTTCGACAAGTACGATATGGAAACGGCCGAAGCCGAAGCGGTGACGCTGGGCGCACATATCGTCAGCAACAGCTGGGGATGCCCCCGTTCGAACAAATGTCTTGATTCATCCTATTTTGACACGCCAGGCGTAACCTATCTAGCCGGCGGTGGTGACGGTGGCTACGGCACCATTGCTCCTGCTGCACTCGGGAGCGTCGTCTCGGTCGGCGGCACCATGTTGGTCAAGAGCAGCGGGAAACGCGGTTGGACTGAGACGGCTTGGAGCAGCACTGGGGCCGGCTGCGCGTCGGGCATCAAGAGGCCCTCGTGGCAGCACGATCCCGACTGCAAGTATCGCATGGCCAACGACGTGGCGGCGGACGCGGATCCGTCCACAGGCGCCGCGGAGTTCGACAGCTACGGGTACGGCGGTTGGTTTGTCGTCGGCGGCAATAGTGTTTCAACGCCGCTGCTCGCGGGCGTCTTCGGCTTGGCCGGAAATGCGGCGTCGCAAGACGGCGGCAAAACCTTTTGGGAGAAGCCGCACGAAAAGGCAAAAGACCTTTACCCGATCACTAGTGGCAGTGACGGGACGTGCAGTCCAAAATACTTCTGCGCCGACGGGACGAATGAGTACGGGAAGTACGGCGGGCCAACAGGTTGGGGTACACCACACGGCATCGGGGCGTTCTGATGCGCTAAGCAAAGGGTGGCCAAGTAAAGGCTGGACCTGCACGTATTTGCGAACCCTTAATGAACGAAGGAGACCGCGATTGATTGGTTCATGCCGATCCACCTTCGCGACACCATCGTCTAACGGCCGTCTAACGGATTACGCAAAACTAGCCGGGATTCGACGGGAGCAGCCGGGACTCAAAAATGTGAAAACCCGTACAGGAAAGGACTCTCGGGTATTCAACGGGAGCGGCCGGGACCCCGAATCACGGGTTCGATTCCCGTTGGCGCTACCAAGCGCTCGCTCTCACCTTGCTCCAAGCGAGTACTTCATTCTTATCGGTTGCTCACCGCGTGTTGCCGAATCGCTGGCGCGATTTGTTCCTCGAGCAAAAATTCCGCGTGGAAGGCGGGGGCGGTCGACCAAGAGTATGTTTCGGTTACGTGCGATCAGGAACCATAAGGCACTAATGACCCCTGCCCAATAAGGGCGAGAGTCCGTGCGCAACTTCCTCCTAGGTGCGATCGGCTCGAGGAAGAGCCTGACGGCGACCCCTTTCCGCCGGCGTTCGTCTTTCTGACGAATTTCCCGTACCATTTCGTTGGCAAAGCACCGCTGCACGGCGCGACGGTGCGGTTGACGGGACTCAATGTGCCCGAGTTCCGAGCTGGACACACCGACGCGTCCTTGATCCCTGGGAAGTTTCCGGCAATGTTTTCTCTTTACGACTCCGTGCTCCGGCACACGGCGGTTCCCCACGAGCTCTCCTAGCAGCAGTAAGAGCCTAACTCTACATTGCGACTGTAGCAGCAGCGCTCTGGTCTGGCCGTTCCATTCGCTGACCGGAGTGGCTCACTTGGTAAACCTTCGAAATCGTCGAATTTCCTTACCTGTGGCTGCCCATAGGGTTAAGCGCCACCCACTGAATGTACTAGCGAAGATCAGGCCTGCAAGTGATTTCATCGCCACAAATTGGTCTGGATAGTCTGGAAGGTCAGCGGACCACTTGCACGTACCGTTCGCATCGATGCAAACTAGATTCTTAAATACGGATGGATACGCGTTAGCGGCAGGATCGCTTTCCCAGGCTTCTACCAGGCGCTTGGCCGTCTCCCTGTGTCGACGGAGGAGCAGAATGCAGCGCTTGCGGTTCTGGATGAACGCATCTTCGATGGCGTTTCCCTCATACTCTCCCCTGGCCGAATATGAGCCGTCGGTATTCTTCCACACATTTATGCCGCACGCGGGTGCGCTAAAAGTGCGCCCAAAAGGCCACATCATCGGGGTCCTGCCCAACGGCGATGCTGGCGATCGAAGATACGCTAAGGGCTCATACAGCTGTTCGGACCATGTTTTGAAGTTCGCGCGGAACTCGGAGATCAAGCGGTCACGATGCTTTACCGTCACTGTTACGTCATGTAACGATGAGTCAAAACTTTCTAGACGTCTAAGAACGTCATTCATACTGTTAAGGCTATCTTGAACCAACTCTTGTTGATCCGGAGACAACCAAGTGGCATCTATTTCTCTAAACGGCCGTATAAGCCACAATGTCGCAAGCAATTCGTTCGCTGCCGATTCAAAGGAGAGTCTTCCGAGTTCGGGTCTAACGAGCTTCTCGATCGTAAATTCCGCGACCAGCTTCTGAGCTTCCTCCGGTATTGTCCCTTTCTGTTTTCTAACCAATATCAACTGCTCTAGGAGCCTGTAGGTCTTGAATCGGTGCGGGTGGCACGATCGACGTAAAGCTCACTCGCGGACGGCGAGTCGGCGTTCCTCGCGAAAATTGAACCGCCAGACGCAGTGCGAGACGGCTTATCCGCGCTTCCATTTCCACTTTACGCGTGCAAGTTCATCGTGGTTGAACGTCGTCGGCCGTTTCTTCCTGGAGATCGCCGACAAGCGTATTTGACGTGGTACCTATTGGGAGCGTAAAGGACGTGACCAAAGTGATCATGGCATACATCGCCGATCACAACCGAAACCCAAAGCTCTTCGTCTGTACCAGGAGCGCGTCAACCATCATTCGCAGGGCTAATAAAAAGCAAAAGCTATTTATGGCGCGGGGCACTAGAGGGAGCCAATTTCGCCGGCGACGGCCTCTCAAGTCTGACGCATCTCCTGAGAGTTCGGTTTAGTCTCGGATTCGCGGTTATTTCGCGCCTTCGTGATCTCGGTGTCCCAATAATCCAGGTATGCCCGGTAATCCGGTCTCTTGAGCGCATTAAGGCTACGCACAATTCGTTGCGCCCCGTCGGGTTCGCCGCAGTCCAGATGAGCCTTGATGAGATTGTCCTCGGCGGGCAGTTGAAAGTGTACCGGGCATGGGCAGCTGAAAGTGTACCGGCCCGAGCGTTGTGATCTTTGTCGAGATGATTAGGCCGTAGCCTTTGTCCTCCTGCTTCGAGCGGTGAGGCTATGTTCGTGCAGTCGATAGCTCTTGCCGCGTATTTCGATGAGGTGGCTGTGGTGCATCAGGCGATCGAGAAAGGCCGCAACCGCTGGCGTGTCGCCGAAGAGTTTCGGCCAATCGTCGAGCGGGCGGTTCGATGTCAGAATCGTTGAGCCGCGCTCGTAGCGGCGCATGATGATCTCCAGCAAATCTTCGGCAGCATTGGCCGGCAGTTTGCGCATTCCCAGATCATCAATGATGAGCAACGGAATCTCGCTGTAGGTTCTAATCACGTCCGTTCGCTCGGCGGTCGCGTTGGCCAGCAGCATGTCTTCGAAGAGCACGTGCGCCTCGCGGTAGAGCACGCGGAAGCCGGCCACAATGGCCGCCATACCTAGCGCCTGGGCGATGTGGCTCTTGCCAACGCCGGCATTGCCGAGCAGCAGAACGTCCTCGTGCTGTTCGATGAATCGACAGTTGGCCAGTTCAAAGATAAGCGCTCGGTCGAGCGTGTTGAACTTCCAGTCGAAGGTATCGAGGGTTCTTTGGTCGCGAAACCCGGCGGCCTTGACACGCCGACCAATCAGCCGGTCGCGCCGGCGTTGCAGCTCGTCGTGCACGAGCAAGCTGATGAAGTCCAATGGCCCCAGGTTCTCGGCGCGAGCTTGTTGCGACCGAACCGAAACGGCGTCGGCCATTCCGCCTAAGCGCAGTTGTCGAAGCGATCGGTCCAGTTCGTCGTTAGTCATGAATGTGCTCCTTGCGTTAACGTCGTGAAATGCGTGGCGTAGCTCTCAATCGGCGCGATGATCCGATGTTCGCTCTTGAGCCGTAGCGGTGTCGCATGGTGGGAGAGGTACGCTCGCACGAACTTAAAGCTCCTAATGTCGGAAGCTGCGGCGAAGGCACAAGCTCGGTCCACGGCCTCCGCTTCGTAGCGGCGCAGTAAGTCGAGCATTCCATAAAGCGCTCGCAGTGCAACGCCGCCGCGGTCCTCGACGAGTTTATGCGCAAAGGCTTTGCAGCCGGGTCCGGCCCCGCCGATGCGCGCGGCGAGCTGCTCGACCTTCACGGGCGTTTGCTTGGGCCGATCGGCGTCGACTGTTCGTCGCTGGCCTTTGTGCAGCGCGATCGTGTGCTCCCGAACGCACTCGTGGCTGCTCAGGTCGAGGATTCGGATCCACAAGCGGCCGACGTGCACGCCGACCTTATGGCCAACGTAGCGTGGCGGCGCTGAGTAGTAGGCACTGTCCACTTCGATGTAGCCGTCAAAGTGCACCGTGCGTTGGCAGATGCGGTAGTATTCAAAGCGCGTTGCCGGCAGCGGCTGCAAAAACGGCCGCTCTTCGTCGAACATCGCCCGCACTTGTCGTTTGGTGGTGCCGTGAATGCGCGTCGCGGCCCAGCGTTCATTCCAACGAGCGAGGTGTGCGTTCTGCTCCTCGATGCTCTCAAAGCGTTTGCCTTTGAGCGCGGTCTTCTGAACGTAGCCGACGGCCGATTCAACCTTTCCCTTGAGATCGGGTGCGTAAGGGCGGCAGGGTAGTGGCACGACGCCGTAATGTTCGAGCAGCTTGGCATAGAGCGCGTTGAGCTGCGGGTCGTAGACGTCGGGCTTGATCACGCCCTCTTTGAGGTTATCGAAGCGAATCGTGTGCGCCGCACCGCCGAAGTAGGCAAAGCCTTCTTCGTGCAGCCGGCACCAGATCTCGGTCGATGAGTTCCATACCGCTTTCTGAAACGTATGGCGGCTGTTGCCCAGAGTGAGCGTAAAGAGCCGCGGCCGGCGGTACTTGCCGGTGCGCGGATCGCGCGCCAGCGCCCCTTCACCATAATCCACCTGCATCTCTTGGCCCGGCTCCGTCTCGAACCGGCAACTGATCTTCGGCTCCCTTTTACGCAGCTTGCGTATGAAACGCTTGACCGCGTCGTACGACCCGCTATAGCCGTGGTGCTCGACCAGATCTTGGTAGATCGCCGTCGCGTTGCGGCCCTTCGCAAACTCGCCTTCGATGAAGTCCCCAAAGGGAGCGGCGCTGCTGCGGGTCGTCGCCGAGTCGGTGGCCACTTCTGGTACACTTTGCGGCTCGGAGGGCACCGGGTCGGTGGGCACTTCGATCGGGGTGGTACATTTTGCCGGCAGCAGCCCGGCTTCGCGCCGAACGCGTCGGACCGTCGCGCGGTGATGGCCGCCTTCGCGGGCAATGCGCCGTTCGCTCCATCCCAGGCGCAGTAGGCTTAGAATCGTTTCGTGCTCGGTCATGCTCAACTTGTTCACGGCATCGACTATGCGACGCCGACTTGGCATGCCCGGGCTGGATCAAGTAGGCTGGTACATTTTCAAGTGCCCACCGACCCCTGGTACATTTTCAAGTGCCCGCGAGTGGTACATTTTGGGTGCCCGCCGAGGATTGTTTCCCACGGCAAAGCCATGGATTGTCGGCAAGTAGAGGGGGTTCGGCCAACCGCAGCGCAATGAGAGATCGCCCGCTTTTTCCGAGGTCACCTGTCATTTGCATGAGAAGATCCATCGGCGCCGGATCGCCGGCGTTCAGCATGGCCTGCCGATACTGAGTAATCGCCTCCTCGGCGTGATTCTGCGCCAGGGATTCACGAGCGAGATAGAGCTGTGCCCGCCAACTATTCGGGAGTGCAGCGACGCGTCGCCAGGCGTGTCTCTGAGCGTTTAGGCCACCCTGCTCACGAGCGAGCGCGGAGTGCGCGTATCGGCGAACATCCGATAAAGGTGGCGCGCTCTAAAATACGCGCGCGGGCGCGCGCTGGGACTGGGGCAAAGCCACTGGGGCCCTGTCTTTGTGGCGATCGTCGCGCGTCGAAACCTTGTTGCGGCTGTGATACGCGCGTGTTGCGACTCCGGAACTCGCGGAGACGGCGGCAGCTGCGCCGTTAGACTATGCTTGTGCTGCACGCAACAAGTGTTCGGGTTTGACTTCTGAACGAATCAGCGACAGTGGCTCTTGACAGTCGTGGTGCGCGCGCGGAGAACGAGCAGTACAGATGCCCATGCTAAACGGGTCGCCCATAGGACTCAACCAACTGATCACGCCAAGTAACCGGCAAGCAATGAAAAGGGTAACGTTCTATCCAATCGTCTCTGCCAGATTGAACGGAGAACGGTTCAGCCTTCAAAAGGGAAAGCGCGGGCCTGAGCTTCGTTAGAATGTCGGCATCACGCACACCAACTACCGCGATCTCATTATTCCTTTCACAATAAATGCACCAATTCCCAACATCCGAGGCACCAGCATATCGCCCCATGCTATAAAGCCAAGCCTTCCCAGGCGACCCAGCGGTAAGTCGGTCCTCGTAATCGCTGCCCTTCGTTGTTAGATTGAAACAAATGACGCCCGACTTGGAAAACGCGACTCCACCGCTAAGCTTCGCCAAGCATGCAGCCGAGGCACCCTCCGCCTTCAACAGTCTCGCTAAGGCTTCGGCGAAGTCCCCGTCAAACAAACGATCCGATTCGAGAAACAAATACTCGTTCCACTCGCCGAGAAACACGTGGCTGGGAAACGCTGCATCCGGATTTAAGGCACTCAGCATATTATCATAAGCTTTTCGGCACGGCGACGTTTCAACAAGCTCACAGAGGCCGGAAAACATCTTATTCGCCCTTCGACAGAGTTATGCTAAACGCTTTATGGGCCACTTAATACAAACTTAAAGCGGCCGGCGATCCCATTGTACAAGCCACCCCAAACGCCGCTATTCCTAAAGTACAGGGAGTATGTTTCAAGGCCATTAGTATAAATTTGTGTCGCTGCGTCGTTATACATGCTGAATCCGTCGGCGATGAGCTGGTTTACAAAATCGGTGGCGTTTACATCGATGCTAAAATTCGGCAACTTGGAACCGGGTATCGTAACGTCCTGGGGCGACGTAGCAAACCGTTGTTCCAGAATGCTCGCTAGCCCTCCCTCTGCACCAGTTTCCGCAAGTGGTATGGCGGCTTCCTCTCCAACTTCCGCCGACTCGTCGACGACGGCTGGAACAGCGGGTCGGCCCATTCGGAGCTCGGGGTTGACTACATGGTGAGGCAGTTCCAAACGTAAGGAAATTACTTTAAACGAGAACCTCGAACAGCGCGGGGCGGTGCTGTGGGACGGCAACTAGACTCTGGCGGGAAATCAAGACCGTATGCGACGACATGCTGCTGCTCTACCGCGACCTGATGTCGCGACAGGCCAGGGGCAACGAACAAGCTAACTGAATCGTCGGACACGCGGCACGAATGCGGTAGCGCATTTGGTACTTCCCATCATGGGCACTACGCCGTGGCTTAATACAATTTCAGGCCCAGCGGTCCGAACTGAAGATCCATCCCGAACGCAATCTCTTTATTGTGTAGGTACTCGTAGTATCGAGTGTGCCTCTCGGTGCCCCGGCGACACGTGCCAATCTCCGACGTTGGTGAGCTGAGGTCGGAACGGCTGGCAAGCAACAGCCTGCTCCTCTAACGGCCATCTAACGGATTCCTCAAAACTCGTCGGGATTCGAAGGGACTAGCCGGGACTCAAAAACGCGAAAACCCGTACA
>PMTY01000015.1 GCA_003167155.1 Candidatus Cybelea tumulisoli
GGCATCACGCAGAAGATCGGCGCTTATACCGTCGAGCGCAACGATCGCAAGATCACCTTCGTCGACACGCCCGGTCACGAAGCCTTCACCGCGATGCGCGCGCGAGGCGCCAAAGTAACCGACGTTGCGATTCTCGTCGTCGCCGCGGACGACGGCGTCATGCCGCAGACCAGAGAAGCGATCGCGCACGTGAAGGCGGCTCGCGTTCCGATCGTGGTTGCGATCAACAAGATGGATAAGGCCGACGCGCAGCCGGATCGCGTAAAGCAGCAGCTCGTCGAGCAAGGATTGCAGCCCGTCGATTGGGGCGGTACCGTCGAAATGGTTCAGGTCTCCGCAAGAACCGGAGACGGCATCGAGGGTCTGCTCGATACCGTGCTGCTCGAAGCCGACATTCGCGAACTGCGCGCGAACAAGAACCGTCGCGCGACGGGCGTCGTGATCGAATCGGCGTTGCATCGCGGTCGCGGCGCGGTCGCGACGGTGCTCGTGCAGAACGGCACGCTGCGCGTCGGCGATATCGTCGTGGCCGGCGGCACGTTTGGAAAAGTGCGCGCGCTCATCGACGACAAAGGCAAGCAAGTAAAGAAGGCCGGCCCCTCGATCCCCGTCGAGGTGATGGGCCTTTCCGACGTGCCGTCGGCGGGCGATACGCTCAGCGTGGTCAGCGACGAGCGTGTGGCTCGCGAAACCGCCGAGAAGCGGGCGACGCGGCGGCGCGACGTTCGCATGGCGGCCACGGGCACGCAGCGAGTCTCGCTGGAGACCTTCATGTCGATGCCGGCCGAGGGAAGCAAGGTGCTCAATCTGATCATCAAAGCCGACGGCCAGGGTTCGCTGGAAGCACTGCAGGCACGTATGGAATCGCTCTCGACCGAGGATGTAGAGATTCGCGTCATCCATGGCGGCGTGGGGGCAATCTCGCCCAACGACGTCAACCTTGCCAGCGCATCGAACGCCGTCTTGATCGGCTTTAACATTCGGCCCGACGAGACGGCTCGGCGCCTGGCAGAGAACGAGGGCGTCGACCTGCGCTTCTACCAGGTTATTTACGAGATCGAAGACGACCTCAAGAAGGCGATGCGCGGGATGCTCACGCCGGTCGATCGCGAGGTCGTGCTGGGTCGTGCGGAAGTACGCGAAGTCTTCAAGGTCAGCCGAGTCGGAACGATCGTCGGTTGCTACGTCACCGGCGGCAAGATCACGCGCAACGCAAAGGCGCGAGTCATTCGCGACGCGGCGGTCGTGTTCGATGGTGAAATCGAAAGCCTGCGCCGCTTCAAGGACGACGTTCGCGAAGTCGCGGAAGGTTTTGAGTGCGGCATTCAGATCGCCAAGTTTCAAGACCTTAAAGAGAAAGACGTCATCGAAGCGTACGCCATCGAGCAGGTCGCCCCGGAGCTGGCGCGCGCGTGAAGGCCCAGCGGATCGCCAAGATCGATCACGAGATCCAGCGCATTTTGGGATTGCTGATCTCGCAGGAGCTGCAGGATCCGCGGCTGGCCTTCGTTACCGTGACGCGCGTCGAGGTGACCGACGATTTGCGGCACTGTAAGGTCTACGTTTCGGTGATCGGCGACCGCCATGCGGCGCGGCAGTCGCTCGATGCGCTCACGCATGCGAGCCGCTTCCTGCGCGGCGAGCTGGGGCGCAAGATCGACTTGCGCTACACGCCCGAGCTGATCTTCGTGGAGGATCGCTCTGCCGAGCGCGCCATCGAGCTGGCAAAGACGCTGCGTGACGCGGCGCAACGTTCGACACCGGAGGAGAGCGAATGATCGGAAGCGCGCCACGCATCGCGTCGGTCGAAGAGGTCGTCGAGGAGCTGCATCGCCGCGGCTCTTTCGTAATGGTCAGTCACGTCAAGCCCGACGGGGACACCCTTGGCGCCGGACTCGCGCTCGGCCTAGCACTCAAAAAACTCGGAAAGAGCGTTTGGTATTTTCAGCAAGACGCCGTCCCTCGCAACCTTCGCTTCTTGCCCGACGCCGAACGCGTCTCCAGCGAGTTGCCGCAGCCGCTCCGCGACGACACGCTCTTCGTATTCTGCGACATGAGCGATTGGCGACGCGCGGGCGAACTTTTGCCGCCGGTCACACGCGAGAACATGCTCGATATCGATCACCACTTGGGAAACTCTCTCTTCGGCAAGCTGAACTTCGTGCTGGAGAACGAGTGCTCGACCGGAAGCGTCGTCATGCGGATTCTACGCCAGCTCGGCGTCGTCGTCGACGGGCGGATTGCAACCTGCATTCTCGCGGCGATTATGACCGATACCGGTGCTTTCGTGCACTCGAACACCACGCCGGAGGTGCTCGACGTTTCGGCGGAGCTGATGCGGCTGGGTGCCGACAAAGAGCGTATCACTCGCGAGATCTTTGCCAATAAGCGCGTTGCCGCAACCAAACTCTTGGGCTGCATCATCGGCGCAATGCGCTTCGAACATGCCGGCCGTTATTGTTACTCCTACGTCGACGACACGATGCTTGCGGAGACGGGCGCGGACGGCGAAGACACCGAAGACACCGTCAACGTGCTGCTCGGACAGGAGGGCGTCGACGTCGCGGCGCTTTTCAAGGCGATCGAAGGCGAAATCCGCGTCTCCTTGCGATCCAGCGGACGCATCAACGTGCAGGCCGTCGCCGGGAGTTTGGGGGGCGGCGGTCATTTCCGCGCGGCCGGCCTAACCTTCGAGGGAACGCTGAGCGAAGCAATCGGCAGCGTCGAGGC
>PMTY01000143.1 GCA_003167155.1 Candidatus Cybelea tumulisoli
ATCACCGTCGATACGAAGAATCCCGACGTCGTCTACGTGATGGATACCGCGACGTATCGCTCGGACGACGGTGGAAAGACGTTCAACGCGATCAAGGGCTCGCCGGGCGGCGATGACTACCACACGCTCTGGATCAATCCCGACGATCCGACTCACATGATTCTCGGAAGCGATCAAGGCGTCGTCGTGTCGGTCGATCGCGCGAACAGCTGGAGTTCCTGGTACAACCANNCGACGGCGCAGTTCTATCACGTGATCGCCGACAATCGGTTCCCCTATTGGGTTTACGGTGCGCAACAGGATTCGGGCGCAATGGCTGTGCCGAGTCAATCGATTCATCAGAACATCACGTTCATGGACTGGCGTCCGATCGACGTTGGCGGTGAGAGCGGCACCATCGCTCCCGATCCGAGCCATCCGGGCAAGCTCTTCGGCGGCAACGACGCAACGTACGAAGATCTCGCGACCGGCTGGGAGCAGAGTATCGATGCGGTCACTTCCTATCCGGACAACGTCTGGCGCCAAACGTGGACGTTGCCGCTCGTCGTGTCACCGGTCGATCACACCCTCTACACGTCGCGCCAGCAGATCTTCCGCTCGCGCGACGCCGGCAAGTCATGGACGATCATCAGTCCCGATCTCACCGGACCCGCGAGCGAAGACCACCCGGCCAATCTCGATCCGGCGACGCTGGCCGACAATAGCGGCCTGCCGCGTCGAGGCGTGGTCTACGCACTTTCGCCGTCAGCGTTCGATGCGAGCACCCTCTGGGCCGGAACCGATGACGGCCGCGTTTGGATCACACGCGATGGCGGCACGCATTGGAACAACGTCACGCCGCCGCAATTGCAGGCGTGGAGCAAAGTCGGGATCATCGATGCGTCGCACCTCGATCGCAACACCGCCTATATTGCGGTCGATCGGCACAGGGTCGAAGACTACCGCCCCTACATCTATAAGACGACCGACGGCGGCGCGCACTGGGCGGCGATCGCGAGCGGCATTCCCGACGGCTCGTTCGTCAACGTCGTACGCGCCGACACGCACGTCCGCGGATTGCTCTACGCCGGAACGGAGCGGGGGATGTACGTCTCGTTCGACGACGGTGCGAACTGGCAGCCGCTGCAGCTCAACCTTCCGGTCACCTCGATTCGCGACATCGCCGTACATGGCGACGATCTCGTACTCGCGACGCACGGGCGTTCGTTCTGGGTGATGGACGACGTTGCGTCGCTGCGGCAGATGTCCGCCGCGCGCGCCGCCGGCGGCGACTATCTCTTCGTGCCCGCAACCGCGTATCGCATCCGCGAAGGCAATCAGGAGGGAACGCCGCTGCCGCTCGATGAGGCGCAGGTCGACAACCCGCCCGCCGGCCTTTACATCGACTACTATCTCGCGCGCGAGGCGAGCACGCCGGTCGCGATAGCCATTCTCAACGCGGACGGGCGAGTCGTGCGCCGCTGGTCGAGCGCCGAGCCGGCAAAGACGGCCGATCCCAAATCGGTCGACTTCACGACGCACTGGATCGAGCAGCACCCCGTGCCCGAAACGTCGGCCGGCGCGCACCGCTTCGTCTGGGATTTCCATCAAACCGATTCAAAAGGGCCGTTGCTGCCGCCGGGGAGCTACACCGTGCGCTTGAGCGTCGACGGGAAGACGTACGACCGCGCCGCGCGCGTGCTGCGCGACCCGCGTATCGCCGCAACCGACACGGACCTCGTCGCACAGTATGAGTTGGCCGAACGCGTCATCGCGCTGCGAGCCGAAGTAGCCGCCTCCCGCGCGAAGGCGCAAACGCTCGGCGAAAGCTCGCGCCTCTCCGTCGCGCAAAAGCAGGCATTACGCCGCGAAGTCATCGGGGGAGAGCCGCCCGACAACCCCGACGATTCGATGGGCGCCTACTCGCACGATTTCACGAGCTTCTTGTTCCTCGAAAACCAGCTCGATTATCTCGAGAGCGCCATTGAAAGCGCCGACGCCGCGCCGACGCCCGATATGCGCCTCGGCCTCGCGAAGCTCGACGCCATCTATCGCGAGACGCTAGCCCGGTGGGCATCCACCCACGGCCGCTAAGGGTTTCGTGCGGGAGTGCTAGTTGTCTGAAAACGGATACTCCACAGAGCTGCAATCCGTGATCGTAACGCGAACACCTTTGATGACGTAGCGGATGCTGTTAAGGCGTCCGTCGATTCGCGTTTGCGCTAAACAAGTCGGGTTCAGTATATCCGGTGATTGGTCGGCAAGGATGCGAATATAAAACGGAGCCCTTGGATAAGGGTCCTCGTAAATATACCAAAGAAGCTCATTGAAGCTCGGGTGCTCGTCGCGCAGCCGCTCGCACTTTTCGCGAGTAGGCTCGTCGTAGTACCCTATACCAAACGGCGGCGCGGCGGCACTCTTATCGGGTCAGCCGAGATGAACCTCGATTCGTCTATATTTGTAGCGTTTACGTGTGCCGTGTTTACAAGCGACGGGTCTAGCTTAACCGCTAAATCCCAGGCTTTACGCGCCTCTTTGTCCTCCGCTGCGACAATCCGTTTAAGCGGCACAAAGCGATACGAAGTCCACGCAAGATGAACCATAACTTTGGTAAACGCTCGCGGCGGCAGCTTACGGGATTGCCTTATATACTCATCATGGCGGCGAAGCACGGCCCTCACTTTCAGCTGAACCTCAGGCGGAACGTCAGCCCACTCGGTCGCTAAGAGGTTCACGGCATCCTTAAACTCTTTTTGATCTCCGTGCCAACGCTTAACCAACTCTTGCAGGTCACTTCTAATGCCTAGGATACCAAGCGATAAAATCTGAGCGGCTTCCATGTCAGCGCTCAGCCTTCGCGGGTTTTCTTTGGCCCTTTTTACGCTGTGCCTCAGCCTCATCGACCGCCGCCTTGGGTACGTGCAAGCCCAGAACGAATCGCTCGAACGAGCTTAGCCCGGCGGGGGCCTTCTGCTTGCTTTTGGTGGCCATCGTGCCACCTAGTATAGCGCTCGTCATGGATTTTCCCTAGTGGCGGTCGCCCCTGTCACGCTCCCCAGGATGCCGGGGTTCTAGCTAAGGCGTAAAGTATATAATACCCGTCGGGAATGTACGCCGGGCCCTTCTCGGCGTCAACGTGTTCAAGTAGCGCCGTCCCTAGCGGCCGGCCTGCAGCGTTTGGGCGTACCAGCGCTCGAGATCGTCGTGAAACTGCGCCAGCGCCGGCGTGTGAAGATAGACCATGTGGCCGGACTCATAAAATCCGTAGCTGATGTGGCTTTGTAGCTCCGGTGAGAGGGCCAGGTGGTTGAGCGTGTAGACCGTCGCCCAGAAGGGTGTCGCAAAATCGTAGTAGCCGTTGCCCGAGAAGACGCGCAGGTTTGGATTATAGGCCATGGCGCTCGCCAGATCTTGAGCGGTATTGGTCGGCAGCGCGCCGTTGTGTTTCCAATCCCACTGGCGGAAGACGTTGATCTCCGGAAGATAGATCAAGCTCGTTCGATAGCCCAACGCCTGGCGGAGATAGGCGTTTCCGCTCGCGACAAACGCCGCGTCGATGGCGGAATCGACCGGATCGAAGTCGGGCCGCTCTTGTAAACGATCGAGCATATACGAGGTGTAGCGCGCGTCGTAGCGGCCAAGCATCACGCCGCTGTCACGGAAGAGCTCGGTTTCGAAGCGATAGTACGGAATGCGCAGGTTCGAATCGCGGATGTAACGCTCCGATAGGCCGGTATACTCGTGCAGCTTCGCAACGACGTCGTCGTACGTCGCCGGCGAAAGGCTCGCGCCTTGTGCCAGCGCGTTGAGATACTCGTTCATTGCAAACGTTTCGACGCGCGGCAAGAGTTCGGGCAGCGTCGTTTGCGGGCCCGGCAAGGCGTGATGGTACCAGGCGGCTGCGGCCTCCGTCGGGAGGTAGAGCGGAAAGGCCCAGTCGCCACCGCCGATTGCCGCGGGCGAGAAGATCACGTCCCAGTCGAGACTGAAATCCAGAACCGACGAGAGCAGCACGACGCCGTTGATGCCGATGCCTTGCCGTTGCTGCAGGTAGTTGACGAGCATCGCCGAGCGCGGCGTCCCGTAGGATTCCCCGAAGAGAAACTTCGGTGAGTTCCAACGCCCAAACGTCGAAATGTAGCGGGAGATGAACTGGCCGAAGGCCGCCACGTCGGGGTCGACGCCGTAAAACTCCTTCGGCGTTCCCGCGCCGACGATTCGGCTGAAACCGGTTCCAGGCGCATCGATGAAGACCAGATCCGTGCGATCGAGCAACGAGTACTGGTTCTCGGCCAAACTGAACGGCGCGCCGGGCGTCGGAACTCCGTCGCCGACCTGCACTCGCATCGGGGCGAACGAGCCCATGCGCAGCCAAATCGTCGAGCTTCCCGGACCGCCGTTATAGAGAAACGTCACCGGTCTGGTTCGCGGGTCCGCGCCGTCGAGGGTAAACGCTGTATAGAAGATCTGCGCCGTTGGCTGATCCTTCTCGTTTTGCAGCGTAATCGTTCCGGCGCGGGCCGTATAGGCGTAGCTCTTCCCGCCGAGGGCGATGACGTGCGGTGTTACCGCATCGGGGGTTCCGCCGCCAGGTGCGGCGGCACCAGCGGTCGCCGCCATCGCGACGGCGGCCAACGTCGTTACGAAGCTAAACATTTCGCAGCGCCTCCGCGTACCAGCGTTCTAGGTCGTCGTGGAAGCGCCCGAGCGCCTCGGGATGAAGATAGACCATATGCCCCGAGTCGTAAAAGCCGTAAGTAATATTTCGCTGGATTGCCGGCGCGAGATAGAGGTGGTCGAGGGCGTAGACCGTTGCGAAGAAGGGCGTTGCAAAATCGAAATATCCGTTCGCGGAAAAAACCTTCAAGCTCGGGTTGTAGGTCATCGTCTGCGCCAGATCGGGCGTTACGTTGAGGATCTGGGAGTTGGGGCCATGTTTGAAGTCCCAACTCTGGCCGCCGGCATAAATTAAATCGTAGATGTTCGCGCGGTAGAGCAGCGGCGTGTTGTAGTTTAGGACCTGCCGCAGATAGTAGTTCGACATCGACGTGAAGACCGAATCGATCGCCGCGTCGGTGGCGTCCCAGTCGGGCGAGACCGCCGGCCGGTCCAGCACGTAGGTTTCGAAGCGCGAATCGATGCGCCCAACCGTGCGCCCGGACTCGCGCAGCACTTCGTTCTCAAAGCGATCGTAGGGAATGCGAAGGTCCGAGTTGCGAATGTAGTGTTCGGAGAGGCCGGTGTAGCGATGCAGCTTGGCAACGACGTCGTTGTAACGCGCCGGCGCGGCCTGCGCGCCCTGACCGAGCACGTCGAGATACTCCGTAAGTGCGAAGTTCTCTACCTCCGAGAGCAACGCGGGCAGCGCCGGTGCGTCGGGCACTGCGTGATGGTACCAGGCCGTCGCGGCCTCAGTCGGCAGGTAAAGGATAAAACCCCAATCGCCGCCGCCGATCGGCGCGCCGTCGTTATAGTCGATGTTCGAGTTCAAGAACGACGAAAGCAGCACCACGCCGTTGAGGCCGATGCCCTTATCTTGCAGGTACTTCGCGAGCACGGCGGAGCGCGTGGTGCCGTACGATTCGCCGAAGAGGAAGCGCGGCGAGTTCCAGCGGTTAAACCGCGTAATATAGCGCTGGATGAACTGCCCGAAGGCGGCAACGTCTTCATCGACGCCCCAGAGATCGCTGGGCTTACCGTCGCCGATAATCCGGCCGAAACCGCTTCCGGGCATGTCGATGAAGACCATGTCGGTCTTGTCCAGCAGGGAGTATTGATTATCGACGATCCGGTATGGCGGAGGCCCCGTTAGTTGTCCGTCTCGGGTCTGCACGCGAACCGGTCCGAAGGAGCCCATTCGCAACCACATCGTCGAGCTGCCCGGCCCGCCATTGTAGATAAACGTCACCGCGCGCTTCGACGGGTCGGCTCCGTCGAGCGTGTAGGCGGTATAAAAGACGCGAGCGATCGGCTGGTCGTCGCCGTTGCGTAAGGTAATCGTTCCGGCGCGCGCGGTATACGACAACGTCCGCCCGTCGAGGGCGAGACGGTGGTGCGTGACGCCGTCGGGCGTCAATGCGGGAATCGCCGCCGGTTTTGCGGCGCCGGCCGGCAAGGCGATTACGAGCGCCGCAAAAGCGATCGGCAGAACGCGTAGTGATTTATAGTGCAATCCGAGCCTCCAGTGCAACGCCGATTATCCTCGGTTCGGTTCCGGGCTCCTGCCTGTTTCGCTCACCGAACCGCCGTATGCTTGCTCGATTGCGGCTGCATAGTTTTTCTCGACGACGCGCCGCTTGATCTTCATCGACGGCGACAGCTCGCCGCCTTCGACGCTAAACTCCCTGGGCACCACGACGATGCGGCGCACTTGTTCGTAACTTGCCAGCGCGTGCGTCTGCTCGCGCACCTCGTGGGTCAAAAAGGCGCGCACGTCCTGGCGCGCGGCAAGCTCTTCGGGCGCAGCTCCGGCGGGCAGCTGCGGCAGCTCGAGGCGCACCAGCGTCCAGTTCGGACAGATCAACGCGAGCGGATACGGCCGGCCGTTGCCGACCACCAATGCCTGGGCGATAAAGATCGAACGCTTGATGTTGGCCTCGACTCGAGCCGGCGAAATCCACTTGCCCGTATCGGTTTTGAAGATCTCGTTCTTGCGATCGGTGATGCGCAAGAAACCCGAGTCGTCGATCTCTCCTACGTCGCCGGTATGCAACCATCCGTTGCGGAGCGCGGCTGACGTCGCCTCGCTGTCGCGGTAATAACCGAGCATGACGTTGCGGCCGCGCACCAACACTTCGCCATCCTGCGCGATCGCCACGTCGACGCCGGTGATCGGCCGGCCAACCGCTCCGTACTCGTTGGCGGAGAGGCGGCTCACCGAAACGACCGGCGAGGTCTCGGTGAGGCCATAACCCTGCATGATAGGGATGCCCATCGCGAGGAACGTCATCGCGGTATCGATATGCAGCGGAGCGCTTCCGCTGGTGAGAAACTTCACGCGATCCAGGCCGAGTGCGACCGGAATTTTGCGAAGCACCACGGCCTTCGCGATGGCGTATTGCAGCGTCGCCCACGGCGCGGCCGGCGACTTGGAGAGTACCTTGGTGCGCGCGTACTCGCGTCCGACTTCCAGCGCCCAAGGAACGAGCCGCCCTTTGAGGCCGCCGGCTGCCAGCGCCTGTCCTTTGACGCCGCCAAGCACGCGATCGAAAATGCGGGGAACCGACGTCATCTCGACCGGACGCACGTCTTTGAGATCCTTGAGCAGTTCGCCGGGGTCGTGACAGATGAAATACCGCACCTTCGCCAACAGATAGATGTAGATCAGGGTGTGCTCGTAGATGTGCGAGTACGGCAGCACCGAGAGCACGTCGCGTCCCCCCTCGATGCCTTCGAAGCCGCAATCGAGCGAGACTCGTGCGTCGAACCCGAGGTTGTCGTGCGAGAGCATGACGCCTTTGGGCGGACCGGTCGTTCCGGAGGTATAGATCAGGACCGCGAGGTCGTCGGGCCGCAGCGTCGACTCATACGCCGCCGGCAACTCCGGATGTGCGAGGCGCAGCGCCGCGCCGCCGGCCTCGAACGGTTGCAGCCCGTCTTGCGCGCCTGAGTTGAAAACGACGACGCGCGGCAGTGTCACGTTGGTCTCGCGTAGGCGCGCCAGCGTCTCTGCGCCGTCGACGAAGATCAATCGCGCGCCCGAGTGCTCGATAATGTAGGCTGTATGATCGAGCGCTTGCGTCGGATAGATCGGCACGACGACGCAGCCCGCGAAGAACGTCGCGAAATCGCAGACGATCCAATCGACGCAGTTATGCGCGACCAAAGCGACGCGATCGCCCGCTCCCAAGCCGGCATCGCGAATCGCGCAGGCCACGTTTTCGACCCGTTCGAGCAATCGTGCGGTCGAAGTCGGCGTCCACGCTCCCGCGACGCGCTCGACCAGTGCCTCATCGCGCGCTTCCGCAAGCGCCGTACGGATGAGGCTGGGCAGCGTCTGCTTCGACGGGAGGTCCATGAGAAGGTTCCCAATGCGGAACAGGCCTAGAGCAGCCCTCCTGCGATGAGCGGCTCGCGCCCGCACCTGGGGCAAATCTGGCTGGGAAATCCGGGCATCCGCGGGGATACCAGCCCCGCTCCAGCGGTGATCAGAGCTGCGCTGCAATCGCGCTCAAGAACTGTCCAATAACGCGTTTGCTATTTCGGGTTTGCGCGCATGCCTTTCCTTAATGCTGCCGTGGAACCGCTAGCGTTTCTTGGCGAGGCTGACGACCGTGCCCCACGGGTCCCCCCACATTTCGCGTATCGTGCTGCTGGGCTTGCCGCCGCTTGGATACCGCCAGAGAAATACGCCAAGTCTCCCGTAGCGAAACATATCGGGCCCGACTATGGTGTTACCAGAAATCCAGAATTGCTGGCCTCCGGAGTCGATCCGGTCGTTCGGAGCTTTCAGGTGCGTCTCGCCAATGACACTCCCGGTCGAACCGGACACCTTTACGTGGTTGACGGATATCGACCCGTGCGTGCCACGAAGGTCAGCATCAAGCGTTGTTTCAGTCTCAATGGCCAGATACGTCTTGTTCCACTGAATGCTGAGGGGATATAATTTTTGGTTGAGCGTTATGCTCTTCAGGGTCCCGGATCCCTCAGGAAGCTCGGCGATCATGCCGCCTACTACAGCGTCGTCTGCAAAGAGGTCGCCTGCGTCGTCGTAGGTACAGTAATCGTAGCCGTCAAAGTCGCTGTCGGAGTAGGTCGTGGGGGTACCCTGCGCGTTCTGGTAGACAGCGATAGTTCGAGGGTAGTGATTTGTCACGGCGAGGTTCCCCGTCTTTGCGTCCACCGAGCAGCCCATTGGCTCGCTGTCGGCCTCGCTAAGCGTCGCCGTTGGACTTGTACTACCGTGGGCGAACTGAATGATCTCCGGTGGCGATAGATTGGTTATCCACACATCCCCTGCCGCGTCCACGCACTCACCTGCGGGTGAGCCAAAGCCCGTCAATACCCCTACGAGCGTGCCCGCTGGATACGAGAGCACATAAACCTCCGAGCGTACGTCGTCGGAGACATAAAGCAGATTCTCCCCCTTTGCCTTCGCGGACATCCATGATCCGCCACGTGGAACACCTCTCCCGTGGGCTGCGATTTGGGGAACTGGAGTACCCCACGCCGCCGGTGACTGAAACGCCCCGCACGCCGCGAGCGAAACTGGAACTGCAGCCGCCCCAAAAAAGCAGGCAACTCCAGAGAGTCGGTTCATGCGAGTACCTCCTGGCATTTCGGTCTTCCGACAGCGGTAGAAAAAACCTTTGGCGGAGGCGCATTACGCGATTGCGTAAACTTGCCGACTAGCGATTGACCAGTCGGCTGCTTCTAGGGTAATCAACCGCGCTCTGCTAGGATGCTCGATACTTCGAGGCTATCTGAAGCAAATGCATGCTATCGAAGACGCACCGACACGATCGAGGAAAATCAACTATGAGCTATACAGAACCTGGTATCTATAACGCGCTGGACAGCGTCTATATGGACGGTATGACCCTGGCAAATACGGGGGCAGACAACCAGGCGGCCCTTCAGGCGACGATACAAGCCGCCGTAAACGCCGGCGGCGGCATCGTCCTGATACCCGCCACGGACATGAGCTACGGCTACCAGGGTTTCTACAAGATCGCGGCCGCCGGCGGCTCTGGAACCGCGGCGATCACGATTCCGCCCGGCGACATGACCGAGCCATTGGTGATCTGCGGAACGGGGAACGGCACGGCGTTGCTCATGGAAACAAACGGCGCAACGCTGTTCGACGTCACGGCAAACCCGTGGGTGACGTTTCAGGACCTGACCATCACATACGACCACGATGCCAGTGACTACACTGGAACGGCGTTCAACTTTAACTCAACCGCTGGTAGCGGAACAAACGCCGGTTACCGTTTGTTCCGTGTTAACACCATGGACTGCCAGTACCCTGTGGTCTTCAACGGCAATCCATGTATTGCGAGCATGCTTGAGTGTGCTATTCAGTACTCGGGGAAGTATCCAACTAATTTAGCCGTCACCGCCATCTCGATCAGCGGCACGCAGGTCACGATCGACCAATGCACGATGCTATTCCCTGGCGCTGCAGCGGACACCGCGGCGACGATTGGCATCTCAATCGGAAATTCTGTCGCCGGCACCACCACCGGCGACGTGACCATAAAAAACACGTACATCGGCACGTTTCAAACCGGAATCTCGATAGGCTCGTCAGTGGGCAACGTGCAGACGCTTATGGTCTCGAACCTGAACATAACTACTCCCGGCTACGGCGTCAGCGTTCAGGGGACCGTCAGCGATGCAAGCTTCGTGAACTGTGTTTTTCAGGGGCCCACCAACCCTCTAGTGGAAAGCGAAGGATCAGGAATCCTCATTGGGGCGGTCGGGAGCCCGAACGATCAAATAGACACGCTGCGTTTTCGGTCGTGTACAGCCACCGGCTTTAGCGGCAATGGGATGGAAATCGTGTCTGGGCAGAACATCCAAGTAACAGGCGGTATCTATGCTGGTAACGGAAGTGCTGGCGGCGCCGGTATTGCGATCACCGGGCCGGCAACGGAGATTCAGCTCGATGGGGTCAGTTGCATCGGGCCGTCAAAGGCAAGCACGCCGCAGCAGTACGGGATCGCGATTACCGCCGGTCACGACATCCAAATCACGGGCGCCAACTGCTCCGGTACCGGCAGCTCCGGTGAGGCGGGGTCCTATCCAGGGATCGGGATATACATCGAGGGCTCGGAGTCCGCAACTCCATCCGATGTTCGCATTGTCGGCGCGATCTGCGTCGGCGACGTCCTTACCAACCCCTCCGAGCAGCTATACGGCATCTCGGTGAGCGGGGGCGCAACCGATGTCTGCATTCAGTGGTGCACGCTTACCGGAAGCATGTCGGGTGGATACGGCCTTAACATAGCGGGGGCGAAAAGCGTCTTCGCCAGCAACTGCGATCTCACCGAAAACACGTATGGCATGGCGGTGACTGATAACTGCGAGTACATCTACGTTGATAGCTGTAACTTCAACGGATCGACGACTGGCGCACTCTATGCGTCCAGCCCGGGGACACTGCAGATTATCAATTCTTCGGGTTACAACGATCAGGGGGCGGTTTTCACCGGAGTCCCCGCCTCCGGCAGCCAATTCGACTCGAACTTTTTTGATTACTACGGTCCGATCGCGTTCTACGTCACGAGCGGCCCGCTCAGTCCTGTCACACAAATCAAGATAGACGGCACGATTACCCATCTTGTCTCTGGTGGGTTCACGCTAAGCGCCCCTGCGCCGAACGGCTCGAGCTACGCAGGGGAGACAGCAGCGATAAGTTACGGTACGGGCGTTTCACCTCCGCCACCGTACTTCCTAGCGGTAGGTAAGTAGCCTAACATGATGCACGCGACACAACCAGCAATCGTAAGGAGAAGACTATGAGCATCGACTACACGGAACCCGGGATATACAACGCGCTGGACTCTGGCTACGGCGGAGGCATGGAGCTTTCACAGTCAGGTTCATGGAACCAGAATGCGCTACAGATGGCCATCGATAAAGCAGTAGCCTCCGGTGGTGGCATCGTTCTGATACCCGCCACCGACACGAGCTACGGGGACCAGGGCTTCTACAGCATCGCGGCCTCCGGTGGCTCTGGAACCGCTGCGATCACGATCCCACCCGGGGAAATGATTTTTCCGTTGGTGATCTGCGGAACGGGGAACGGCACGACGTTGCGCATGGAAACAGACGGCGCGACAATGTTCGACGTCTCGCTAAATCCTTGGGTGACGTTCCAGGATTTGACGATCGTCTGGGACCAGGTGAGTCTCGTCCAGACCGGCACGGCGTTCAGCTTCAATCAGAGCGGTAGCGGTAGTGGGAATAACGAAGGCTACCGGCTCTTCCGCGTGAACATCGTCGACTGCCAGTACCCGGTCGTTTTTTCTGGTCCCGTCTATATCGCAAGTATGCTCGAGTGTGCTATTGAGTACACCGACGCTTATCCGGATCAAGAGACCATCGGCATTTCCATCGATGGCGTTCAGATTACGATCGACCAGTGCACGCTGGAATTCTACGAGGCCGGAAGCGCGAGCACGGTAGGTATCAACGTCGAGAGTACCGTTGAGCATAAAACGACAGCCTATGTGCGCGTGACAGATACATACATTTCTACGTTCCAGACGGGTATCTTAATAAGCTCGACCGCGGGCACCGTGCAAGCGCCTATGTTCTCGAACCTCAACATTGTCAGCACAGGGTCGTGCATCAGCATTCAAGGGCTAAATGTGTACGACGTGAGCTTCGTCAACTGCCAGCTTGAGGCGATGGAAAGCGACGGGCCAGGAATCGTCATCGGGACGCTCGGTGACCCGAACGGTCAAGTCGATACTGTGCGATTTGACTCGTGCACCGTTACGGGGTTCAACGGCAACGGGATGGAAATTAGGCAGGGGCAAAACATCCAGGTGATCGGGGGCTCCTACTCGGGCAACGGGAATGACGCCGGTGCCGGCATCGCGATCACCGGAGCGGCGACGGAGATCCAACTTGACGGCGTCAACTGCATCGGGTCGTCGGGCGGAGGCACACCGCAGCAGTACGGAATTGCGATCACCGATGGTCAAGACATACAGATCGTAGGAGCCAACTGCTCGGGCACCGGCAGCTCCAGCGAGGCTGGGTCCTACCCGGGGATCGGGATATATATCGAAGGTTCGGAGTCCGCAACTCCATCAGATGTTCGCATTGTTGGCGCAATCTGCGTCGGCGACGTCCTTACCGGCGCCTCCGAGCAGCTATACGGGATTTCCGTTAGCGGCAGTGCCGCAGGGGTATACATTCAGGGTTGTACCCTCACCGGGAGCATCTCGGGCGGATACGGCCTTAACATAGCAGGGGCGAAAAACGTCTTCGTCAGCAACTGCGATCTCACCAATAATCCGTATGGTATGGCGGTAACCGATAACTGCGAGTACATCTACGTTGATGGCTGTAACTTCAACGGATGGACGACAGGCGCACTTTATACGTCCAGCCCCGGGACGCTGCAGATTAGCAACTCTTCGGGCTATAACGATCAGGGGACGGTCCTTACTGGAATCCCTCCCACAGGCAGCCAGTTCAACGCGACCTATTTTAGCTATTATGGTCCCATCGCGTTCTACGTACTGACGAACAACCTAATGAGTCCTGTTTCACAAATCAAGATAGACGGCATGATTACCCATCTTGTGTCTGGTGGGTTCACGCTAAGCGCCCCAGCGCCGAACGGGTCGAGCTACGCGGGGGAGACTGCAGAAATAATGTACGGCTCGACTCCCCCGTATTTCCTTGCGGTAGGCAAATAGCTGAGGCTGCCAAAGGGACAAGTCTCCCAAGGGTGCGTTTCGCCAACTGACAACGATCGGCCGGGCGCACTGCCGACTTCGAGTTCGTTTCTTCGTCAATCGTCCCGGCCTATCGTCCCTGGCCGCCGGGTGACTAAATGGGTTTTGCTGACGGAACTGGCTCTACCGAAGTAGCCGCTGAGGTGCTGGAGCGCCAGCTTCACGCCTCTCTCGGCGCCCGGCCGCCTCGAGATGAGCCATAGCGCCTCAAGCGCCACGTTCGTCTCGCGTAGGCGCGCCAGCGTCTCTGCGCCGTCGACGAAGATCAATCGCGCTCCCGAGTGCTCGATAATGTAAGCGGTATGATCGAGCGCTTGCGTCGGATAGATCGGCACGACGACGCAGCCCGCGAAGAACGTCGCGAAATCGCAAACGATCCAGTCGATGCCGTTATGCGCCACCCGCGCGACGCGATCGCCCGGCTCCAACCCGGCATCGCGAATCGCGCTGGCCACATTTTCGACGCGTTCGAGCAGTCGCGCGCTGGAGGTCGGCGTCCACGCTCCCGCGACGCGCTCGACCAGTGCCTCGTCGCGCGCTTCCGCAAGCGCCGTACGGATGAGGCTGGGCAGCGTCTGCTTTGCGGGGAGTTCCATGAGAAGGTTCCCAATGCGGAACGAGCCTAGAGGAGCCCTTCTGCGTACGCTAGGCTAGTACGCCGCAGACGACGGTGGCGTCGAGGGCGTCGAGATTCTCGATGACGCGCGATGCTAACGCGAGGGCGCCGGCATCGGGTGGGAACTCTTTGTTCGGTATCGCGATGACCGCAATTCCCGCCGCGTGCGCAGAGCGGATGCCGTTGGCGGAATCCTCGATCGCGGCCGTTCGCGCGGGCGTGGCGTGCAGCAGGTCAAGCGCGCGAAGGTAGACGTCGGGCGCGGGTTTACCGCGTGCTACGGCGTCGGCCGAGACGACGACGTCGAAGAACCGCTTCCAACCCGTGCTTTCAAGCACGCTCTGTGCGACCGGCAGCGATGCGGAGGTTGCAAGGCCGAGCCGGAACGCCGGCTCGAGCCGCTCGAGCGCCGCATCCGCACCAGGCAATATGGGCGGGCGCCGTAGCCGTGCGACGACCGCGGCGATCACCCGCTGCGCGATCGACGCCGGCGGCAGCGCAACGCCGAGGTCGTCGTGGATGTAGCGGGCCCACTCATCGGTGCGCATGCCGATCATCGCCACTTGCGCACCGTCGTTCCAGCGGCCGCCGTGCGTCTCGACGAACTCGCGTCGGACGTCACGCCAGATCCCTTCGCTTTCGATCAGGGTGCCGTCAAGGTCGAAAATGACGCAGCGCTTCACGCTTGATGTTTCTCCCACGCCACGGCATACCCACTTTACGGTTCGCGTAGATAGGGGCGAGCGCGCTCTAAGCGGCTCTGCGTCATTCCTGCGACATCCAACAGCTCATCGAGCGACGCAAAACTGCCTTCGCGCTCTCGCAGCTCGACGATGCGCGAGCCAACCGCGCGCCCGATTCCGGGTACGGCGGCAAGGGCCGCGGCATCGGACGTGTTGACGTCGACGCTGCCGTCGGGCGGCGGCGACGCACGGTGGCGACGCGCGTGCGGTTCGCGCAGACGAGTCCGCGGCGCTTCACCGGCGGCGGGAACGTAGACCTCTTCGCCGTCGGCGGCGAGCTGAGCGAGGTTGATGCCCCCGGCCTCGGCCGCTGGGCGCAATCCACCGGCCAACGCGACGGCCTGCGCATAGCGGTCGCCCGGACGGAGATGGTAGAGACCCGGTCTCCGAACCTCACCGGCCACATAGACGACGAGATCATCGGCCGGCGCAGCCTGGCGAGAGTGCCGATGGTGCTCCCTGCCGGAAGCGAATGGATCGGGCTCGGCGTTCGGCGTCGCGAGTGAAACCGACTGGACGACGGCTCTTGGCGCCGGATGCCAGAGCGCGAAGCCGGCGAGGGCGAGCGCCGCCCCCGCAATCAAAGCAATTTTCGGGATCATGCTTTACCATCACGCCGTCGGCCTGTCGCGCAAAGGGTAGCGGCGGGCCCCTCCCAGCGTGTACCATGCTCTTCATGGCCGGGAGCTACGACTTCGCATCGATCGAGCACAAGTGGCAGTCGCGCTGGGAACGCGAGTCGCTCTATCGCGCTCCCAACCAAAGCGAGAAGCCCAAGTACTACGCGCTGGTAATGCTGCCGTATCCGTCGGGCGATCTGCACGTCGGGCACGCAAAAAACTACACGATCGGCGATGCGGTGGCGCGCATGCGGCGGATGCTCGGTTACAACGTGCTCAACCCGATGGGCTGGGACGCCTTCGGCTTACCGGCCGAGAACGCGGCGATCGCGAACGGAGCCGACCCCGCGGCCTGGACGACCGAGAACATTCTCAAGATGCGCCGCCAGCTGCGCTCGCTGGGCACCAGCTACGACTGGTCGCGCGAGGTCGCGACGTGCGAACCTGAGTTTTATCGTTGGAATCAGTGGCTCTTCCTACGTCTTTACGACGCCGGGCTCGCCTATAAGCGTGAGGCCCCCGTCAACTGGTGCCCGCACGACCAAACGGTGCTGGCCAACGAGCAAGTCGTCGACGGGCGCTGCTGGCGATGCGAGCATCTCGTCCAACGGCGTAACCTGTCGCAATGGTTCTTGCGGATCACCGACTACGCCGACCGTTTGCTCGACGACCTCGATGGGCTGAGCGGCTGGCCCGAGCGCACGCGCGCGATGCAACGCAACTGGATCGGCCGCAGCGAGGGCGCCACGTTTGCTTTTGCCATCGACGGACTCGATGCGGAGGTCGACGTCTTTACGACGCGGCTCGACACGATCTTTGGCGTGACCTTTCTTGCCATCGCTGCAGAGCATCCGGTCGTGAGCTCGCTCGGACGGATCGTTTCCGCCGAGCATGCGGCGCAGATTGCCGCGTTCGCGGAGAGCCTGCAATCCAAATCGGAGCTGGAGCGAACCAGCTTGATGGAAAAGCGCGGCATCTTCACCGGCGCATACGCGATCCATCCGCTCTCTCGCGAGCGCATTCCGATCTGGGTAACGAGCTACGTTCTTGCTGAGTACGGGACCGGTGCCGTGATGGGCGTTCCGGCGCACGACGAGCGCGACTTCGAGTTCGCGCGAAAATACGCGCTCCCGGTCGTCACCGTCGTCGTCCCCCCAAACATGCCGCCGGACGAGCTGCCGCACGAACCCTACATCGAAGATGGGCGGCTGATCGCGAGCGAATCGTTTAGCGACATGTCGAGCGAGCGCGCGCGCAATGCCATCGCGGCGCACCTGGCCGCTCTGGGTCGCGGGAAGACGAGCGTCAACTATAAGCTGCGCGACTGGCTGATCTCGCGTCAGCGGTATTGGGGCACGCCGATTCCAATCATCTACTGCAGCGCGTGCGGCGAGGTGCCCGTCCCCGACGACGAGCTGCCCGTGCTTTTGCCGCCGGGCGTCCGGCTGCGCGGTGAAGGGTCGCCGCTGGCCTCGGTGCCGGAGTTCATCGAAACGACGTGTCCAAAGTGCGGCGGCCCGGCGCGCCGCGAGAGCGATACGATGGATACGTTCTTCGAGTCGTCGTGGTACTATCTGCGCTACCTCGATCCGCATAACGATCGCCTGCCGTGGTCCGCCGAGCGCGCCGCGCAGTGGATGAACGTCGACCAGTATATCGGGGGCGCCGAGCACACGGTGCTTCACCTGCTGTACTCGCGCTTCTTTTACAAGTTCTTTCACGATCGCGGCTGGGTGAGCGGCTCCGCCGAGCCTTTCGAAAACCTCTTCCACCAGGGGCTGGTACTGCACGACGGTGAGAAGATGTCGAAATCGCGCGGCAACGTCGTCGGCATCGACGAGACCGCCGAGAAGACCGGCGTCGACGCGATGCGGCTCTTCGCGCTCTACGTCACGCCTCCCGAAGAGACGAGCGACTGGACCGACGAAGGCATCACCGGGCGCGTGCGGCTTTTGAACCGCATCTGGCGCGCCTGCGAGCCCTTCTTCGAGAGGCAACACGATAGCGGCGCGCGCGGGCTGCCCCGGCCTAAAACCGCCGCGGAAAAGACGCTGCTTCGCGCCGTGCACGTCGCCGCCAAATCCGCGATCGACGAGACGCTTTCGCGCCGCTTTCATTACAACGCGACGATCGCGAAGCTCGACGAGCTGGTGAACCTGATAACGGAATCGTCGGGCACGGCGGATTCGCCGGTAGCCGCCTATGCCGTGTGGGCGTTGCCGATCCTGGTTGCGCCCTTTGCTCCGCACATCGCCGAGGAGCTTTGGGAACGATTCGGTCATACGACCTCGGTGCACCTCGAGCCGTATTTGCGGCCCGACGACCGCGCGCTGGCAGTCGACGAGACTACGCTGGTCGTGCAAGTCAACGGCAGGGTTCGAGCGCGCATCGTCGTTGCGCCGGGCATTGGGGAGGAGGAAGCCTTTGCGCTGGCCCTCGAGGAAGCCAACGTTCGCAGCCACCTCGACGGCAAGGAAGTGCGCAAGCGGATCTACGTTCCGGCCAAACTGCTCAACATCGTCGTATGACCTCGCCGCAAAAGATTTCCACCCAGGTCTGCATCGTGGGCGGAGGCCCGTGCGGAGTGATGCTCGGCGTGCTTTTGGCGAGGGCCGGCGTCGACGTCGTCGTGCTTGAAAAGTATAAGGATTTCTATCGCGACTTTCGAGGCGACACGATCCATCCGTCGACCCTGGATTTGCTCTTCGAGCTAGGCTGGCTCGATGCGTTTCTCGCGCTCCCGCACGACGAGATTCGATCTATCGGCGTCACCATCGGCGGCAAAAGCGTCGAGCTTGCGGACCTCGCTCATCTTCGGACGCACTGCAAGTTCGTCGCGTTGATGCCGCAGTGGGATTTTCTCAACTTCTTAGCAGAGCGCGGCCGCCGCTATCCAACCTTTCATTTGATGCTGCAGACCGAGGGCATCGGCTTGATCGAAAGCGGCGGCGCAACGACGGGCGTGCGCGCGAAGACCGCCGATGGTGAAGTTCAGATCGGCGCCAAGCTCGTCGTCGGAGCCGACGGCCGCCGCTCCACAATTCGCGCGCTTGCCGGCTTGACCGTCGAAAATCTCGGCGCGCCGATGGACGTGCTCTGGATGCGCATCGCCAAGCACCCGGGAGAGGCCGAGCAGCGGCTGGGCACGATCGCCACCGGACATATGCTCGTCATGATCGACCGCGGCGACTACTGGCAGTGCGCCTATATCATCCGCAAAGGCTCCTTCGACCAACTCAAGGCACAGGGCATCGAGGTGCTGCAGCGCGGCCTCGTGGAGCTGGTTCCCGCGCTGCGCGATCGCGTTTCCGCGCTCGACGACTGGTCGAAGGTCTCGATGCTCGAGGTTCGCGTCGACCGGCTCGAACGCTGGTACCGTTGCGGTCTGCTCTGCATCGGCGACGCAGCCCATGCGATGTCGCCGATCGGCGGCATCGGCATCAATCTCGCCGTCCAGGATGCGGTCGCCGCGGCGAACATCCTCGCCGATTCGCTGGCCTCGGGTGCAACGCCGAGCGAGGCGGAACTCCATCGCGTTCAAGAGCGGCGCGCCTTCCCAACGAAGGTAACGCAAGCGTTTCAGATTTTCGTGCAGGACCGGGCGATCGATCCGATCTTGAGCGGAAAAGAGATCAACGGAGCGCCGTTGGTAATGCGCCTGTTCGACGAGTTTCCGCTGCTTCGCCGGCTTCCGGCGCGTTTGATCGGCGTCGGCGTGCGGCCCGAACACGTCCGCACGCGCGACGCCTTTTATGCGTCCGAGGCGAAGAGCATATCGTAGAGTTTGCCGCCGATGGCGCCGCCGACGATCGGCGCTACCCAGAAGAGCCAGAGTTGGGCAACAGCCCATCCGCCGACGTAGACGGCGACGGCCGTCGAGCGCGCGGGATTCACCGAGGTGTTCGTAACCGGAATGCTGATGAGGTGAATCAGCGTGAGCGCGAGGCCGATCGGAATCGGAGCGAAGCCGGCCACTACGCGCTTGTCGGTCGATGCCGCGATGATAAAGATAAACATCAGCGTCATCACAACTTCGCAGACCGCGCAGGCAAGCAATGAAAAGTGCCCGGGAGAGTGCTCGGCGTAACCGTTGCTGGCAAAACCGTTGGCCGTGGTGAAGCCGGCTTGACCGCTGGCAATGATGTAGAGAACGCCCCCGGCGATGATGCCGCCGACGACCTGCGCCACGATGTATGGAATGACGTCGCGCCCGTTGAAGCGGCGGGCCGCCCAAAGCCCGACCGTTACCGCCGGATTGATGTGACAACCTGAAATGCCGCCGATCGCGAAGGCCATCGTGAGCAGCGTGAGGCCGAAGGCCAGCGCCACGCCGGCAAAACCAATCCCGAGATTAGGAAAGGCGGCCGCGAGGACGGCGCTGCCGCACCCGCCCAAGACCAGCCAAAACGTACCGATGAGTTCCGCCGCGAGTCGCTTCGAAAGAGGCATATTCGAGCTCCTTATCTTCGCCTTCGAAAACCTAAGGCGTGCGTCCGCTCGACCTTCCTAGGGGGGCCCTTTTGCCCCTTCCCGCTGGAGCATTTCGCGATAGATTTCGGCTACGCGGCCGATAGTATCGATCTCTTCGGGCGGTTTGTCGTCGCGAATGCGAACGATGCGCGGAAAGCGCAAGGAAAAGCCGCTCTCGTGCAGATCGCTGCGCGCGATGACGTCGAACGCGACTTCGAGAACGATTTTCGGCTCGACCGGAATCTCGTGCGAACGCGCCTTTGCGCGCTGATGCTCGATCGGCAAACGGTGATCGAGAAACCACGGCGTGAGCTCGGCGATCTCCGCGTCGGTCAGGCCGGAGTACGCCTTGCCGATCGTAAGCGGCTCGCCGTGCTCCCCGCGAACCGCGAAGGTGTAGTCGGAGAGCACGCCGGATCGCTTCCCGTGCCCCCACTCAACCGCGACCACGACGACGTCGAGGGTTGAAAGCTCGCGCTTGAGCTTGCGCCACCACTTCCCGCGCCGCCCGGGCAGATACGGCGCATCGGCCCGCTTGAGCATGAGCCCCTCGTTGCCGCGTGCACGCGCCGCTTCGAAGCGCTCGTTGACCTGCGTGGGCTTCGCCTCTTCAAGGCGTTCCAACGGCGATAGCTTTACGTGCGGACCCGCAACGAAGAGATCCGCGAGTTGCTCGCGGCGAGCGGTCAGCGGCTCGTCGATGAGCAAATCGCCGTCGAGTGCCAAGAGGTCGAAGACGACATACGCGATCGGCACCTCGGCGCGCAGCGACTCGTCGACGATTTTGCGTTGGAGACGAGCTTGGAGCGTGCGAAACGGCTGCACGCGCTCGTCGCGCATCGCGACGATCTCGCCGTCGAAGATCGCATCGCGCGAGAGCCTCGCGAGCTCCGCGGTCACTTCCGGATAGGCAGCGGTCACGTCGTTGAGCCGCCGCGAAAATAGCGTGACGTTGCCGGCGCGAAGGTGCGCTTGGACGCGGATGCCGTCGTATTTATCCTCGAGCAGCCACGCTTCGCCGGCAAGCTCGGCGTACGTTTGCCCATACGGAATCGGCGTGGCCAGCATGAAACCGATCGGCGTGCCGTACTCCAC
>PMTY01000097.1 GCA_003167155.1 Candidatus Cybelea tumulisoli
AACAGGAGCGAGTAGCCGATCTGGCCGGCCGCACCGGTCATCGCCACCTTGATCCGTTTTTTCACGCTACCTCCACTGATTTACTCGCCGATCCCGGCGGGAAAGCTCGCTCGCTGCAGGCGAAGCCACTACGTGTCGATGATCGAGCAAGACGCATCCATCTATAACGCCTGCATTCGCTGCGGTCTCTGTCTGCCGTCCTGCCCGACCTATCTCGAAACTATGACAGAAACCTCCGGCCCACGCGGCCGGATTAGTCTCATCAAAGACGTCGCGCAGTCGCGGCTCGACCTCCGAAGCCCCGGATTTCTCGAGCAGATGTCCCAGTGCTTGGATTGCCGTGCGTGCGAGGCCGTCTGCCCGTCGGGCGTCCGCTACGGCCAACTCGTCGAAACGGCCCGTGCTCAAATCCGGCAAACGGAGCCTCCGGAGGCGCCCGCTCGCCGCTTCGCGCGAGCATTTCTCTTGCACTCGCTCTTTGCCGATCTGCGTCTCATGCGCGCGGCAGCGCGCATCCTTCGCTTCGCGCAGCAAACGCGCCTAACGTCCCTGGCGCGATTCGTCGGGCTAGGGGAAGCCGCTAAGCTTGCGCCTCGAATCCCGTCTTCGTTCTTTCCGGCTCGCGGTCAACGATTCGAAGCCCACAACGCCAAGGGCATGGCGTTTCTTCACACCGGTTGCATCATGGCGGTGGCTTTCGGTAGCGTTCACGAAGCGACGGTACGAATGCTGCGCCGAGCCGGGCTTTCCACGATCGTGCCGGCCGGGCAAGGTTGTTGCGGTGCGATTGCAACGCATGCCGGCGAACCGGATTTCGCGCGCGAGCTTGCGAAGCGGAACATCGCCGCCTTCGAGCAGAGCGGAGCGGACGTCTACGTAGTGAATGCCGCCGGATGCGGCAGTGCCCTCAAACACTACGGCGAACTGTTCGCCGAAGATCAGTCCTGGGCACAGCGCGCTGGGGAGTTCGCAAAGCGGGTGCGCGACGTCAGCGAGGTTCTCGATGCGATGGACCTCGGACGGGCGCCGCGCGCGATCGACGCTACGATCACGTATCAGGAACCGTGCCATCTCGTACACGCACAGCGCGTCTCGGCTGCTCCCCGCAGATTGCTGGCACTGATCCCCGGGGCGCGATTTGTCGAAATGGATGAGAGCGCCGTCTGCTGCGGAAGCGCGGGGATCTACAATCTAACGGAGCCGGAAATGGCCGCGCGCCTGCAGCGGCGCAAGGTGGCGGCCATCGT
The DNA here is from genome assembly GCA_003167155.1 of Candidatus Cybelea tumulisoli. Taxonomy (GTDB): domain Bacteria; phylum Vulcanimicrobiota; class Vulcanimicrobiia; order Vulcanimicrobiales; family Vulcanimicrobiaceae; genus Cybelea; species Cybelea tumulisoli. The sequence goes on from PMTY01000097.1 coordinate 1,248, forward strand.
ACGCACCGGAGCGACGATCGTGGTCACGGCTAATCCGGGCTGTGCCATGCAGGTGACGGCAGGTCTGCGAGAAGCCGGATATCCGGCGTCGGTCAAACATCTCGTCGAGCTGCTCGACGAGGCGTACGAGGGAAGCGCTAAACTTTAGAGTGCGGCGGTCAGACGGCCGCGGTCGCGGCGGGCATCTTCCAGCGAGCGATAGACCGGAAATACGACGATCAGGCCGGTGATGTTCAGCAAGCGTAAAATCGGGCCGTCATTGACGACGAGCCGCAAGGTTTTGCTGCGTTCGGTCGTCCGGCGATGCGCGCCGATCAGCACGCCCAAGCCCGTCGAATCGAGAAACTCCAGCTGCGTCAAATCCACGACCAGGTTATGGGTGCCCCGATCGGTCGAGTCCGTCAGGGCGGCGCGAACTGCGGGCGCCGTCGCGAGATCGAGACTTCCTCGCAGCCGAAAAACCAGCGTCTCTCCGCCATCTTCGGTCTTGAGGTCGATGCTCAATTCGTCATGTGTCATCTGCGCGGTCGCCTTTCGCGTCTCCAGTAACCTTGGCCTTGTCGTCGCGAGCACTCATGGGATATTCATACGAAGCGCGCGGCGTCTTCGTCCCAGCGAGTGAGATTCTCCGGCGTAACGTGAACCCCGCCGATCCAGCGATCGATCCGGTGCTCGTCGAGCCAGTCCGCATCGGCGGCCAGAACTCGGCTGCCGAGGGGCGTCAAAACCATACTCTCCTCGTTGCCTTCAATAAGCGCTCCCTCGCCTGCGCGCAACTCGTCGAGCATGACGCAAAATGCGCGGTTGCCCAGGAAAGAGGCCTCTTCTCGCGCTTGCGTGCGCGTGAAGAGTTCGTCCGAGCGTGCAGTTCCCTGGGCGACCGCTAAGAGCGCCTGGCGTTGCGAGCGCGAAAGGCCGTCGCGCGTCGATGGATACTCCTCGCACAAGCGTTGCAGCGCGGCGCGCAAGAACGGCAGGCCGATGGCATCTTCTCCCGCCGCCGCATAGAGTTCGCTCGGCGACGGCGACGTGAAGCGTTCCCAGTTCCGTCGCGCGGATTTAAAAATCGCAGCCGTCGCCGTGCGTCGCTTTGGAAAGAGCGGCAGAATGTCGTCCACGGTCATGCTGGCCAGATAGTGATCGCTCTGAATCGTTGCAACGCGACCCGGTTCCAGATTCAACTCCTCCAGCGAGGTCAGCGCTTGCAGTAATTGCAGCTGATCGTAAAGGTCGTGCTCGAACCAGAGCACGACCTCCCCAAACTCCGCCGCGCGCCGAAGCTGCGCGTCACGCCGCTCGAAGTCGTGGATCAGTTTGATCGGACTGCCGTAACCGCGCGAAGCAAGATACTGCGCGCGCGTCTCGCTCACTTTCTCAAGCGAGTAGCCGAACGGGACGGGGCCGTCGTTGAGCGCATCGCGCCATGCAAGGTGCGTTCCTAAGATGCCTGCCTTACCCAGAAGGTAGAGCGCTGCGTCACCGTTGGTAATGTGCAGCGCGGCCATGCTGCCCGCCATCAGACGGTAACAACAAAAATGGTTGGAGTCACGACACCCTTATCTATCGGCTTGATCTTGGCAGCTTGTTTGCTACCAAGCGGTCTTCCTTTTGATAAGCATGTCATGAAAGTAAAGCTGGGGTGGCTGGATTCGAACCAACGCATGGCGGAGTCAAAGTCCGCTGCCTTACCGCTTGGCGACACCCCATCGCGCTTTACTTTCGCAGATGGAACGGCAAACGGCAAGCCCGCCCTTCGACAGCGCTCAGGATGACAGGCGGGGGTGAAGCTCGGGGCTTGATGGGCTAGCGGCTGGCGATCAGCCGTTTGGCTCCCACGTAGCGCGCCGCCCAATAAGAGTCCGACAGATGGCTTACCATCACGCCGTGGCTCGAGCTGGCGTGGACGAACTGCCCCTTGCCGAGATAAATGCCGACGTGCGAGACGCCGCCATATGTATCGAAGAAGACCAGGTCTCCCGGACGGGGACCGCCCACCGCAGGCTTGCCGAAATCGTACTGGGCGTCGGCCGTACGGGGTAAGCCGATGCCGAGCATTGCGAAGACGTGTTGGACGAAGCCCGAGCAGTCAAACCCGGAGGTACTCGTGCCACCGAAGACATAGGGCACCCCCAAAAAACGCAACGCGCTGCTGGTAAGCGAACGCGCCATCTTCGAGGTTCTGGCAAGGATGCCACCGGCAAAGCGCTCGACGCCACTACGATGGCGTCCCGGTGTGGTCATGATCAGACGCGAGGTCCACTCCGCGACGTCGGGGCTCACGGCTTGGGCGTTGGCCGAGCTGGAGACTCCGGTGTACTGGACGCTGGACGTAGCGGTATCGGCTTGGGCAACAGCGCCCACACTTGAAACGAGTAGGGCAAAGGCCCCAATAGCTAACACGTGACGCAAGAAATCGCTCCTCTTTCACGACACTTGCGGGGTTAGTTGACGGGTTCGGGCGGGAAAGAATCGCCCTAGGGCCGACCGGCCCACTCACCCCTACCGGGATATCCCCCGCTCGGGACACATGTCCCGACTCAGTGACCTTTCTTAAGGTATAAGTGCCCCCGACGAGACTTTTACTCTCTACCGGAGACCCTTGATGCCAGGCGCTTCGGCGTTCCGCTGGCGCGCCCTCCCAGGCATCTCCGTTTCCGGATTTTGAGCCTTACGGCGGGTTTAAGCGCTTAACCTCCTGCTCGATCCGTGAAGCAACCCGACCAGCCACACGCTCGATCAGCGCTCGGTCCTCGCCCTCTGCCATGACGCGAATGAGCGGCTCGGTTCCGGATTGCCGGATCAGGAGCCGGCCCGAAGCACCGAGATCGGCCTCCCCTGCAGCGATTGCATCGCGCACCGATTGTGCTCCTAAGACGCCGTCGCCGTTGCTGCGGACGTTCACGAGAACCTGCGGCGCAACTTGAACCTCCGCCACGAGTTCGCATAGCCGCGTTTGCGCGGCCGCAACGATACCCAACAGCGTTACGGCCGTCCTTGGACCGTCGCCGGTCGTGTTGTAGCGAAGATCGATCAGATGGCCCGATTGCTCGCCACCCAATGTATAGCCGTCCGCGCGCATTCGCTCGAGCACGAATCGGTCGCCGACGGCAGTTCGGATCAGTGCGATGCCGTGGTTTCGCAGCGCGCGCTCGAAGCCGATATTGCTCATCACCGTTGCGACGATCGTATCGCCGGTCAGCTCCCCGCGCGCGTGCATCGCACACCCAATGGCGAACAGCACGTGATCCCCGCTGACGACTGCGCCCGTCTCATCGACGAAGAGCGCGCGGTCCGCGTCGCCGTCAAAGGCTACACCCACAGCTCGCCCGTCACCACTCGAGTTGCGGCCGCGCACCGCGGCTTGCAGTTCCCGCAAGTCCGTCGTGCCGCACTCGACGTTTATTCGAGATCCGTCATTCGCGCAGTTGAGCTCGACGACATCGGCGCCGAGCTTGCGCAACACGTAGGGAGCGATCGCGTACGCCGCGCCAAAGCCGGCATCGATGATAACTTGCAGTCGGTGCAGATCCGGCTGGCCGGCGTAGAGCTCGTGATAATAGTGCCGTGCTAAGTTCGCAGCGCCGCGGGCAATGCCGACTGCCGTTCCAACCGGTCGCGGAAGACCCGGGGAATCCATCGCGGCCTCGATCCGCCGTTCGACCTCATCCGAGAGCTTGAAACCGTCGCCTGCGAAAAATTTTATTCCGTTATCGGCAACGGGATTGTGCGACGCGCTGATTACCACGCCCGCGGCCGCTCCGGTACTCCGCGCGACGCAGGCCACCGCCGGCGTGGGCACGACTCCAATCAATAATGCGTCGCTGCCAACCGAGGTAATCCCCGCGACGATCGCCGCCTCGAGCATGCTGCCGGAGACTCGAGTATCCCGTCCGACGATGAATGCGCGTTCCGTATCCTGATCGTCGCGCAGTACGCTAGCCGCGGCGCGACCGATGCGAAAGGCCAACTCCGGTGTGAGCTCGCTGTTTGCCACTCCGCGCACGCCGTCGGTTCCAAAGAGCGGACTCATTTTGCGGCGGCGGGCACGAACCGCATCTGGACGCGCACGAGATCCGGCGAAACCGAAGCACCCGTAATTTCGCTGCCGGAAGCATCGACGGCGATCGGCCGGACCATCTCGTCGATCGTCTTCGGCTCGCTGGGCAGCTCAACGTCGATGTGAACGCCGGAAACCTGTGCCGAAGTTGGCGCACGAACCGTCGCGACACTCGGACGAACCCGCACCGCGTTCACAACGACGCCGCGGGAAAGCGAGCCCACATAATGTATGACGATCGGAAAGGCACGGTCCTCGAGCCGCTCGATCGTTAGGGTGACGGAGGCTGGGCTCAGGCTTTGCACGGCGACTTCGGGCGCGACGAGTTGCACCGGAACGTTATAGATGCCGTCGCCTTTATTGGAGAGGTCGAGGACCGCCTTGATCTCCTCGGGCTTAATGCCGGGCTCGCCGCGTTTGGTCGCCACCGTGACGAGGGCCTCGCGATCGGTAAAATGCGCGACGTAGCCCGACGGCAGGTTTACCGACACGATCGGGACCGATAGCTGTTGGTCTACCTGGCCGCTGGCAAGAAGCGGATTGGTCGCGAAGCGAAAATAGGCCCAACCGACGATCGCAAGTGCCACGGCCAGCAGCTTGAGCCCGAAGTTTCGTCGAAGTAAATCCATTCGGGCTAAAGATCGGTCCACGAAACGCGCGGCTTGGCCCGTTCGCGTGGCGCGCGCAGCCGAGCTCGAAGGTGTGCGATTAAATCGTTCGGCCGGCGCCCTTCGCGGCGAGAGGGCCGCGTTACCGCCAGAAGCATCTTGACCAGACGTTGCTCGTCGTCGACCGGCCGGGAGAGCTTTCCGGCTCGCGCGATTCGGATGCTTGCGTTCTCCTCCGAAACGACGAGCACGACGGCGTCGGTCTGTTCGCTCAAACCAAGCGCTGCTCGATGGCGAGTCCCCAAACGCACGCCGGTCAGCGCGCGTTCGGCGAGGGGCAGTAGACACCCGGCGGCCTCAATGCGGCCTTCGTGCACGATGACCGCGCCATCGTGCAGCGGAGAGGCTGGGGTGAAAATCGTCAGCAGCAGCTCTTCGGAAATCTCTGCGTGTAAGAAGGTACCGGTCTCACAGATCTCTCTCAGGCCGCTCATCTGCTCGATCACGATCAAAGCGCCGCGTCGATTTTCGCCGAGAAAGAAGGCGGCTCGTGCCAGTGCTGCGATGATTCGGTCTTCGGGACGTCCCGGCCACGGCTCCGTGTCGTCGCCCGTCATTCGAAAGAGGCCGCCTCGCCCGATCTGCTCCAACGCGCGCCGAAGCTCCGGCTGAAAGACGATCGGGATCGCGACCAAGACGCCGACGACGAGAAGGCGCAAGATCGTCCCCAGGAGGTTGAGATGAAAGAGCGTTGCGATTCCGAGTAATCCCACCAGCACGAGAATTCCGATTAAGATTTGGACCGCTCGCGTTCCGCGAATGAGCAACAATACGTAGTAGATCAGGATGCTCGTGGCGATGACGTCCACGACGTCGGAGATGGTAACGTACTGCGCTATCGTGCTAAGCATCGATCAACAGTTCTAAAATGCGATCCGGTGCAATTTCCGGAGCTTTCAGGCCGGAAGCGGCAACCTTGGCCGACAGCGCCGGGGTCAAAGGCGACAGCAGCTCGCTCCGCCGTCCGCTGCAGAAGCGGCGCAGCTCGACGTCGATTAGCTTCCTGACGATCTCGATACCGCCTGAATCGGGGTCCCACTCGACGATCGCACCTTGAGGGCAGGGGCGGCAAGCGAGAACGCCCCGCGGGCGCCCCGCTCCCCCCAGTGCCTCGTAAAGCTGCGGCAAGGCTTCCGGAACCGTAGGGAAAACTGCCCAGGCAATGACTGCCGTTTCGTACACGACTTCTCCCGGCGCGATTGAAATGTCGCGAAGGTCGAAGCCGTCGGGCAGCTCGATCAGGGCATACGAACGTCCGGCCGATGGATTGAGTCGCCACATCGCGCGCCCGCCGCGAGCTCGCGCGATGGCTTCGACCGCATCGCGTCGTGAATCGTCGGGTTTTCCCGCGACACTGATGGTAAGGTAGCCCACGTTACATCGAGCGTTCGTCGTCTCCACCGGAAAGAACTCCGCATGGATATCGATCGATGGTGAGACGCTGCCGCGCATCGCGCAACTGCGACGAATGACGGGACGGCGCTCGATGCCGGTTCCCGGAGACGTCGTGCACGTGCGGATTCTCGAGGATGGACAAGCGCTTGTCGATCGCATCGACGCGCGCATCGGCACGCTCGAGCGACGCAGCGCAAGCGGTCGCGCGAAGACGATTGCCGCGAACGTTGATTTACTCGTTGCCGTCACCGCGCTTGCCAACCCGGCGCCCCGCCTGGCGACGCTCGACCAGCTCCTGGCATTCGCTGAGCTGGAAGAGATCGAGGCCGCCGTCGTCTTTACCAAGCCGGACCTTGCCGATCCGGCTGTCTCGCGCGAGCTGCTCGAGCTCTATGCGGGGCTGGAGTATCCAAGCATCTCGATCAATCCCAAGAGCGGCGAGATCGATCCGCTTCGGCAGATCTTGCGCGACCGCCGGGCGCTGCTCGTGGGGAACTCGGGCGTCGGGAAGAGCACGATCTTTCGGGCGCTGGGCGGCGAGTCGGTCGTCGGCGAGGTCTCCCGTCAAGGGCTGGGCCGCCAAACGACGAGCTCCGCACGGCTCTACCGGACGCCCAATGGCTTCTTGATCGATAGCCCAGGCGTCAACGAGTTTGGCCTCGGCCAAGTCGAGCCTGGGCGCTTGGCTCAGAGCTTCAGAGAGATGCGGCCGCTCGTAGCGGCCTGCCGCTTCACGGATTGCACCCATTCACAGGAGCCCGACTGCGCCATCAAGGAAGCAGCCGCGACCGGCCGGATCGCCCCGAGCCGCTACGAAAGTTATTGTAGAATCCTGCTCGCCGCCCTGGACACCCGTCGCGCCACCCTGCTATGATACACGCCGTGCCAAATATCAAGGCCGCCGAAAAATGGGCGAAGCAATCCGAAAAGCGCGAAACCCGCAATAAGAGCGCAAAGAACCGTCTGAAGACGCTCTTTAAGCGAGCCGTCGACTCGACCGAGAACGCCGCAGCGCTCTTAGCCGAAAGCGCCTACGATAAGGCGGCCGGCAAAGGAATCATTCATCCGAACAAGGCTGCGCGCAAGAAATCGCGCCTGGTCAAGGCGATGAAGCGCGCCACCATCGCGCCTGCCAAGACTGCGAAGAAGTCCAGCAAAGCCAAAAAGTAAAACTACGGGTCGACGTTGATGGCTAGGCGGGTCTTGGCGTCGGCGCGAGCTGCGGGAAGAAGTCGTTCCCGAATAAACGCCCGCAACGGTTTTGGCCTCGCGGCCTTCAGGGCGATTCGGTAACGCCATTCCTCGTTCACTCGCGCGACCGGATATGGCGCAGGGCCGAGCACTTCGGCAAGACCGGCTTCTCGGAGCATTTCGGCGTACCGCCCAGCCGTGCTAATTACCCGCGCGCGATCCCGTCCGATAACACCAATGTAGACGAGGCGGCGAGCCGGCGGAAATCCGAGCTCGGTGCGCTCGCGCAGTTCGAGGGCGGCGAATCCGTCGTAATCGTGCTGCGCCGCGAACGCAATCGCCGGATGCTGTGGCGAGTACGTCTGCACGATCGCCTCGCCTCGGCGGCCGCGCCCGCTGCGCCCGCAGACTTGCGCGATCAATGCAAAGCTGCGTTCGGCGGCGCGGAAGTCCGGCAGATTCAAACCGAGATCGGCCGCAACAACCCCCGCGAGCGTTACCGTCGGGTAGTCGAGGCCCTTCGCCACCATCTGCGTCCCCACTAAGACATCGCCGTGGGTTTCGAAGGCCGATAGGATGCGCGCATGATCGCCGACCCGCGTGGTTGTATCGGAATCCATTCGCAAGACTCGTGCGCGCGGGAAGAGTCGGAGGACCTCGTCGGCGACCCGCTCCGTACCGATGCCGAGTGCCGCGATGCTCTTGGCGCCGCACGTCGCGCAATCCGTCACGATAGGCGTCTGAAAATCGCAATAGTGGCAGCGCAAGAGCCCTTCGGCGCGGTGCACGGAGAGTGCGATGCTGCAACGGGGGCAATGTGGCGACGTTCCGCAGGTACGGCAGATCAGCGACGCCGCGCTCCCGCGGCGATTGACGAAGAGAATGCTCTTCTCGTTGCGCTCCAGCCGGTCGCCCAGTGCTTGCACGAGCGCGTCGCTAAAGATCGCGCGGTTGCCGCTTTCGAACTCCGAGCGCAGGTCGACGATTTCGACCGCCGGCAGCGGCTGCGCGGTAGCGCGTGTACGCATCTCCAGCAGCGCAATTCGTCCTTGCTTCGCCGCGGCGTAGCTTTCGAGCGACGGCGTGGCGCTCCCGAGCAGCAGCATTCCGCCTTCGATGCGCATTCGAGCCGTAGCAACCGCAACGGCGTGGTAGCGAGGGACAACTTCCTGTTTGTACGAGGGGTCGTGTGACTCATCGACGATAGTCAAGCGCACGTCTTGCAACGGCGCAAAGACTGCGCTGCGCGCGCCGACGACCACATCCACCGCTCCGCGCGTGCAGGCAACCCACGCGTCGAAACGCTCGCGCTCCGAGAGCGCCGAATGCAGCACGGCCACGCGATCGCCGAAGGCCGCTTCAAAGCGTGCGGCGGTCTGCGGCGTGAGCGATATCTCGGGAACCAACACGATCGCGCGCCCGCCGGCGCGCAGCACGCGCTGAATCGCCTCGACGTACACATAGGTCTTGCCGCTTCCCGTAATGCCGTAGAGCAGCGCCATTTCAAAACGTCGCCGGAGCAGGGCCTCTTCCATGTATTGCAGCGCGGAGGCTTGATCGGGCGTTGGTAGCAGCACGGGCTCCGGCGACGGGTTTGCAGCCCGCGTGTGCTGCGCGGCGAGCATGACTTCGCGGACGGCGCCGGCCTTGATTGCCCTCGCGATCACACCGTTGCTATAGCCGGCTAAGAGCGCTTCGGCGCGTCCCACGCCGGGCTGGGCTCGAACGAAGGCGGCTAACGCTTGCGCCTTCTTTCCCTCGACGTGACCCTCTGCCGGTTCGAGTGCTCGCCGGCGACGCTCGCTGGTGCGCGGCTCTACGATCTGTCGAACGCGGCGCAGACTACCGGCACGTACCAATGTTCTCACGTGCGCGAGCAACGCGGTTCGATCGGCGGCGCGACGCGCTTCGGGATGTCGCAGCAGATATTCGAGGGTAAAGCTTTCGTCGCACTCTTCCCAAATTAAGCGAAGCAATCTCTGCGGCACGGACGGATAGCGCGAAGGAGTCGCTTCCGCTTCGATACGAACGAGCGAGTCGCGCATGCGCGGGATCGCCCCGCCGAGCACGGCGGCCCCGAGGGCCTCACCCAGCGTGCACAGATACTGCTCGGCTACGAATCGCGCGAGGCGTAGTCCGGTTTCGTCGAAGGCTCGCGGCACGTCCAAGTGCTCGCGTACTTCTTTGAGCGCGTTTGGAAGGTTGTCGACCTCGCGCACCGGCGAAACGATGAAGCCAATAACGTCGCGCCTACCCAGCGGGATCCGCACGACGTCCCCAATAGCCAGCTCCAAACCGCCCGCGTCGTAGGTAAGCGG
>PMTY01000077.1 GCA_003167155.1 Candidatus Cybelea tumulisoli
GTACTCCACAGCTTCGGCGGCTCCTCGGGCGATGGCGCTGGTCCGTACGCGGGCCTCGTCGCCGTCAACGGAACGCTCTACGGGACGACCGCCTCGGGCGGCGCGAACGGCCAGGGAACGGTCTACTCGATCATGCCGACGTCCTCGGGCACGTACGCCGTTCTTTGGAGCTTCGGCAGTCAGTATGACGGTGCGACGCCGCGGGCGAGCCTTATCAGAATCAACGGCTTCCTATACGGCACGACGACACAGGGCGGTACATACGGCGACGGGACCGTCTTCAAGCTGTTGTTATAAAGCAACTTCGCTATAAGCGCACAGCGCGGGCCCGCTCTACACGGCGGGCTCGTTGCATTCTTCGAGCTCGCCACACCGAATCGTATCGTCGCCCGAATCGAATCGGGCGTTGCGGCACACTGCTGCATCGTGCAGCCGAACCGATCACGTTTAACGCGTTCCGGAGAGGGGGCAGAATCCCGAAGCGTATCTCCTAAAAGTTGGCGGGGAAAGTGGGAGTCGAATCTCTCAGCCCTTGCTTTGCCTCATTGCGGTTCGTGTAACGAAGCTTGACGGCACGGGGCCGCATGCCGCCCTTGCCGAAGTTACCGGTCCTTCGGAGGCTAAAGATGGGAAGCACTGCCCTGTTGTTAGCCGCGTTCGCGACCGTCGTGAGCGGTGAAAGCGGTTTTCAAGGCAATGTCATGATTCGCGGAACCGTGCTCGATCCGTCGAGCCACAAAGCCGCTGCGGGCGCGGTCGTCTATGCCATGTCAGGTAGCGATCTTCAGAGCAGGGTAACGGACCAGCGGGGCCGTTTCACCTTTCTCGCCTTGCTGCCCGGATACTACGGCTTGTACGCGGAAAAGCTCGGCCACACCAACGAGGACTTGCGGAAGTTGCAGCCGTCGAGATACTTGGACGCCGGATACGAGTACGATGCTACGGTGTGGTTGCCCTAATGAAGTGTTTGCCGAAAATCGAGGCCTTTTCCGCCCGCATTCGTCGTCCCGCTTCTCCGCGGGCGGCGTGTTCTTCGGCACGACCACAGCCGGAGGTAACGAGCGCTTAGGGACCGTTTTCCTTGGTACGCCTTGAAGCCGCGGTCTGAATATCCACAAGTCTTGCACGCAGGGCACGAGTTGCCGGATGATCGGCGCCCATCCGGCTTTCCCGAATCGTCAACGCGCGCGTCAAGAGTTGCACCGCTTCCCCCAGCCGGCCAAGACTCTCGTACAATAGCGCCAAATCGTTTAACGTTATGGCGACCTCCGGATGGTCGGGCCCGAGCATCCTCTCTCGAAGCGAGAGGGCGCGAAGATTCAGCGGCTCGGATTCACGGTAACGGCGTTCTCGCCAATAGAACCTTGCGAGGTCGGTTAGGCTTTTGGCAACATCGGGATGCTCGGGCCCAAGCGCCTTTTCGCGAATACCTAATCCCTTGATATGCAGCGGCTCGGGTTTCTCGCGAATCCCCAACTCATAGTAAACGTTTGCTAAGTTGTGCAGGCTCATGGCGACGTCCGGATGATCGGGGCCGCTAACCCGTTCAATGATGTCGATCGCCCGCAGCAAGAGCGGCTCCGCTTCGTCGTTGCGCCCTTGCTCGGAATAGATGAAGGCGACGTTGTTTAAGCTCGTTGCCAAGCGCGGATGGTCGGGGCCGAGCGCCTTTTCGCGAATCCCTAAGGCCTGGAAGAAATGAAGCCCTGCTTCCTCGAGGCGGCCCTCCTCGTAGCATAGGTTGCCGAGATTATTGAGCGTCCGGGCGACCTCTGGATCGTCGAGCCCCAATGCCGTCTCCTGGATTGCCAACGCGCGCAGATGTAGCGGCTCGGCTTCGCGGTAGCGCGCCTGGAGATTGTAGAGTACCGCCAAATCCCGAACGGCGACGGCAAGCTCCGGGTCGTCCGGAGAGAGCGCGCGCTCGAGAATCGCGAGCGCGCGAACCTGCAGCGGCTCCGCGGACCGATAATCACCCCGTTCGCGCAGATAGAAACCGCACCGATCGGCAACCCTGCCCGCCGGGAGAAACGCCGAATCGGCCGGCAAAGCGTTCAGTACTGCGATGGCGTGCGGAAGGATTCGTTCGCACTGCAGCCAGCTAGCGAACTCGACGGGTGGAAAAACGATATCGAGTACTTCCGTCGCAACTTCTGCCCAAGACACCAATTTGTCCGCGAGCATGTCATGCGCGGCAATCCGTACGAGGCGATGGATCGAATAGCTTCGGGACGCTTCCGAGAATGCAAGCAGCGAAAGCCGATCGAGTGCGCCAAGCGCTTCGTCCAACAGCACTTCGTAGCTGAAGGCGCGTTGGAGCTCCTCGTCGCCACAATCCACGGGCTGTTGGCGAAAGAGTTCGTCTGGGATGGCATTCGGTGCAAAGCACGCGGCAAAGCAGAGAACGGCGGTCGCTCCGGGCGCTTCCGCTTCAGCTCGTCCGATGGCCGTCGTAAAAGTCGCGAAGACAGAACGAGGATATTCAACGCCCGCCGGCGCTCGTTTTAGATGATCGGCGATGCGATCGAGGTAGCTGCGTGGCGCGAGCATGCGCATTCCGCGCAACGAGGCTGCGGCGTGCGCGAGTGCTAATGGAAGGCCGCCGAGCGCCTCCACGATGGCCGCAGCATCGCCGCGCGTGAGGTCGGGGCGTCCGCTTTCGCGAATGAGATAAGCGGCGGCTCGATCCAAATCAAAGACGTGCAACGCGATGGCCGTAACGTCGGCGCCGTACGTGGCGTTACGTGATGTTGCCAGCGTCCGCGCATTTGCGGTTGGCATCCACGCCCGTAATAGCCGCTCGTCTTCGACGTTGTCAAAAACCAGCAGCGCGGGCTTCGAGAAGCCGGCGAGGAGCGAATCGATCACCTGGCGCGCGGCCGCGCGGCGATCCGAGAGCCTCTCGAAGCCGCGGATAAAAATGGCTCCCAGCCGGAGCAGCCCTTCGATGATGGTGTCGTCGCTCTGCGCGTTGAGCCACCAAACGACGGAATACTCGTCGCGATGCCGCCAAGCGAACTCGCGCGCGACCGACGATTTGCCGACGCCACCGAGACCGCAAACCGCGACGGTTTCGCCGCCGGAAAAGGCCGTCGCGATGTCGGTCAGTTCGTCTTCCCGGCCGCTGAAACCGGGCGCAGGCCGGATCGCCTCCGTATCGACGACGCAACGCGGCGCGCGCCAATATGGACCGGAGGCAGCGCGATCGCGCTGCTCCTCGCGGACGGCGTCGAGCACGATCCCGCGCAGCAACTCTCGATTATCGCGAACCGGAACGAGATCCCAATACGCAAGCCCGCTGAGCAGGCCCAACGGCTCGCATTCGGTGACCCGCAATAGCACCAGGCGCGACGTTGTGTTGAGGGGATCGCTGGCGATAGCGTTCTGCCATTCCGCCTTGCAATGATCGCTGCTGAGATATTCGTGCGAGAGCAAGGCCACGACCCTCGCGCCTTCGGCGAGCGCCGCATCCATGCGCTCCACGAAATTGCGATTGGCAAAATCCCACTGTTGCAGGATGACCTCGTAGCCGGCCGCTTGGAGAATCTCCCCGACGACCGCCGCGAACGCTTCGTCGGCGCCGGCTCTGCTGATGAAGAGCGGCGTATTCATCCGAGGACGCGCCGCTCTAGCGCAGCGAGTCCGCCAGCACCGACGACGAGCGTCGTGGCGTCACCGTCAATGGCCACCGCAAAGGCAACGTGGTTAGGTGTTCCACGGTTCAAGCCGCCACGTTGCTTCCACTCATGCCGCTTACGACGCGAGCCATACCAACCCCCGGAGGCGCCACAGTTCTCTCGCAATCCTAAGGAATAAATACGCTAGTCTGCCGGCGGCGGCGGGGGCGGAGGTGGCGGCTCGTCCTACGTTGAGAGCAGCGCAACGGACGTCAATATGTGGCAGGGGTGGAAGCAAAGTCAGGGAGGCACGGTCGTGCTGGAGTGGTGAGCGCTGCGCAATAGACGCTTGACTAGGGCTCCAGCAACTCACACGCATCAAGAGGAAGACTGACCGAACCAAGACGGACGGCTTCCGGAATTACTCCCCGCACGCTGAGCGGAGTTCCTACTGGGATTACCTCCAATCTTTGAACCCAAAAGGCTCACCTCTACGCGCTTCTCGCCGCGATCTAGCGAAAGCATGATCGCACCCGTGCCGCTCGCGCCTGGAGCGTATGACAAGGCGTTAGCCGAGGCGTTAGAACGGCACGAGGCGTGGGCCGTTCGGAACGGTTGGCGACCTGACACGGGCGTCGTGTTCATCGACGCGGTGACGATCTCAAAGCGCAGCAGGTCGGCGGAGTGGTGTCTCGACAAACTCGACGAGCACATTAAGTACCGGCGACCGCGACCGACCTGGCAAGGAGTGCGATGATGCTGGCTGCGATTGCCTGGGCGGCGCGACCGGGCGGCAGCAATCCGTTGCGATCCCCCCGGAATACACGCTCGACTGATCGCCGACATCAAAGACCCCCATCGAACCAAGTACCCTCGCCCGTTAAGCCGGCCCGGCGATGGAACTGAGTCTGGGCGCCGAACGTTCCTAGCGTTGGAGCGTTCAGGCTCCAGGAGGCGGGGAGTGCAGATTTCACTTTTTACCCGTTATGCATTAAGTTGCGTGGCCGCGGCAATGCTCGCCGGGTGCGGCGGATCGCAGCCGCCGATCGGCGCGCCGGGGGCGATGCCGGAGAGCCGCAATATTGTGTCGAATCACACCATCGCGGGTGATAGCGTCGAGGC
>PMTY01000165.1 GCA_003167155.1 Candidatus Cybelea tumulisoli
ACGCGCATCCCTACCGCTCTAGCCGTCGTCTCGGACGTGGCGTTTTGCGGCGTCGTACTCGGCCTGCGTCCGATGCTTTGCTTCATTGAGCGCCGAACCAACCTTTTCGGACTGCGTAAGCTCGTTACCGAGCGCTTCGCGCTGACCTTTTTCCACATCCGCCGCGGAACGGTGCTGACCCTCGTGGACGGAATCCTTGACGTCGTCAACGGTGTGCTTTAGGGCGTCGGATACTTTATCGAGCGCATCTTTACTCACGTTCTTTCCTCTCTCTAGCGCCGCAGGTTATACCCGCGTCTGAAATGCCCAAACGGACGAACGAAGAAATGGTTTGATCTCCGGTCGGGGGAAGAAAGGCGGCATGGCAAACCTTCCGCCGCAAGCATCAGAAATAAAAGAGCTCAACGAACGTGCGACTCGCTCGCAGGTGCGAATTACGACCAAGCATGGCGACATCGTCTTCCGTCTCTTTCCTGACGACGCGCCGCTTCACTCAGCGGCCTTCATGAAGCTCGCCGATGCGGGATTTTACGACGGCCTCAAGTTCCACCGAGTGGAGCCCGGATTCGTCGTGCAAGGCGGCGACCCGAAGGGCGATGGAACCGGAGGCCCTGGCTATAATCTCAAAGCCGAATTCAACGCGCGCCCGCACGTGCGTGGAACCGTAGCAATGGCGCGCACCTCCCAGCCCGACTCAGCGGGTTCGCAGTTTTACATCTGCCTCGGCGACGCGCCTTTTCTCAATGGGCAGTATACGGTTTTTGGTCAGATGACCGAAGGCTTCGACTTCCTCGACGCGATCAGGCGCGGAGACGCGATGGTCAGCGTGAAGACCGAACCGCGCTAATGCATGTCGGACCTAGCTGGCCTTCACGACGCGAAGCCCGAGGAACGTTTCAAAAGGTTCGAAATCGCGGTCGCGATGCAACAGTTCGTGACCCGCGTCTAAACAGAACGTCGCGATCCAGCAGTCGATTGTCTTGCGCACGGTACGGCCATTTGCTCTCAACTTACGGTAGTTCCGCGCCGCCGACACCGCTAGGCGCACGCCACCCATCGGCCAAACCGCAAATTTCGAGAGTTCTCGCTGAACGGATCTGGCCGTCCCCTCATCCGGGACACCCTGAAGGACCTCGCAGAGAATGAGGTCAGTAAGGCCGATGCGGCGACGCACCAGCTCTCGTGACAGCCACAGCGATTCCGGCGATGGCTCGCCACGCAGGTAGTCGATCCAGACGGTCGTGTCGACGATTATCATTCCCGCCCGCGACGCATCTCATCCAGGTCACCTCGCCACTTTACGCGGCCTCGTAACCGCCGAAGGCCGGCCTGCGCCTTTGTTTCAACCAGCAACCGCAGTCCAGCCTCGACGACGGCCCGCTTCGTGCGTGCGCCGCTACTGCGCATAGCTTGCCGCATCAACGCATCGTCTATTTCAATGTTTGTTCTCAACGTCTTGCCCTAATGTGTACGAATCGTTAAATAATGTGTACTTCTCCTGTCAAGCCAGATTCTAGCATCGTGCGGGTGTAGGCGCAAGGGCGATTTCCAGTCAGGCGATCCAGACGGTTTGGATATTGACGAACTCGTGGATCCCAAACGAGGAGAGTTCGCGGCCGTAGCCGCTCTTCTTGACGCCGCCGAAGGGTAAGCGCGGATCGCTTGCCACCATGCCGTTGATAAAGACGTTGCCCGCTTCGATTCGCCCGGCAAGTTCCTCGGCCAGCGCGATATCGCGCGTCCATAGGTTTGCGCCGAGTCCAAAGCGCGATGCGTTGGCAAGCTCCAACGCGTGCTCGAGGTCGTTCGCGCGCACGACTGCCGCCGCGGGCCCGAAGACCTCTTCATCGAACATCGGCATACCGGGCGTAACCTCCGAAACGACGGTTGGCTCATAGAAGAAGCCAGGACGTTCGATAAAATGGCCGCCGGTGACGAGTCGCGCACCGCGCGCGATCGTCTCCAAGACTTGCTCGTGCACCGCTTGACGAAGATCGGCGCGCGCGCACGGCCCGAGCTGCACGCCTTCCTCCATCGGATCCCCGACGATTTGCGCCGCCNNTTGTTCTGAAAGCGCGCCGTCACGGCCGTTTTCGCCGCGGCAGCGAGATCCGCATCGGCGAGGACCACAAATGCGTCGGAGCCGCCCAATTCGAGCACGCACTTCTTTAAGTTCTCGCCGGCGGCGCGCGCGACCGAAACGCCGGCGTCTTCGCTCCCGGTGAGTGTAACGGCGGCGATACGCGGATCGGCGACGATCTTGCTCATTTCCTTCCCCGGGATCAGCAGCGTGCCGAAGCAGCCTTCCGGCGCACCGGTCTCCTTGAAAACGCGCTCGATCTCGAGCGCACAGCGCGTCGTATTCGTCGCGTGCTTGAGCAGCACGACGTTGCCCGCCATCAATGCCGGCGCGGCCGCGCGAATGACCTGCCAGTATGGAAAGTTCCACGGCATAATGGCCAGCAACACGCCCAGCGGCCGAAACGCGACGTAGCTGCGCGCGGCCGAAGACGGAGTCACCTGCTCAGCGAGCAGCGCTTCACCATGCTCGGCAAAATACTCTAACCCCCACGCGCATTTATCGATCTCGGCACGTGCCTGGGCAATCGGCTTGCCCATCTCGCGCACGGCCGTCGTCGCGAGTTGCTCGCGCTCCAAGGTAAAACGAGCGGCCACGGCTCGCAGCAAACTGGCTCGGCCGGAGAAATCCTCGCGCCCCCACCGCCGCGCTCCGTGCGCGGCCGCTGCCAGCTTCGCCTCGATCTGCGGGGTGTCCATAAGCGCAATGCGCTCGATCGCTTCACCGGTCGACGGGTTCATCGTCTCGATCATAGCGAGTGCATTGCCCACGGCCCCGACGGGCCGGCGTAAACTTCGACCAGACTTTCGGGGCGCAAATACGCGCGGGCCACGCGCTGCACGTCGGCGGCGGTAATGCGTGCGAAGCGTTCGTTGAGCGTGCGGTAGTAGTCGACGGGCAGATGATAGATCGCGAGATCGAGCAGCTGTTTGGCTTGCCCCGAAGTTGAAGCTTCTTCTAAAAGCGCGTTGCTGGTCAGGCGGACTTTCGCCTCTTGCAGCTCCGTGGTTGAAACCGGTTCGTCCTGCAGGCGGCGCAGCTCTTGCCGCACGATGCCGACGGCTTCGACGACGCGCTGCGGCGAAGCGTTGAACTCAACGCGCAGATCGCCGCGATCCGCCCCGGCCTCCAGCGAACTGTTGACGCTGTAGACGAGGCCGCGCTTTTGCCGCAGCTCCTGCCAGAGCCTGGATTCAAATGCGCCGGAGCCGCCCAAGATTTGATTGAGTACCGCGAGCGTGTCGTAATCTTGGCTGGACCGCGAGAGCGCCGGTTGGCCGAGCCGAATAAAGACCTGATTGGCCTCGGTGCCGATATAGTCGTGGCCGCTCGACGACGGCGGCAACGCCATCAAACGCGCGTTAGGCTTCGCCCCCGTCGCCGTCCACGACCCAAAACTCGCCTCGAGCGCCGCTCGCACGCGCTCCGGCGAAAGATCGCCGACGACGGAGATCGACGTGAGATCCGGGCGCCAATAGGCTGCCGCGTATGTCAGCAAATCCGCGCGTGTGATGCCCGAGACGCTCGCTGCCGTCGGCAACCGCAGACTCGGATCGGCGCCGGCCAAAAGCAGACGGTTGTAGGCGCGATCGATCAGCACGCCGGAGATGCGCCCCTCGGATTGTAGGCTGTTGGCGAGCTGCGACCGCTCGAGGCTCAACCAGGGATCCTCGAAGGTTGGGTGCGCTTCGCCGTCGGCCAAGATCGTCACGACGCGCTCGAAATCGCGCGACTCTGCCGTCGCCGAGAAATCTTGTCCGGTCTCGAGGAAGACGCCCATCTCGTCGGTGGCTTTGCGGCGTTGTTCGAACGGGTACGCGGCGCTGCCGTAGTCGGCTACCGACGAGGCCAGCCGCGAAATGCCCTCCAGCCCCAACGGCTCGAAGGCCGGAGTGTTGGCGATCGTGCCGTTGATGACTACCGTTGGACGGTCGGTTTTGGTTTGCACGATGACGCGCAATCCGTTGGCGAGCGTGAACTCGACCGGCGCCAGCGTGCTGCGCTCCGTCGTCGGCGTCTCGACCGCTTTAGCGATCCACTGCGGTTCGACGATCGGGCCATTTGGAACGCGTTTGGAGAAATCGTCGCTGGCCTCCGAAGTGCTCTTCTCCGAGTTGCCTTTGGGCGGACTGTCGTTGGGACTCAAGTGGCCGACGACGGTCGGGCGGCTTAAGTATTTGCGCGCGGCGGCGAGCAGATCGTCGCCGGTTAAGGCCGCGAGGCGGCGGTCCTCGTCCGCCAGCTTTTCGTGAACGATACCGTAGGTATAGCCTGCGAGATCGCCGATGCCGTCGATAGAATCGGCGTCGTAGAGCCGCTCCGCGATCGTCAAGCGTTTCGCCGCGACGACGAGATCGGGGTCGAAACCGTTATGGAGGACGGAGTCGAGCGTGGTTGCAAAGACGGACGCGGCTTCGCTGCTGCCGTGGCCGGGGTTGAGGACTATAAAGACATGCAGCAGACCGCCCTTGAGCTGCGTATCGGCGTCGGTTTCGATCGCGATCGCGATGTTGCTCTGGACCAGCGCCCGATAGAACGGTGACCGCTGATTTTCAAGCATCGTGGCCAGCGTGCTGATGGCCGGCTCCCCGGGCTGTGTATCGCCGGGAATCGCGTAGGAGAGATCGAGAATTTCGAACGGAAAGGGAAACTGCGCTTCGACGGTCGATTCGGGCGCGGGCCTCGGATTAAGTTCCGACCACGGCGGCAGTTTCTTGGAGGGAATCGCACCGAAGAATCGCTGCGCTTTCGCAAACGCCGTTGCATGCTCGACGTTTCCGGCGATCACCAGCGTCGCGTTGTTGGGCGCGTACCACTCGCGATAGTAGTTAGCGATATCCGCGACGGTCGCCGCCGCTACGTCGCTGCGATTGCCCAGCGGCGTGCGGCCCGCCGGTTGTCCGGGGAAGGCTGCCGCGCGAACGCGCGACAGCAGATTAAAGAACGGCGAGCTGGCATCGCCGTCGATTTCGTTGAGCACGGCATTGCGTTCGATCGCCCAGCCGGCGGCACTCAGGGAGGCATGCTGCATCCGATTGGACTCGATCGCCAGCGCGACGTCGAGTTTATCTGCCGGCATCTCGAAATAGAACTGCGTGTAGTCGTAGTTCGTCTCGCCGTTCATCTGCGCGCCCAAGCGTGCAACGATGTCGTCGAGGCCGCCCGACGAGATCTGCGGCGTTCCGCGAAACATCATGTGTTCGAGTGCGTGCGCCAGGCCGGTCTTGCCCGGTGTCTCTTGCAGCGAGCCGAACCCGTACCACATGCCCGTTTGAACGACCGGAGCCGCTCGATCCTCGACGACGACCACTCGCAACCCGTTGCGCAGCGTCGTTGTAAAGATTCCGGCATCGCCCGGGCCATTTTGCGCCGGCGCGGCCTGCGCCGTGCAGAGCGCAAGCAGCAGCGCAAACAGCCCTTCGACTACGCCTCGCTTCGCTCGGCTTCGCTCAGGACAGGCTGCGTAGAAAAACCTCAAAGCGTTGTGACTCCCAAGTAATAAGCGGCAGTCGCTTCTACCGCTGCCAGTGGAAGGCAGCCGATAAGCTCGCAGCCGAGCAGTTCGATCCCGCGTTCGGCGGCCAGCTCGCGAACCAATTCCACCACGCGATAGAGCGGCGTTGCAGCATAGTCCGTGACGTTGAGCGAAACCTGCACCCGATCGTCGCCGCGCGGCAGGGCAAGCGCGCGCAGGGAGCGCAGGCCGCCATCGCGTTCGCGGATCGTTCGGGCAATCGCCCGGACCGCCGGGAGATCGGTGGTACCCAGCTCGATATTGAAGGCGATCAAGATATCTCGCGCTCCAATCGCAATCGCTCCGGCGCTGCGGTGCCGGGAAACGTCGCCTTCATCCGGCATCCAATCGGCGTTGCTGCGAATTGCCGGAAGCAGGTTCCGTTCGGGCGTTCGTGCCGCCGCGCCGTAATAAAATGAAGGCACGCGATAGCGCTGCCAGATTTCGGCACCGGCCCGATGTGCCAGCGCGGCGGCATCCGCCAGAGTCGCGCCCCGGAGCGGAACGAAGGGGAGCACGTCGAGCGCGCCGATGCGCGGATGCACGCCGGAATGGCTTCTGAGATCGATGCGCTCCAGTGCAACACCCGCTAGAGCGACCGCTGCATCGAGCACCGCAGATTCGTTGCCGGCAATGGTCAGAACGCTGCGATGGTGGACGGCGTCGCTGCTCCAGTTCAAAACCCGCGCGCCGGCCGCTTCGACCGCCGCAATCGCCGCCTGGATCGTCCCCGCATCGCGCCCCTCCGAAAGATTCGGCACAATCTCAAACATTGTCATCCAAGGCATGTTTGAATTGCCGAGACGATGTCGCTCGTATTCGCCGGTGAGATAACTTGCGAATAGCCCAGCTTTCGGGCCTCGGCTTCGCGACGCTCCGCCCCGCCGACGGCGCGCACTTCGCCCGATAATCCAAGCTCGCCGAAGACGGCGACGTGCGACGGGATCGCCGCGTTGCGAAACGACGAAGCAATTGCCAAGGCGATTCCCAGATCCGCGGCGGGTTCGCCGACCCGCAACCCTCCGGCCACCGACGCGTAGACGTCGTGCGTCCCTAGTAAAAAGCCCGCTCGCCGCTCCAGCACGGCGAGAATCATCGCGAGCCGCTGCTGATCGAGATTGTTGGCCAGACGTCGTGGCGTGCCGTAGCTGGCTTCGCCGACCAGCGCCTGGACCTCGATGAGCACCGGACGCGAGCCGAGAATCGATGCGACGACGCACGAACCGCTGGGACGCTGCGTGCGCGCTCCCGCAAAGAGTTCCGATGGGTTCGAAACCTCCTGCAAACCCGCGTCGGTCATCGAGAAGACGCAGATTTCGTCGACCGAGCCGAAGCGGTTCTTATACGCGCGCAGGATGCGGTATTCGCCATTCGTTTCGCCTTCGAAATATAACACCGTATCGACCAGATGCTCGAGCAGGCGCGGTCCGGCGATGGCGCCGTCTTTGGTGACGTGCCCGACGATGAACGTCGCGCAACCCGAGCGCTTGGAGTATTCCATCAGCGCCTGCGTGCAGTCTCGAATCTGCGTAATGCTGCCGGCATAGGCTTCCGATTCGGGCAACCAGACCGTTTGGATCGAATCGATGACCAATGCGAGCGGTCTCTGCCGCTCCAAATGGTCCAGGACTGCGCGGAGATTCGTTTCGGGATAGACGAGCAACGCCGTCGCGGCCTGCGCCGCTAGCGTACGATCCGCGCGCAGCTTTACTTGCGCCGCCGACTCTTCGCCGCAGACGTAGACGACTTCGCCGTCGCGCGCAAGGCGCGCGGCGATTTGCAGCATCAAGGTTGACTTGCCGGCGCCCGGCGGTCCGCCGACGAGTGTCAGGCTCCCGGGGACGGTTCCGCCGCCCAACACGGCGTCGAACTCCGGCATTCCCATGCGGAGGCGGGTGACGCCGGCCGAGCCTATCTCGTGCAGAGGCAACGGCACCGCCGATTGTGCGGGCGCCGGTTTATCGCGCGCACCGCGCGGCGCGACGGTAAACGGACGCTCGTCGAACGAGTTCCAGCCTTCGCACTGCGGGCAGCGCCCCAGCCAACGCGTCGATTCGAATCCGCACGCCGAGCAGAAGAAGACCGATCGTGGTTTTGCCAAACTTTTGCTAGCCTTCTCCGACCTGGTAGCTTCCGCCGGGACCGCGCCGATTTGCCGTTGCCGCATAGGGCTTCTCGTTCTCGGTGACACAAGGCGACGACAGCGCTCGAGGCGCTTTGGATTCCGCCGATCCTGGTCGATCTGGCGCCAGGGGAAGCTTGGGCGTGAAAGCAGCCCGATGGTGTACGCCCGCTGTCTCCAAGATTTCAGAGCCCGGATGGCGACGCACTGGGAACGGCGATGTAATAGATGCCGCCGCCCCCGTCAGGCACCGGGGAGCCCTCTATCGGCACGGTGTCGTTCGAAGGTACGAGGATAATGGCGCCACACGGTTGGCCCGGTGGCAAATTACAGAACGCTAGCGCGGCGTCGATCGTTGCTTGCAAAGCGAGAGCATTGTTCTCTGCCGTTACAGCATCGAACTTATTTGGCACCATGCCGTAATCGAGCACATTAAAAATGCCTCGCTGCAAGTACATCATGTCAAGTTCCTTCACCTCTACCGGCTTTGCCCATTAAATGGCCGTTGCCCATAAAATCCCCGATCTGCCCATAAAAGGCTTTTGTGTGCCAGGACGTATGGCACGGGGGACCGCTAGAATCGGGGTAGGAGGTGCAAAATCTTGGAAGATCATTTCATCTATGTCCGTGGCTATCCCGAGGCCATTCCGATCAGCGCCCAGGAAAAGGAGCAGGTTCGTAAAGGTATGGTTGGTGAGCAAGCACTCGCCGATCTATCTCTGATTATTCAAAATAAGACCCTACTGATACGGGTAGCCGACATCGCCGTTCTTGAATCTCGCCCAAAGCCGTTATGTACGAGATGCCCGTATTTCTGGGCGCCGGACGAGCTCCTGTTCCGTGAATCGGTTGGGCTACTTTTCGATCCGAGAAAGCTGACGACGCTTCGAGAGAGGCTCTGATCGCGTCGGACGTCGCCTTACGACTCGCTCGGCGGCGGGCACCTATGCGAGGAAGCTCAGCTACTCGCGTCCAAGAAAGCCTGCCCTAAAACCTAAAATTCGTAAAGGAAAGATGCATGCCGGTCCGCGTTCTTCTCGGAGCTACGCTTTTAACCGCTTCGGCTTCGCTGTTGCTCAACGGTTGCAGCAGCTCGCTTTCTCCCACGACGACGCCTGCTCTGACGTCGGTCACGGCGAACGCAAGGCAAGCGGCGCATCAGAGGCGCTCGACGTTCTTGGGCGGATCGCTCTTCGCAGAACGCCGGCATACGTCGGATCGGCGCGCGCATACCTGGTTCAAGAAACCGCAGCCGCCGAATCCGCTCTTGTACGTCTCCGACGCCTACGGCAACTTTGTCAACATCTATAGCGCCAACGGCAGCGGTCAGAGCCCGGTCGGGCAGATCGCCGGCTTCGACGAGCCGCAGGGCCTTTGGGTGGACATAAATCAGAACCTGTGGGTCGTTAATACCAGCACCTATCAGATTATGGGATTCCACCGCGGCTCCGGCGTGCCGTTCAAGACGCTTAACGATACGAGTGGACAGAGTCCGGCCGGAGTCTGCGGGAACGACAACAAGAACCTTCTCTACTCCCTCGACATCAGCGGGCCGGGATCGGGTTACATCGGCAATACGATCAGCGTCTTCAAAAAGAACGGTTCCTCCGACCCGATGCAAACGTTCGTCGACCCCAATGCCTCGTCGCTCAATCTCTGCGCCGTGGATTCAATGGGAAATCTCTTTGTCACCCTCACCAACGTGAACTACCCGTACGGCGGCGAGGTTGACGAGTTTCCGAAAGGATCGACGACCCCGACCGTGATCGCGAACAATTTTGTCTATCCGATCGGAATCACGATCGACAAGTATAACGCGATTTCAGTCGACGATACTTTTGCGAACGGCTACTCTGGCGGCACCATTTACATCTACGATCCGCCGTACAGCAACGGGCCGGCCTACTCGTTCCCGGTTCCCGAGGGAATCCTGCAAACCGCGCTCAACAAGCAGCTGACCCAAATCTGGGGCGCGAGTTCGGTGACACTGGACGCCGAACAGTTCTCTTACCCGCACGGTCTTTACCAGAACGCGACCTCGACGCAAGATTTCGAGTATCCCGACGGGATCGCGCTTTCGCCTGCGGCTAAACAGTAACGTGACATCTTTGAGGATAGGATTATGAACGCGCGCTTACTTCTCGGAGCCGCACTCGCTGCCGTATCGGTTCTCGCGGGCGGTTGCAGTACCGGCTCTTCGAGCCCTTCACCCGGGCTCACTCCGGCGCATCTGCCGGCAAGCCTCCTGCCGCTCAGTCGCCACTCGACGCTGCCTTTGCCGTATTTTGGCGTCAAGCATCGCCGCCGCGTGGTGCATTCGTGGATGAACCCTAACGTGCCGACGACGCTCGTCTACGTTTCCGACTCGTATGAGAACGACGTCGAGATCTACGACGAGGCCGGCAGCGGTCAGACGCCGGTCGGCCAGATTACCGGTTTCAACCAACCCGAAGGTTTGTGGGTCAGCGTTACTCAGAACCTGTGGGTCGCCAACACGAACAACCAGACGTTGCTTGGGTATCGCCGCGGTTCCATGACGCCCTTCCGAACGCTGACCGACCCCAATGGTTATCCGGACGGCGTCTGCGGCAACGATAACAAGAGCTTGATCTACGGCCTCGATATCGCTAGCGCGACCGAAGGGCCAGGTCAGACGATCAATGTGTACGACAAGCAGTCAAACTCGCCGGCCTCAGTGCTCACCGACACTAACGCAGAGTATCTGTTTTTCTGCGCCGTCGATTCGAGAGGCAATCTTTTCGTCACGCTCTCGAACGCGGGAGGATATGGAGAGGTCGACGAGTTCCCGAAGGGCTCGACGGCGCCCACGGTTATCGCCTCGAACCTCGTCTATCCACTCGGCATCACGATCGACAAGTATAATGCGCTGACGGTAATCGATGCCTTCGCCGGCGCCCCGAACGATACGGGGGTTGCGTACATCTACGATCCGCCCTATACGGGAGGTCCGGCGTACAGCTTCACCTTGAACGGCTTGATCGCGGAATCGGCGCTCGACAAGCCCCAAACGCATCTTTGGGGGGCCGACCCCTACAACGAGGTCGCGCAAGAGTGGTCCTATCCCAGCGGAACCTTCGTGAACGAAACCTCAAACGAAGATCTGGCCGAACCCCTCGGGATCGCGCTCACGCCCGCAAAAAAGCAGTAGACGGCCACCGTCGCGCCCGCGACGGCGATCGACACGTTGACCTAGATGTGGACTAGTCTGTATACTAGTCATATGAAAGCGATTGGGATTTACGACGCGCGAGCGCAACTCGGCGAGCTCGTGCGTCGAGCCGCTACGGGCGAGCGAATCATAATCGAGGTGAGGGGGCGCCCGATGGCGCAACTTGCGCCAGTCGAAATGCCGGCCGAGGATGCCGATGACGCGGTCGAGTGGTTCGTCGCGCGCAGCAAGGAGCGCAAGCCGTGGAAGGTAACGGCGCGCGAACTGATCGTCGAAGGGCGGCGCGAGTGACGCTGGTCGTGGACGCTTCCGCGGCGCTCTCATGGTCGATCGCCGATGAGAGCGATGTCGAGGCACTGGCGTTATTGAGAAAAGTGAGGAGCGAAGGCGCAATAGTTCCGGCGTTGTGGCTCTTTGAGATGGAAAACGGGCTGCGAAACGCGCTGCGCCGCGGCAGAATCACCGAAGCCGAGGCGCAGGTCATTCAAGCGAAGCTTTCACGCTTGCCTATTCGCGTTGTGGATTCGTCCGAACGCATTTCCTTTCATGGCGCGCTCGCCTTAGCGAATCGGTTCGACCTCAGCGTATACGACGCGGCATATCTGGACGTCGCGCTTCGCTACAAGGGCGATCTCGCGACGCGCGACCGCAGGCTCGCAGAGGTCGCGGGGCAACTTGGCCTTGCGCGAAAGCCGGTTAAACGCCGCCGGTGAACTTGCGATCGCCGCTCCAGATCGCGATCGACGGGCCGGCGGCGTCCGGGAAAACGACGGTTGCCCGCGCTCTGGCACGGCGCTTGCGCGTACTCTATCTCGACACCGGTGCGATGTACCGCGCGCTGGCGTATCTTGCTTTGCGCACGGGCACCGACGTCGACAACGGCGCGGCGCTTGCGCGGCTCGTTGCCGCGCAGCCAATTGAAGTGCGTTTAGACCAGGCGGCGCCCTTGGGTTTTTGCATCACCGCGGGCGGGCAAGAGCTCGACGAGGCCGCGCTGCAGAGCAAAGAGGTGACCGCAATCGTTTCTGCAGTTGCGGCGCACGCAGAAGTTCGTTCGGCCATGGTGCGCGCGCAGCGCCACATTGCGCAAGGCTCGCCTGTCGTCATGGCGGGGCGAGACATCGGGACCGTCGTGTTGCCCGGCGCGCGGGTGAAGATTTACTTGACCGCGTCCCCTGAGGCACGCATCGCGCGCCGGCGCGCGCAACTCGAGGAGTCGGGCGTCAACGTGGATGCGCGCAAGCTTGCCGAGGAGATCCAGGAACGGGATCGCCTCGACGAAACCCGCGCGGTCTCGCCGCTCGCGCCGGCGCACGACGCGCACGTCATCGATTCCAGCGACATCGATGCAGCAGGTGTAGTCGAAGAGATCTGCCGCCTCGCATCTTCATGAATACGGCGTTTTACGATTTTGCGAAGGCGACGGTACGCTGCGCGGCGTGCGTGCTGTGGCGCGCTCGCGTTTACGGCCGCGAGAACGTGCCGGCGTCGGGGCCACTGATCGTGGCCTGCAATCACGTTTCGTATCTCGATCCGCCGCTCATGGGATGCCTCTGCCCCAGGCGCATCAGCTATATGGCCAAGAAAGAGCTTTTTGAGGTCCCCGTGCTGGGCGCGATGATTCGCGGCCTTGGCGCCTATGCCGTCGACCGGAAAGGCAGTGCGACATCCGCTATCAGGCGGTCGCTGCAGGTCTTGGAGGCGGGCGGAGCCGTCGGAATCTTCCCCGAGGGCACTCGTAATCGCAGCGGTGAGGTCCAGCCTCAGACAGGAGTCGCACTCCTGGCCTCACTGGCGAAGGCTCCGGTCGTTCCAGCGTGCATAGTCGGTAGCGACCAGGCGCTGCGGCTCCACCGCATCGACGTTGCTTTTGGGCCGCCGATCTCGCTGCAGGCCGGCCGGAAAGCAACCCGAGAGGATTTGGCGAAGTTTACCGGCGACGTGATGAACGCGATCGAACAGCTGGCGGGGAGTATTGGTGGAAATACGTAAGGCATCCGTTCAAGGATTCTGCTTCGGCGTTGCCATTACCGTAAAGAAGGCGGAGGAGGCGATTGCCTCCCGCGGTGACGTGACCACGCTGGGACACGTCGTGCATAACCCACAGATGGTGGAGTCGCTTGCGGCGCGCGGCTTGAAGAATGCAACGACGGTCGACGACGTCGACTCGGGCGCGCTCTTCGTGCGTGCGCACGGGCTGCCGGTGGACGTTTTCGAAAAGGCCAGGGAGAAGAACCTGGAGATCATCGACGCCACGTGCCCGATGGTTACCAAGATTCACGTGCAGGCCGAGAAGCTTAAAGCCGACGGCTATAAGATCGTGGTCATCGGCGACCCCAACCATCCCGAAGTCAAGGGAACCCTGAGTCACGTGCCCGGAGCGTGGTGCATCCAAAGCCGCGCCGACGTGGAGAAACTCCCGCGCTCCAGCAAAGTCGGCGTCGTCGTTCAGTCTACTTGGTCGGGCGAAGGGTTTACCGAAATCGTTCGCGAGCTTTCGGCGAAGTATTACGAAGTTCGCGCGGTCAACACGATCTGCACCGATACGCACAATCGGCAGAACGAGGCGCTTCGGCTGGCAAAGGACGTCGAAGTGATGATCGTCGTCGGCGGCAAGACCTCGGCCAACACCAAGCATCTGGCCGACCTCTCCGAATCGCGCGGCGCACGAGCCTACCACATCGAAGGACCTGACGAGTTGCGTCCGCAGTGGTTCGAGAACGTGCACGTCGCAGGCCTCATGTCGGGAGCCTCGACGCCCGGCTGGCTCGTCGACGAGGTCCAGGCTCGGATGGAGGAGCTCGCGCCCTCTGCGTAGTCCGACCGACCTTGCCGAGCGCTTTGAAAGCGCGCTCGAAGAGCGGATTACCGGATATCGGGGATCGGAAGAGATCTCCGATATGCTTTTGCGGCACTTCGGTTACGGCGGATATGGG
The DNA here is from genome assembly GCA_003167155.1 of Candidatus Cybelea tumulisoli. Lineage (GTDB taxonomy): Bacteria > Vulcanimicrobiota > Vulcanimicrobiia > Vulcanimicrobiales > Vulcanimicrobiaceae > Cybelea > Cybelea tumulisoli. The sequence goes on from PMTY01000165.1 coordinate 13,843, forward strand.
CCGGCACGCCGCGGCAAGCGCTTACGCCCTCAAATGGTGATGCGAGTTGCAACCGGTGAGGGCGCGCCGCTCGAGCACGCGCTCGATGCGGCGGTAGCCGTCGAAATCTTTCATAACTACTCCCTCGTCCACGACGATATCGAAGATCGCGACGAGCTGCGCCACGGGCGCCCGACACTGTGGAGCCAATACGGGGTCGCCGCAGCGATCAATGCGGGCGATGCGATGTGCGCGCTCAGCTTTTTGAGTTTGGAGCACGCCGCTGCGTATCTCGACGCGGCCAGAGTCTTGCAAATGCTCGCGCTCCTGCACGAAGCGCATGCCGTGATGTGCGAGGGCCAGTCGCTGGACTTAGATTTCGAGTCGGAACGAGCTGTAGATCGGCCGGGCTACTATCGCATGATCGAGTGCAAGACTGCGCAGCTCTTCGATGCCTCATGCCGCCTGGGCGCGTACGCCGCCGGCTGCGACGCGGCGACGGTCGAAGCCTATGGTGCCATTGGGCGCGCCTACGGCATGGCCTTTCAAATTCGGGATGACGTCGCCGGAATTTGGTCGACGCTGGACGAGACCGGCAAGACGGCCGGGAGCGATATCGCGCGGCGAAAATGGACGTTTCCGGTTGTCTGGGCGATCTCGCAGCCGCCGTCGGCGGCGCGGAGCGCCGTGGCGCAAGCTTACGCGAGCGGTTCTTCGCTCGACGATGCCGCCGTCGCAAGCGTCGTCGAAGCGCTCGACGTGCTCGGCGCTCGCGAAGCGGCCACGCAAAAGGCGGCGGAGCACGTCGGCGTGATCGAGCGCCATCCCAATAGAGAGTTCGGAGAGTTTTTGGCGGCCACGCTCGGTCTCACGACGGCATGACGAGCGCGCCGGTTCGGCCTGCCTTGCAAGTGTGGGGACTCCCCGCGCTGCTCCTCGCCGGATTTTTCGCGCGGCTGTTCTTCATCGGGAACGAAGGCTTCAAGACCGACATAAACACGTACGTGGCGTGGGCGCTTTCGTTGACCGAGCATGGCTTCCGAACGTTTTACTCTACCTCCGGTTTTGCCGACTATCCACCCGGCTATCTCTACATCCTCAACATCGTTGGCCGGCTCTGGCACGCATTCTTCGCGCGACACGACCCCGGCTATGCGGTCCTTCGCGTGCTGGTCAAACTGCCGGCGATACTGGCCGATCTGGGAGTCGGCCTTCTGCTCTACGCGATCGCTCGCCGTTTCGCCGGGGTCGCTATGGCCTTCGGCGTCGCCGCCTTTTATTTGCTCAATCCCGCGACCATCTACATCTCCGCGTCGTGGGGTCAAGTCGATTCGATCGCCGGCGGCCTCGCGCTCTTGGCGATCTACGCCCTCCTGCGCAGCGAGGACCGGTCCCTCGACATTAGTGCGCTGCGGACCGGCGATAGGGCGCAGCTGGGGTGGATCGTCTTTGCGTGGCTTTCGTTTGCCTCTTCGATTCTGATCAAGCCCCAAGCGGCGGTCTTGCTGCCGCTGCTGGTCGCATTTGCCTTCGTGGATCGGGGCCGGCGGCGCGAGCGCGTCGTTGCGACGGCGATCGGCATCGGCGCGGCCTTGGTATTTGCGGTGCTCGTGACGGAACCGTTTCACCCCAGCAACCCGCTTGCGGCGCTGGGCTGGCTGTTGCAGCAATATGCCTTCGGTTCCAACGTCTATCCGTACAATACCGTAAACGCATTCAATCTGTGGGGCCTCCGAGGTACGATGTGGGTGCCCGACACTCAGTACATCTTAGGCCTGCCGCAATACCTCTGGGGCCTGGTGCTCGTGGTGGCCGCCTTGGGTTTGATCGTCTGGCGCTACGTCCAAGACCGCACCTCCGCGGCCTTGCTCGAAGCCTGCGCGATCGCCACGCTGGCCTTCTTCATACTGGCGACGCGAATGCACGAACGCTATCTCTTCAACGGCTTGCTCTTTACGATCGCGTGCGTTCCGTTTGCACGGCGCTACCTTGCGGGCGCGATTGCGCTCTCGATCGTGCTCTTTGCAAATCTCGTCTATAGCCTGCAATACCTGCACGCGGTCACCGGGAGCGCGCCGGGCGTCAACACGCAAAATCTCTGGGGTCTGTGGACGACCGTTTTTTCGCTGCTCGGCGTCGGCACGTTCTTCGTGCTCGGTTACCAATTCTTGGGCGGTGCCGAGTTTCGTCCCGCGAAGCCTGCCTCGAGCCCGGAGCCGAAGCCGCAGCCGCATGCAGGCGCGGCCGTTCTCCCCGCCCTGCGCCACTGGTTCGATCCTCGCCAGGGTCTGACCGCGATGCGCGCTCCGCTCGATTACGCGATCCTGGCGGCGCTTGGCGTCGGAAACTTCGTTCTGTCGTTCGTCGGCTATTGGTGGCCACCCGATAAGATCTTCGACGAAATTTACTTCGCGCGCGCGGGCGAAGAGTATCTGCAGAACATGCGCATCTACGAGAATACCCATCCGCCGCTGACCAAGCTTCTGATAACGCTCTCGGTGATGCTCTTCGGGGGAATGCCTCACGGGCACGGCCTTGGCGGATGGCCGGGTCTTAATACCCTGGTCGGCCACCTGCCCAACGGCGACAACTCGTACGGCTGGCGGTTTCTCGACGTCGTCTTCGGCGCGCTCGTCGTCATGCTGCTGTACGTTTTTGCCAAGCGCGTCACCGGCTCGACGCTCTTTGCAACGATCACCGCGCTGCTGCTGACCTTCGACGGCATGCATTTCGTGCAATCTCGAATCGCGACGCCCGAAGGCTTCGTCGTCTTCTTTGCAACGCTGGCGGTCTACGCGTTCTACCGGTTCTGGATCAACTCGCAGGTCGGCGAGCGAGCGCACGTGGTCGTTCCCACCTGGGGCCTCGTTGCCGGATCTGCCGGCGCCTTGTTTGCCGGCGTGGGAGCCGCTTCGATCGGTCGTGCGCTGTGGCACTTCGATACGGCGTCGACCGTCGTCGTGACGCTCTATTGCGCCAGCGGAATCTACCTCTTCGTCCGTTACGTGCTCTTCGTACGACTCTTCGGCGACGGGCGGCGGGAGCTTTCGTACGCGGAAGGCTCGTATGCGCTGCGCGATGCCGCGGGAACGTCGCTCTTTGCCGCAGACGGCGGAACCATCGACTCGCGCGGAAAGATTACGCGCGGCGAGCTTTCGCAGGGCAAGGGCGGCACGCTGCTCTATCGCGACGATCCGCTCAAGATCGAATACTCGCGCGACGGCAGCGTAACGTACGATACCCCCGCCGGGAGCGTCACCTATGCCGACGACGAAATTCGCGACCGCAGTACGGCCGCGGTTGAGAACGGGCACACGTCGCGGCGTTGGCTAATTCTCTTTACCGTTGCGCTCGGGCTGCTGGTCAGCTCCAAATGGTACGGCGTCATGGGTTTCGGCGTAAGCTTCGTCGTGTTGATTGCCGTCTGGCTTCAAAAGTATCTGTTCAACCTGCGGCCGACGCTCTGGGGCAATCCGCGCGGCTTTCGCATCGATGGTGCGCTGGCGACGATTCTCTTCGTGAGCGCTACGGTGTACGCCCTGGCTTGGGTTCCGGACCTCGTGCGCCATTCCCCCGATCCCGGCGAAGTTCACAGCGTCAACGACGTCGTCTATCGGCAGTATACGATGTACGAGTATCACCATAACCTCGTGGCCACACATCCGTACTCCTCGAAGTGGTGGGAGTGGCCGCTCGACTACATGCCGGTTGCATACTTCTATCAAGATCGTCGCAACAATCCCATGAACGACAAGGGCTGCTGCGTTTACGAGATTACCTCGATGCCGAATCCGATCATCTTGTGGTTCGGCTTGTTCTGCGTGCCGTTCGTCGGCGTTCTCGCCTGGCGAGAACGAAATAAAGCCTACGCGCTGATCGTTATCACCTATCTCTTGCAATGGCTGCCGTGGATTGGGTCGCCCCGCCTGATTTTCGCCTATCATTTTTACGTCAACATTCCGCTGATTTGCCTGTGCAACGCGATATTTTTGCAGCGGGCCTGGTTGTGGTTGCGCAGCCGGGAGAACCTCCAATGGCTCGGAGGACTGGCCGTTGGCTCGTACGTCGCCGCGGCGGCGGCAGGTTTCATCTATTTCTATCCAATTCTGGCGGCGCATCCGATTGCGTGGAACGCGTGGCATCAGCGGATGTGGTTCCCGACCTGGATAATCGGCCCGGGCTAGAGAAGAGGTTGGCATACAATGTCGGGACATTCCAAATGGCACAATATCAAGCTCAAGAAGGGCAAAGTGGACGCGCAGCGGGGCGCGCTCTTCACGAAGCTCAGCAAAGAGATCATCCTCGCGGCAAAAGGCGGCTCTCCCGACCCTGAAGCCAACTACCGGCTCAAAATGGCCGTCGAAAAAGCCCGCGAGTTCAACGTGCCGCAGGAGAACATCAAGCGCGCCATCGCGCGTGCCTCGGGACAGGACGGCGAGCGCGAAATCGAGGAGATTCGCTACGAGGGATACGGTCCCGCCGGACTGGCTGTCGTCGTCGACGCGGCGACGGACAATCGAAATCGAACGGTCGGAGAGCTGCGCTTTCTCTTCAGCAGACACGAGGGTAGCTTAGGGGAGAGCGGCAGCGTCGCGTGGATGTTCGATCCGGTTGGCATCGTCGAGATCGATCCCGCTGGTAAGTCGGAAGACGCGGTGATGGAAGAGGCGCTCGTTGACGGCGTTGAGGACATCGAGTACGACGCGGAGGTCGCCGTCATCTATACGCAGCCGACGATGCTGGCCGGCGTACGCGACGCGCTGCGCACACGCGGGACGCGAATCTCAGATGCGTACCTCGGGATGCGTCCGAAGACGAAAATCGAACTGAGCGGTAGCGATCTTTCAAAGGCGCTAGCCTTTCTCGAAGGCCTCGATGAGCATGAAGACGCGCAGCGGGTCTTCAGCAATCTCGACTTTAGCCGCGTCCCGGTGGAGGCGTTTCCCTGAAGCCCTATACCATCGTCTTGGTGATCTTCGTGGCGTTGGTCGTCTGGTTTGGGCACCAGATCTACGATTTCTTGATTCCCCCGTCCACCACGGTGACCGTGCCCTCGTTTGTGGGGCAAACGCTCACCGACGCCAACGCCGAGATCGCTCGATTGAACCTCAACTCGGCCGTCGTGGATCACACGACGAGCGATCGCTATCCCAAGGACGTCATTATTACGCAGCGCCCGCCGGGCGGCGGTCAAGTGCGCCAAGGGCGTACGGTTTCGTTCGTGATTAGCGACGGAATCATCGCGCGTCTCATGCCCGACTTGCGCTATCAGTCCATGCGAGAAGTGCAGCTCGATCTCTCTCGCGCGCGCCTTACGCTCGGAAAAGTAACCTATGCAAAGAGCGACGTGGTTCCGGGGGGGCACGTGATCTCGCAGTCCCCCGCGCCAATAACCAGCATGCACGAGGGGGATTCCGTCGCGCTGGTCGTCAGCCAGGGCGGCCGCTCGAGCGTGCACGTTCCCGATTTTGTCGGATTGACGATCGATCAAGCGCGGACGGTCGCAGCGGATACTGGTATCCAACTCGGGCAGATCGTGTGGACCCCGCTGGGCGGAGGCGGGCCGGCTCACGGTGTGGTCGCGCGACAGCTTCCCGCACCCGATGCAAAGATCGCATCGTTCGNNGCCCGTTTCGCTGCAAGTCAGCGCCGGGCCGAACGAATCGGGCTACATTATCCATCAGGCCCGCGTGCTCGTTTCGGTTCCCGAAAGTGACGACGCCGGGCCCGCCGCGCAGCTCGACGTGCGCCTAGCCCTCACCGACGCAACGGGCCAGTACGATCTCTATCACGCCTTTGCGCAGCCCGGCCAGAAACTCGATTTTACCGTCACCGCTATCGGCACGTCCGTGCTCGACATGTACGTCAACAACACGCTCGTCGGCGAAACGCGCCTGGGAACCGAACCGCCAAACGTCTACAGCGCAAAACCCTCCGCCTCCCCATCCATGTCACCCTGAGCGGTGTCATCCTGAGCGGTGTCATCCTGAGCTTGTCGAAGGACGATGCGATGACGATCCTTGCGCCTTCACTGCTTTCGGCAGATTTCGCGCGAATTGCGGAACAGATTGCGTGCGTGGAAGCGGCGGGCGCGGAGTATCTGCACCTCGACGTGATGGACGGGCGATTCGTTCCGAACATTACCTGGGGACCGAAGATCATTGGCGATTTGCGGCGGCTGTCGCCGCTGATCTTCGACGCGCACTTGATGATCGTCGAGCCGGAGCGCTACGTGGACGATTTTCGTGCGGCAGGGTGCGACCGGATCACGTTCCATTTAGAGACGACGTCGCATGCACAGCGGCTGCTGGTGCATCTGCGGTCGATGGGAGCGAAGGCGGGAATAGCGATCTGTCCCCAAACGCCCGTCGGGCTGCTGCAAGACGTCATCGAAGATTGCGACACCGTGCTCGTGATGAGCGTGAATCCCGGGTTCTCGGGCCAAAAGTTCATCCCGCATGCGATCGAAAAAGTACGCGAAGCCCGAGCACTGATCGACGCTCGTAACCCCAGCTGTTTGATCGAAGTTGACGGCGGCGTGGGCGATGGGAACGCGCGCGCGCTGGTCGAGGCCGGCGCCGGCGCGCTCGTGATGGGTGCGACGGTCTTCGGCGCGCCGGATCCCGCCGCCGCGCTGCGCCATATCCGCTCGCTGCTCGCGTGACCGAAGACGAAATCATCCACAACCTCNNCCCTGAGCGCAGTCGAAGGGTGATCCTCGGCATCGGCGACGATGCCGCCGTCTGGCAGCCGTCGCGTTCGCATCGCAGCGTCATCTCGACGGACATGCTCGTCGAAGGCGTCCATTTTGAGCGCACTACGATGTCACTCGAAGATGCCGGCTGGCGTGCGATGGCTGCGGCACTCAGCGATTTGGCCGCGATGGGCGCGCGCCCGGTACTGGCGACCGTCGCTTTGGGCGTGCCGGCCGCCAACGGCAGCGTCGAAATACTCGAGCTTTACAAGGGGATTGCTGCCTCGGCGCGGCGTTTCAAAATCGCCATCGCCGGCGGAGATCTCTCGCGTTCCGATATCGTGACGATCTCGGTGACGGTCGTCGGCGAAGTGCGCCCGTCGCGCACCAAGACGCGTGCCGGCGCAAGGCCTGGCGACGTCCTGGCCGTGACCGGCGAGCTCGGCGCGGCACGCGCGGGGCTCGAAGTCGCGAACAAACCCGGACTCCTGAAAGACGCCGGCGGCGATGCGGCGCTGCGAGCCTTTCGGCGGCCCGCGCCGCGAATCGCGGAAGGCCGCTTTCTAGCGGCGAGCGCCAACGTAACGGCGATGATGGATATCTCGGACGGACTCTCCACCGACGCGCAACGCCTCTGCGCCCGCAGCGAATGCGGCGCGGAGATCGAGACGATTCCCGTAGCAGATTCCGCTTGCGAGCTTGCGAAACTTCTCGGCGAAGATCCCGCGCGCTTCGCGCTGGCGGGGGGTGAGGATTTCGAGTTATTGGTGGCGGTCCGGGCCAGGTCGTTCCGCTACCTCGCCGGACGTTATGAAAAGCGCTTCAAGAGGAAGCTGCTGCGTGTGGGCTCGCTACAAAGGGGCCGCGGTGTGATGTGGCGCGGGGCGCCGCTCGATTCCGTGGGTTGGGATCACTTCGCGTAGGGCGTGCCTAGGCGCGCCGAGTAACCTTCTTCGAACGCAGGCAACGGGTGCAGACCTTCGCGGTACGGTGCACGCCGCGGTCGTCGATCCGGACGGATTGCAGATTCGGGAGCCAGCGCCGTTTGGTCTTATTCATGGCGTGGCTGACGTTATTGCCCGCCGCGGGTCCCTTTCCACAAACTTCACAACGCTTGGCCATAGCCGGCAGATAGTACCATGCGGCGCAATCCAGGGCAAGCGCAAATGTTGACCGGGGGCAAGGATTCCAGGGGTGGCCCCCAAAGACGGCTCCCGTGAAGCGAGCGCGCATCGCAGTTGACGCGATGGGAGGCGACCACGCGCCGGAAGAGATTGTCGCCGGAGCACTGCTCGCCGCCCAAGAGTTCGACGTTGAGGTCGTCCTGGTAGGGGATGAAGCGCGCGTTCGCTCGCTGCTGCCCTCCCCGGTGATCGACCGCGTCACGCTCGTCCACGCGCCCGAAGCGGTCGCCATGGACCTCACGCCTTCGACGGCGGTTCGCTCCTGCGAACGCACCTCGTTGGGCGTGGCGGTGAACCTCGTCAAGCGGGGCGAGGCCGATGCGGTCGTCTCGGCCGGGAATAGCGGGGCGTTCGTCGCGATCGCTTTCATCAAACTGCGTACGATCGAAGGCATCTCCCGTCCGGCCATTGCGACGGTCTGGCCGGCGCTCAACGGTCCAACGATCCTGCTCGACTCAGGTGCGACGGTGGATTGCCGTCCGGAGTGGCTCGAGCAGTTCGGCGTCATGGGATCGGCCTACGCCAAAGCCGTGCTTGGAATCGCCGACCCTCGCGTCGGGGTCCTCTCGAACGGCGAGGAGCGCAGCAAAGGAAACCAACTGGTCCTGGAAGCCGCGCGCCTGCTCGAGGCGGCGCCCGTCCGCTTCATCGGTAACGTCGAGGGCCGCGATCTCTTTCATAACGTCGCCGACGTGATCGTCGCCGACGGCTTCGTCGGCAACGTCGTGCTCAAGACCGGCGAGGGCATGATCGCCGACCTTGGGCGGGTGATGAAGGATGCGCTGCTGGGCGGAAACATCGTGACGAAAATCGGCACCTACATGCTGGCGCCCGCCTTGAAGCACTTGCGCCGCAAGTTCGATTACGAAACCTACGGCGGCGCGCCGTTGCTCGGCCTTCGCGGGAATTGCATCGTGACGCACGGGCGCTCCAGTCGCAATGCGATCAAACACGCCATCAAGGCGGCCAAAGAAGAAGTCGAACACGACGTCGTCGGCAAAATCAGCGAGCTGATCTCACCGCAACTCGCGGCTACATAAGGCCGTCGCCGCTATGCTCGGCGTTTACGTGCACTTGCCGTTTTGCGCGTATCTCTGTCCCTATTGCGACTTTGCGAAATGGCCGCTGCGCGCTTCGTCGGCGCGCCGGTACGTGGAAGCGCTCTCTTGCGAGATCGCGCGTGAGCCGCGCGTTGAGGCCGCAACGCTCTACCTCGGGGGCGGAACGCCGAACGCCTACGACTGTGAGACGATCGCCCAGCTTCTCGGCTCGCTGGAAGAGCGCTTTGGGTTTATGGCGGAGCGATCGATCGAAGTCAATTCCGAGCTGGTGCGTGACGGCGATCTCGTTCGCTACCGTCAAGCCGGGATCACGCGGCTTTCGATCGGCGTTCAATCGTTCGAGCCGGACGAGATTCGCACGCTGGGACGCAAGCACACCGGCGAAACGGTCGACGAGGTCGTCGCCGCCGCACGCGCCGCGGGGATGGAATCGGTCTCACTCGATTTGATGTATGGCGTCCCGGGACAGACGTCGGCAAGTTGGGAGCGATCGCTGCGGCATGCCGTGGGTTTACAGGTGGATCATATTTCGGCGTACGGTCTGACGGTCGAGGAGAACACGCCGTACGCCGCGTGGCGCGCGCGCGAGCCCGCGGTCTTCTTCGACGACGACCGCGAGGCGGAGCTTTACGCCCTGGCCATCGACCTGCTGCAGGCGGCCGGTTATCAACAATACGAGGTCAGCAACTTCGCTCGACCCGGGCATGAATGCGCACACAACTTGAACTATTGGGCGAACGGCGAGTACGTCGGCTTGGGCGTCGGGGCTGCCTCCTATCGCGACGGGGTTCGCTCGGTGCACACGCGGTCGCTCGACGAGTACGTGGCCGCGGCGCTTGACGGCCGGCCGGTTCCATCGGAGGCCGAGCGCTTGGAAGGCCGCCGCCGAGTCGGGGAAGCGATGATGCTCGCATTGCGTACCGTGCAAGGGGTTCGGTTGGCGGATTTCAAAGAGCGTTACGGTATCGACGTGATCGAAGACTACGATCCTGTCGTAACTGACCTTGCACGGACGGGATTGCTCGAGCGAACGGCCGACACCCTACGGTTAACGCGCCGAGGCCGTTTCCTTGCCAACGACGTTTGCGGAGCCTTTATAACATTCGAGTAGGAAACAATCTATCGGGGACCGTCTTGCGCGTCGCATTCGTTGTCGTCTTCGGCGTGACCGGGTTCTTGCTGGGCCGCGAGGCATACTTCAGCGTTTTCTCGCCGCACTTTGCCAGCGAGACGATGCAGCTAGTCTTCTTGATCGGCTCGCCCGTCGTCGGCGCGGTGCTCGGGGCGCTCTTGGCGCCGCTCGCGCAAGCGCTCTTTGAAGGTCAGCTGAGCGAGGCCGAAGGCGCGATGGAGCGCTTGACGCCGGCCGAGATCGCCGGCGGCGCGGTCGGCCTCGTCGTCGGCCTCTTGATCGCCTTTCTGATCAAAGGCATCGTCTTCGAGCTAATCTCCGACGTCGGCCGAGCCGGAACCTATATCGCCATCGTGCTCTATCTGATCGTCTCGATCTTCGCCGCCTATCTCGGCGCGCGGATCGGTGCCAAGACTCGAATAGTTCCGGTGGCTCGCGGCGGGGCGGGCGGCAGCACGTTGGCCGTCGCCCCGAAGCTGGTGGACACCTCGGCGATCGTGGACGGCCGGATCGTCGACATTCTCGAAAGCGGCTTTCTCGACGGCCTGCTCGTCGTTCCACGATTCGTCTTGCGCGAGCTGCAGTCGATAGCCGATTCCGTCGATCCCCTCAAACGAACCCGCGGCCGCCGCGGGTTCGACGTGCTCACGCGGTTGCAAGAACTTACGATCCTGGAGATTAGCGAGCGGGATTTCACCGACATGGCGCCCGGAAACGTGGACGCGCGCCTCGTTCGGCTGGCTCGCGAGCTTGGGGCCAAGCTCGTCACCAATGATTATAATCTCAACCGAGTCGCCCACGTCGAAGGCGTTGCCGTGCTCAACGTCAACGAGCTCGCCAATGCCGTCAAGCCGGTCGTCCTGCCCGGCGAGGAGCTGCACGTCGCGGTCATTCGCGAAGGAAAAGAAGGGCATCAAGGCATCGGGTATTTGGAGGACGGCACGATGATCGTCGTCGAGCACGGGCGTCGCTTGATCGGCGAAGAGGCCGACGTCGTCGTCACCAGCGTGCTCCAAACGGTCGCCGGCCGAATGATCTTTGCGCGACCGAAGCGCGAAGGCTCGACGTAGTGCGATGGGGGGCCGTAATCGTTGCGGCCGGACGCGGGCTGCGCTTGGGACGACCGAAGCAGTTTATCGAAATTGCCGGAGTGCCAATGGTTGGCTGGTCGATTCAAACATTTGCAGCGATGCCGCAAATCGTGGAACTCGTCATCGCGACCGAGCCCGAATCCATCGAGCAGATGTCCGCGTTGGCCCGGCACCTCGCGCCCAACCTCGCGCAACGCGTGGTACGCGGAGGCGAATTGCGCCAAGATAGCGCTCGCGAGGGCGTCATGGCGCTGAGCGATCGTTGCGACGCCGCGTTCGTTCACGACGGGGCCCGCCCGCTCGTCACGCCGGCGGACGTACGCGCCGGAATGCGCGAAGTGCGCGCGGGATACGCATCGCTTTTGGCCGAGCCGGTCGTCGATACGATCAAGCTGGTCGATCGCGATTCGCTCATCGTCGGTGCGACGCTCGATCGCGGCACGCTCTGGGCGGCGCAGACGCCGCAGTTCGCTTTGGCCGCCGATCTGCGCGCCGCGCATGAACGCGGCCGTCTCGAAGGCATCGCCGTCACCGACGACGCGGCGCTGCTCGAACGCATCGGCATATCCGTCGTCGTCGTTGCCTCCACCAGCGAGAACTTCAAAGTCACAATGCCGGGCGACGTGATTCGGGCCGAAGCGATTCTAACCGCTCGCCCACCCACCGCTTGTCATCCTGAGCTTGTCGAAGGATGATGCGCGTGGGCCACGGATTCGACGCGCACCCGCTGGTCGAAGGACGCAAGCTAGTTTTGGGCGGCGTCCATATAGCGTTCGAACGCGGTGCGCTCGGCCACTCCGACGCCGACGTCCTCGCCCACGCACTCGCCGATGCATTGCTCGGAGCCGCCGGATTGAGCGATCTGGGCACTCGCTTTCCGGCAAGCAACGCGCGCTGGAAGGATGCCGACTCGATGGCACTGCTCGCGGAGTGCGCTGCGGCCGTGCGCGCGGCCGGCTTCGAGATCCTCAATACGGACGCCACGATCGTCGTGGACCAGCCGAAGCTTGCGCCGCACATCGACTGGATGCGCGCGAACCTCGCGGTTCGCCTCGAGATCGACCAGAGCCGCATCAGCGTGAAGGCCAAGTCGAGCGAGGGCCTGGGCTACACCGGCGACGGCACCGGCATCGCCGCCTTCGCCGTAGCCCTACTCGACTCGACCCCGTCACCCTGAGCGAAGTCGAGGGGTTACACTACTGGAAAATGGATGAGCCGTTCGAGACGTTTCTCGCCGACCTGCGGGCGCCGCAAGAGCGCGACCCCGCCGCGCGCGGCTGGCTCGACGTCGTCCTCTCGTATCCCGGCTTTCACGCGCTCGTCGCGCATCGCATCAATCACGCACTCTATGGCGCGGGGATTCCGCTGCTGCCGCGCTTTCTCGCAAACGTGGCGCGCTTTCTGACGGGAATCGAGATCCATCCGGCGGCTCGCATCGGCAAGGGCGTCTTCATCGACCACGGCTCGGGCGTCGTTATCGGCGAAACCTCGGAGATCGGCGACGGCTGCACGATCTATCAGGGCGTCACGCTCGGCGGTACGAGCCTTTCGCACGGCAAACGCCACCCAACGCTCGGCCGTAACGTGACCGTGGGCGTGAACGCGAGCGTGCTCGGCGCAATCGTGCTCGGCGATAATGCAAAGGTCGGCGGCGGTTCGGTCGTCGTGAAAGACGTGCCGGCCAATGCGACGGTCGTCGGCGTTCCGGCGCGGATCGTCGCGCAAGACGGCAAACCGGTTCGCGTCGTTTCGGACCGCCCGCAGGTCGAAATGCCCGATCCAACGACCGATGCAATCGTTCGGGTGCAACGCCAACTCGAGCAGCTCGAAAAACGCTTGAACGAGCTCGAGCAGGGCGAAGCGACCGGCGACGAATCCTGGAGCTGGGTGATCTAAGAGCGGTGGCGCTGAAACTCTACAACACTCGAACGCGCACCGTCGAGGCGTTCGCGCCGTTGCGCGAAGGCGAGGTTCGCATCTATGTTTGCGGCCTGACACCCTCCGCGCAAGCGCACCTCGGGCACGCGCGCTCGTTTCTTTTCTTCGACGTATTGCGCCGCTATCTGGCCCATCGCGGCTATCGCGTGACGCACGTGCAGAACGTCACCGACATCGACGACCGCAGCATCAAAGCCGGAATCGAAACCGGTCGAGATTATCATGCCATCGTCGAGCACTTCTACGCCGAGTTCAAGGAATCGATGCGTAAGCTCGGCATCCTCGAATACGATTTCGAGCCGTACGCCACGAAGTATATCGACGAGATCCAGCAGATGATACGCGAGCTCGTCGAGAACGGCCACGCCTACGTCACCCGCGACGGAGTCTACTATCGGGTTTCGACGTTTCAGCGTTACGGCCGTTTGGCGAACCGCAACGTCGCCGACCTCGAGGCCGGCGCGCGCGTCGAGGTCGACGAAAATAAGGAAGACCCGCTCGACTTTGCGTTGTGGAAGTTTGCTAAGCCGGGCGAACCGCGTTGGCCGTTCGAGCCGTATGGCGACGGCCGCCCGGGCTGGCACATCGAGTGTTCGGCGATGGCGCGCGCGCTGCTCGATCCGCCCGGCGTCGGCTTCGACATCCACGGCGGCGGCGCAGACCTAATCTTTCCGCATCACGAAAACGAGATCGCGCAGAGCGAGCCGCTGATGGCGCAGCCCCCGATGGCGAACTTCTGGGTGCACGGCGGGCTGCTGCTCTTCGACAACCGCAAGATGGCAAAATCGCTTGGAAACTTCGAACCGCTTATCGATTTGCTGCAGCGTCACGATCCGCAGGCGATTCGCTGGCTCTTCCTGCAGACCGGCTATCGCAAGGTCATGAACTTTACGGAAGGCTCGATAACCGCAGCCGCGCTTGGACTGAGCCGGATCAAGGCGGCGTATCGCTCGTTGTGCCGCCCGGAGCGAAGTGGCCAGTCGAGGCGGAGCGTAGTCGAAGGACGCAGCATCGACGAAAAGCTCGAAGCGGCGCTCGACGACGATATGAACACCGCGGCCGCTCTCGCCGTACTCTTCGAGTTTGTCGCCGATCTGCCCGATCCCGACGCCGATCCAACCCGCGCTGCCGCTGCGTTAGACGCGCTCGACTACTGGTTGCCGATCCTGGGCATCGAGCCGAACGCATCGTGGCTCGCCGAACCAGCGGCCGAGTTGCCGGCCGATTTTACGCAGCGCTTGCAGAGCGCGCTCAGCATGAATCTCGATGGCATGATGCCGCCAGAGGCGGTGGAACGAGTGGTCGCGCTGCGCGCCCAGGCCCGCCTTGAAAAGAACTGGGGCGAATCAGATCGTTTGCGCGACGCTCTCGCGCGGTGCGGCGTTGAGCTTAAGGACGGCAAAGAGGGTACGACTTGGAGAGTCGCGTCGTCCTGAAGCACTCTTAGGAATTCGGCACCGTCGCGCCGAACGTTCGCCTCCAATCACCTTCCGCTCTTTTGGAGCTGCCGGCAATGATCGTTTCCGCGCGTAACTGCTTAGCCGCTTGCGTCGGTGCGTTGGCGTTCGCGTTGACTGCCTGCGGCGCGCCGCGACTCGCTCCGCTCGCTCAGGATGACGTGCAGGAGCGAGTCGGCGCCTCCGGGACCGCGCGCGATCTAACCTCCGTCTCATTTCAAGTACTGCACCGGTTCGGCCGGCACGCTCAAGACTCTCGCGATATCGGCGGAGCGAATCCTGACGGCAGCTTGATCGACGTCAATGGCACGCTCTACGGCACCACCGTCAACGGCGGAAAGTATAACGAGTCGTCAGCCTGTTTGGGCTATACCCAAGACGGGATTGGTTGCGGGATCGTTTACAGCATAACCACCACCGGCACAAAGAAGGTCCTGCACTATTTTCTCGGTCTAACCTCAGGCGACGGGGACGAGCCCGTATATGACTTCACCAACGTGAAAGGCACGCTCTACGGCACGACCTTTTACGGTGGGGCCTGCGGCAGTGCCTCGTTTGGAACGGTGTACAGCATCAGCACAACGGGCAGCGAGAAAGTGCTGCATAGCTTTTGCGGTAGTGCTAGTGGCGCGGCGTATCCCACGGACGGCGTCGTTAATGTCAACGGGACTCTTTATGGTACAGCGGGCCCAAACCAAGGTGGAGATGTTTATAGCATCAGCGCGTCGGGCGCGTACAGAGTGCTTTTCGCCTTTAACGGTTCTGATGACGGTTATGGGCCCGACGGGCGCCTGCTCGATGTCAAGGGGACTCTCTACGGTGTAACGCATGCCGGCGGCACCGCTTGCTCCCGGTATGGCGGCTGCGGGATCGTTTACGCGCTAACAACGTCGGGCAAGGAAAAGGTGCTGCACAGTTTCAAGGGCGCTCCGGACGGACGGTTGCCGGTCTCGGGATTGATCGATGTGAACGGGACGCTGTATGGCACGACCCTGCTCGGGGGCAATTCTGGATGCCAATACAGCTACGGCTGCGGCATCGTCTATAGCATTACCACGAGTGGCTCAGAAAAAGTTATTTACCGCTTCAAAGGTGGGTCCGATGGTGGCAACCCTGTCGCGAGCTTGGTGGAAGCGAATGGTACGCTTTACGGCACCACACGTGGAGGCGGCGCATACGGCTTAGGAACCGTCTTCAGCAGTAGCACGAGTGGCCGCGAGCAACTCTTGCACAGCTTCGGCGGTCCCGATGGGGCTCAGCCAATGGCCGACTTGACTGACGTAAACGGGACCCTATACGGCACGACGTTTGGAGGTGGCTACGAAAAGGGATGCGGAGGCAAAGGATGCGGAACCGTTTTCGCACTGACCCCATAAGTAGCGACCCGCCATTGGTGTCACCCTGAGCGGAGGCGCGCAGCGCCGCGGTCGGTGGGCGAACAATCGAAAGCCGGCGCTCGACTTCGACGACCTGATCTATGGCATTCACGCCGTCGAGGAAGCGCTACTCGCCGGCGAACGGCTGCGTTCGATCGCCGTTGCGTCGGATCGCACCAAGGACGCAGCGCTGCGCGTCTTACTCGCACAGGCAAAAGAGCGCAACGTGCCGATTCACTTCGAGCAGCGAGCGTTCTTCGATCGCGTTCCCTTTAAGGCGCACCAGGGCGTAATCGCAACCGCGCCGCCGTTTCCATACGCTTCGCTGGGCGACGTCCTGGCGCGTCGGCGCCCCGACGGTTCGCCGCGCTTGCTGGTCTTGCTCGACCATCTGACCGATCCGCATAACGTCGGCGCGATCGTCCGGACGGCCGAGGCCGCCGGCGCCGACGGATTGATCTTGCCCGAGCGCCGTTCGGCGGGCATCAACGCAACGGTTCGCAAGGCGGCCGCAGGGGCGGCAGCCTACCTGCCGATCGCCCGAGTCGCCAATATCGCCGATACCATCCGGGCTCTCAAGAAGGCCGGCATTTGGGTCGTCGGCGCCGACGCCTCTCCGGCCGGAATCGAGCTAGGCAAGGCCGACCTCAACCGGGACCTCGCGCTGGTGCTGGGAAGCGAAGGAGGCGGGCTTGCGCCCCTGGTCAAGCGGGAATGTGACTTCCTGGTGCGGATCCCGATGCACGGCCGCGTCGCCTCGCTGAACGCTTCGGTGGCCGCGGGGGTCCTGATTTTCGAGGCCCTTCGCCAGCGCATGCTAGCCTCGTCCTTGACGAGGGAGGGGGAACCTCCTATATACTAAGCCTCGACGCGCCGTGCCAGACGGGCTCCGGCCTGCGCATGCGGCACGTCTACTCACGAGGCAGACAAAAGATATGGCAATGACCCACCCCGTCTCGGATGGCGTGGAGTACCAGCAGCGGGTTGACGAAGATCTGGTGGCTATCGCGAAGACCGGCGACAATCTCGCGATGGAGTACCTCCTCAATAAGTACAAAAACTTCGTCCGGATTAAGGCGAAGAGTTATTTCTTAATCGGCGCCGACCGAGAGGACATCATCCAAGAAGGAATGATCGGACTCTACAAAGCCGTGCGTGATTTCAAGGCCGATAAGCTTTCGAGCTTCCGTGCATTTGCCGAGCTCTGCATCACGCGCCAGATCATCACGGCGATCAAGACGGCGACGCGCCAAAAACACATTCCGCTAAACCAATACATTTCGCTCAACAAGCCGATCTACGACGAAGACAGCGAGCGCACGTTGCTTGACGTGATGGCTTCACAGAAGACCTCCGACCCCGAAGAGTTGGTCGTAACGCAGGAGGTCTCCGACGATATCCGTCAGCGCATTCGCCAGAATCTCTCTGAGCTGGAATCGCAGGTGCTGGAATCGTACCTGGAAGGCAAGAGCTATCAGGAAATGGCGCGCGACCTAGGCCGTCACGTCAAGTCGATCGACAACGCCCTTCAGCGCGTCAAGCGGAAGATCGAGAAGAATCTGGCGGAGTTCGAGTTCCAGTAAACTCATAGTCGACGCCGGCTCAACCGCAGGTCGAGAAATCGGTGAAGGTACCACAGTGCGATCCGATCGTGAAAGCCGGTGGCGACATCTTCAAAGGCGTGATCGGCCCAGGGCAGCTCGACGTAGTCGACGCTGACGCCGTAGCCGCGCAGCTCGTCGCGCAGCAGATGCTCGATAGCCAGCGGAATGATGTGGTCGCGCCCAGCCGCTATCATGAGGACGGGCGGCATACCGGCATGCACCACGTACCGTGGGGAGCCGCTTCGATAGCATGCGGGTTGCTGCTCCGGTGTGCCGCCGCAAAGATCGTGCATGACCTGGCGCTGGCCGATGATGTCGGGTTTGGGTGGATATTCGTACCCGAGCCGCAGATCCACCGGGCTTTCGTAGGTTATTACAGCGCTGATGCGGCGCGGGCGCAGGGCTGCCGCGATAATCGCCAACTGTGCGCCGGAAGAATGCCCGAGCACCGCGATGGGGCCCGCCGGCAAGGCATCGATCTGCGCAAGTATAGCGTCGCGTTGCGCGGGCCAGTGAGAGCTAGGCGCGTGCGGATAATCCAGCGCGATGACCCGATAGCCCCAAGAAGCGATGATTGCATTGAGCTGTGCGTTGCTTCGCGGCGAGCCATGTTCCCACGCGCCGCCATAAATGACGAGCACGGCAGGAGCGTCACGGCGAACGGCGGTCGCGTTATGGCTTTCGGGGAACAGAAGCGCTGCCAATGGGACGCGGGGGCCAAACATCGCGTAAGAGAGTAGCGGGACGAGCGTACACAACAGCGCCCCGAGCGCGATGACAATGGCCGCTGGACGCATGCGGTAACGCGAGCGCAGTGCGATGACGAGGGCGACGGCGTCGAGCACCGTCAGTACCGGCCAGAGCTCCGTACCGGCAACCGTCAGAATGAAGAGCGCCGCGAACGGGCCCGGAATCACGATCCAAATCGAGAGGAACGCTGCGAATAATGCCAGTGCGAGCGCCATCGTGGCGGCTATTCCCCGCTTCCAAGCCTCGCGACGATCGTGCGATAGAGTTCCTCGCGGTCGCCGAGCGGGTCGAGCACCATCACCGTGCCTTCTCCGGCAGCCGGTTCGATGCAAACGGTTACGCGTCCGCGCGCGCAGACGTCCATGCAACTTGTGCTGATCGCACGGATCTCGCCCCAATAGCCGTCTTGCTTTAGCCGTTCCTTAAGCCAATTGCGAAGATGAAAGTCGCCGATGCGCTCGGCGACCTCCGGGTCTTCTTCGGGAATGCGCTCCTTGAAGCAGCGCCCGCAGACGAGCACGAGGCCACCGCGCGCCCATTTGGGGCTAACTTTTTGCATTACGGGTTGTCCCGATTATACCGGTTGCAATACTCCAAAGATGTTCCCATCGGGGTCTTTGAAGTACGCCAGCATTCCGATGCCGGGTATCTCGTGCTTTGCAACGGCGACATCGCCGCCGTTGGCGATTATTGACGTCAGCGTTTCATCGAGCGACTCGACGCCAATCGTGCAAACGTAGGCATTGACCGCCGCCCCCGTGGCCGGCGCGTCGCCTTGGCGCCGAAGAATCCCGCCGTCGATGCCTGGGCCTTCGCCGGTCTGGACGACCCAATACTCGACCGGTCCGTCCCATTTGACGATCTTCCAACCGAAGACCCTCGAATAGAAAGTTGCCGCCGCATCGGGATCCGCGGAATGAATTTCGAAGTGAACGACTCTAGGCATAAACCAAACTTTCTGTGTTAGAGATTGATGGAGCCGACGGTGGGACTCGAACCCACGGCCCTCACATTACAAGTGTGATGCTCTACCAGCTGAGCTACGTCGGCAGCAATAATAAGAGTTGTATCGAACGCTACGGAATTACCTCCCGGGAGGATGCTGCGGTGCGGTCGCTGGCGTTTTAATGAAAGCGCAGCGGATTGCCGCGCCCTCCAAGTCGATGTGCTCGTCCGCGTCCGCGGTTAAGGCCGCGGAACGTCGGTGTTAGCGCGTGGCAGTTCGCACATAGAAGCGTGAGGTTGTCCAAGCGATTGTTCCGCCAATCTCCGTTAATGTGCTCGACTTCGATCGGCACGCGCCAATCTTGATCGCGTTACCACAACCATTCAAACACCATCCGCGAAACTTCTTTGGATTCATGCATTGATGCTATGGTTTCTGTGTGCCATACGCATGGCAGTCAGCGCGAAAACGTTGCAAGATTTCTTCTTGCAACGTGGGCGCTAGAACGTGGGTGCTAGAAACAGGGGCGGGCGCTACGGTGTTGCGGTTACGATCCAATCGGCGATGGCGTATTGCGCGCCGGAACTCGTAATCGTGAGCGTGCCTTTACCGTAGGCATTGGTACGAAATGTTGCTAACTCGGTGCTACCCCTCGTGATGACGCCGGCGAGTGAGAGTGGGCCGGAGGACATCGCAACATCGACGCTCTCACCGCCGGCAAACCTTGCGTTGCTCACGCTGAGGTTCCATAACGTGCCGTGACGATACGTGAGCGTGATCGGAATCGAAAACGCATTGTTTGCCGTCGCACCGTGCACGGAAAACATGGGCGCCAGCATAGGGCAGCTTGCGCTCCCGTTTCGGGCGAGCGAGAGTCCGCCGATCGGTGCCTGCACGGCTTCGCCGCTGGCATTTGCGGACCAGGTTGAAAATCCGTGGTCTCCGCTGGCACGCGCGCCGCCGGAGTACGTGCCGCTTTGCCAGCCGAAGGTTTCGTCGAGCGACGGAATCCCTTTGAGGCTGAAGCCGGCCGAGCTCTGGCAGAATCCGGAGATGCCGCCCCCGCCCGGATTTAGCACGAGCAGCGACTTCGAGAGAACTCCGCGTACGCCGGCGCTCTGCTTGGACAAGTGCGAGGCGCCGGAGAGAAGGCGCTCGC
Organism: Candidatus Cybelea tumulisoli; assembly: GCA_003167155.1. GTDB lineage: Bacteria > Vulcanimicrobiota > Vulcanimicrobiia > Vulcanimicrobiales > Vulcanimicrobiaceae > Cybelea > Cybelea tumulisoli. The sequence goes on from PMTY01000165.1 coordinate 34,214, forward strand.
TGTTGCTGACGTCGCGAACGATCGAGCCCAGCGCATCGGTGACGCCGATGGCCGCCTTGGCGTTCTGCGACGCGGAACTGCGGTTGGCGACGAGGGAGTCGGCCACGTCGCTGACGGTCTGCACGTCGTCACCGGCAGTAGGAAGTGAAGCGCCCGCTTGGCCGAATGCGGCACTGCACCCGGTAAGCAGAAGCCCTACGAGGGCGGTAGTCGCAAGAGCCGATAAGCGCGCCATCTCTGTCCAGACTCCAAAAGCGTAGCGAAGTTTGCTATGGCTTCCATGGTAAGGTACCCGCGTTAGGGGTACATGAGAAGGCCATGAGGACCCCTTTGGGAAGCAAGCGGCATCACCTTGCCGAGGAGCGGATAGCTGCAGTATCGTACCCAGGTCAGCCACGTTCAAAGAGTCTTCATGGGTAGGTGGCCGAGTGGTTAATGGCACCAGACTGTAAATCTGGCGTGCGAAAGCGCTACGCTGGTTCAAATCCAGCCCTGCCCAATTTCCGCGGGCGTTGCATAGTGGTAATGCCCTTGCCTTCCAAGCAAGAGTCGCGGGTTCGATTCCCGCCGCCCGCTCCACAATTTTACTCCAGAGAGCCTTTTGCCGATCCGGGCCGTTGACATCATCCGAGCCGCCGCTCAAGGCCGGCGAGATAGAGCGCACCGCGAGAAGGCGGCACGAACGGAGGCAGGCTGGCTAAAACTAAGCACCAGGCGAACAGGCGCTCACCGCGTAAGGGTTGGCGTACCCGAGGCCGAATTAAGGTGTTGTTTTGGTTCGGATTGCCGGATTCAGAAGCCCAGGAAGCAGGCCGATAAAGGTCATAGCGAGTCTCTTTTGATGGCAGCTAAGCAAGCGCACCCCACGGAAGCCGACCTCAAGCAAAACGCCGTACTTGCCGGCTTGGACCGCTCGTGGACGGCCGACGTCATCGAACAAGGGCGACTGGTAACTCTCGCGACGCCAAATCCGATCTACGCTGCCGCATGCCGGATACGCGAAGTCTACTTCCCGATAGATGCCGTCCTGTCAGTCGTAACCCAAATGAGCGACGGCGCCTCTATTGAGGTCGGGACCGTCGGGCGGGAAGGCGTCTCAGCAATCCCGCTGTTGCTGGGAGCGACGACGTCTGCCAACGAGAGCTATTGCCAAGTTCCTGGGCGAGCCGTCGTCATAAGTAGCGATCACTTTCACCGGCTGCTGCGCACTGGTAATGTAGAATTTCGTATCGTCCTCAATAGGTTTCTTCAAGCCTACGTAAATATGCTTGGCCAGCTCGCCGCGTGCAACGGCAGGCACAGCGTCTATGAACGATGTGCGCGCTGGCTTCTGTTGACGCACGATCGCGTAAACTCCGACACGATTTTACTAACCCATGAATACCTTTCAATGATGTTAGGTGCCCGACGCTCCGGCGTCACGGCCGCGGCAGCAGCCCTGCAGTTCGCAGGGTACATCAGCTATTCTCATGGACAGATCGAGATTCTCGACCGGCGCGGCCTCGAAGCAGCAGCCTGCGAGTGCTACACGGTGGCGCGCGAACAGTTCGGGCCTTTGCTTGGAATGACGGAACTTAGCGAGCAAGAAACATCGCGGGAATCGTCAAGCTCGTCGGAGGCCGGGGGGCGCGCGTCGTGAACGCGATAAATGGGCCGAGCATTCTCACTGGGGCCCATTTATCACGATCGATGAGCGCTTAGGTCTGCTTAGTTCCTGCGCTTACGAAATCACTTTGAGTGCGCCGACTGATCTCTCAAGTTTCTTTCTAAGATTTGTAAAGGATCAAGGAACGATCCTCAGGAGTAGAAGTTTACACCGGTCGCGCTTGAAACTCTGTACGCTAACGCTCGGGCACGCCTCGGCCGCGAACACGACCGTGCGAGCTTTTCGCAAAATGTAAGAACGTTTTGCCGTCAACGAATGTTTTCGAAAAGTTGAAGCCGTAAAGCGCGAGGGCGCGCGGCCCACAGCGGCCGCCCTCCGCAACAAGCCTGACCTTCGGGATTTCTTCACGCCAGGGAGCAGGCGGTTGCCATTGCGTTTGCCCTGCGCCGCAAAAACCTGGCTTCGATCGCTCGGGCGCCCCGCTTGAAGGTTTCGGTAACCACGAATCGCATGCTTACGTAAGAGAGCGTCGGCGTAAAACGCGGGAGGACCGAGTTGACCTTTAAGAGCTGGGCCGTTCTTTCGATTCTTGCAATCGGCCTCGTTGCTGCGGCCTCGCCGACGCCCCCGCCGGCGCCTGCCGTTCGCGACGTTGAGACCGTGTATTACGGAGTTTCCGTGCCCGACCCGTACCGTTACTTTGAAGATCCAAAGGATCCGGGCCTGGCCACGTATTTTCGCGAGCAGAGCGCGTACACGCGACAGATTCTCGACGCGCTACCCGGTCGCGCGGCGCTCCGCAGTCGCATCGCGCAGCTCGATAACACCAACGAGAGCTTGAACTCCGTTCAGGCCGTTGGCTCGTACTACTTTTATCTGAAGCGAGCTCCGGGAGCGAATACGACGAAGCTCTACCGCCGGCGCATTGCAGGTGGCGCCGAACGCCTGGTCTTTGATCCGGACACGTTTGCGCGCTCGTCGATGCAGCACTACACGTTCGATTACTACTCGATATCGCCCGACGGGCGCTACGCGGCCGTCGGGACCGCCGAAGGCGGCTCGGAGAAGACCGTATTGCACGTCGTCGACGTCGCGGACGGACACTTACTCGCCGACGTCATCGAAAACGCGATCTTCTTTGGTCCGCAGTGGCGCAACGACTCTCGCTCGTTTTATTACTTTCGAACGCCCGAACTCGGCCCCGACGCTCCCCAGAGCGAGCGCGACACCAAGGGCGTCGTCCAACTGCACGTCCTGGGGCGCAGCCCCAATCTCGATCCGGCAATCTTCGGCTATGGCTTGTCGCCGCGAGTTCCGTTCGCGCCCGAAGACGCGGCAATCATCAACGTCTCGCCCAGAACGAGCTGGGCCGTCGCCGCGGTCTACCATGGCGTGCAAAACGAAATCGCCCTCTATGTGCTGCCTGCCTCCCAGGCAACCAATGGGCAGGGACTCTGGCGCAAAATCGTGGGTTACGAGGACGACGTCACCGATTTCGACGTCGTAAACGATACGCTCTACCTAAGCTCGCATCTGGGAGCCTCGCGCCATCGGATCCTCGCCGTCGACTTACGTAATACCCCTTCGCTGACGAACGCGCGGGAGGTTGTCGCGCAAAGCAGGCACGTGATCGCAGCTTTGAGCCTCGCTGCCGATGGCATCTATCTCCAAGATCTCGATGGCGGGATCTCTAAGCTGCGCCGCATCGCGATACGCTCCGACGGAACTCCCGGAAGCACGACGGACGTGGCGCTCCCGTTCGAGGGTACGATTTCGCAGATCGCAACGGACCCGCTGCGCCCGGGCGTGACCTTCGACATGGAATCCTGGACCAAATCGCCATTGTGGTACCGCGCGTCGGCAACCTCTCCGGTTCGCGACACGGGGCTTCGAAAGAAGTCGCCCGTTGATTATTCCGGGATCGTCGCCCGCGAAGTCTTGGCGAAAAGCGCTGACGGAACCGACGTGCCGCTTTCGATCGTCATGCGCGCCGGCATCCCGCGCAATGGCGAGAATCCCACGCTGCTGGACGGCTATGGCGCGTACGGGATTGCCATCACCCCTGCCTTTAGCCCGACTCGTCTCGCATGGCTGGAGCGGGGCGGAGTTTTTGCAGAGTGCCACGTTCGCGGCGGAGGCGAGTTCGGAGAGGATTGGCATTTTGCCGCTCACATCGCCACCAAGCAGCGCACCGTCGACGATTTTATTGCCTGCGCGCACTACCTGATCGATAACCGATACACGGTGCCGGCAAAGCTCGCGGGCATGGGCACGAGCGCCGGCGGCGTCACGATCGGTAACGCCATCGTGCAGAATCCCGAGCTTTTCCGCGCTGCGCTCGACGTGGTCGGCGATACGAATCCCACCCGCGACGAGTTTGCCGAGGGCGGTCCCGCGAATATTCCCGAGTTTGGAAGCGTCACCGACCCGGTCGGATTTAAAGCGCTCTACGAGACCGACCCGTACATACATATACGAGACGGGGTTGCCTATCCGGCCGTTCTTGCAATCACCGGAGCCAACGACCCGCGCGTCGCGCCGTGGATCGTAGCGAAGTTCGCGGCGCGGCTGCAGGCGGCGACTTCGAGCGGAAGGCCCGTACTGCTGCGCGTCGACTACGACGCGGGACACGGGGCCCTGGGGGCATCTCGAGCGCAAACGCAGGCGCTCATCACCGACGAGTACAGCTTCCTGTTCTGGCAACTGTAGCCGCCCGCTCTAGGATGCTGAGCAAGCAGACCTGTGCGGGCTCGATCTCCCATTTCTCCTTGATTGTTTTGGCGGGGAGCCCTACCGCGCCCAAACAGATCGCTGATGCGCCGCCAGTTAGACCGAACGCGCCGCAGTTTTATTTGCCGTAATCGCTCTTGAGCCGATTTTTCTTCAGTTTGTTGACGTCTTAACAGGGAGGGCCCGGTCGTCAGCGAACCATCGGCAGCCTACCCCGGGCACGCTGTTGAGAGATAGCGGAGCCACGTTTCTCACTATTTGTAAGGAGAAATTCGACGACATGCGATTTTCGTTAGCTACGGCGGGTTGTGCTGTTGTCATATCCGCACTTCTCGCAGGATGTTCAAGCGGTCCCCAAGGGTCCTCTCCCCTACTAGGCGGTTCGACCCAGCCGGCGTCGGCGGGCGGCCACTTCACCATGGTCCTTAAGCCCCACATGATGGCCAAGGCCAAGTCTCTGTACATCGGGCACAAAGGCAAGTTGCTGACCACATTGCAGCTGATGAAGCTGGAGCTGGCCGGCAAGATTCCAAACCCGATGTCGCACAGCCTCATGGCAAAGCAGATCCAGTACGTCGAGCACCACAAGCGCCCGTTCTTCCGCTCGATCACTCCGGATAAGAAGTCCGCCGGTGGGGTCGCCGAGTGGAGCTCGATGCCCGACTACGATTACCTCCTCGGACAAAGCAAGAAGATGACCACGACCGTTGGCGACATCTACACCGCTGCCAACGAGTGTTACGAGCCGTACATGGTCAAGGTCGATCACAGCCAGAATATCTGGACTGCGTGCGACGAAACGGAGCCGGACTTCTACGCCGGCGTTCAGGAATACGCGAGCAACGGAAGCTATACCGCGACCTACGGCGGCGAATGCCCGAACCCGCCCCCCGGATATATCGCTTGTGAGTTCTGGGAGGGCTACGGCTACGACTCAGCCGAAACGTCCAGCAACGTCTTCCTCTCGCTGGATTTCTTCGAGACCGAGTTCTGTCCGAGCAGCGGAAGCTGCGGGATCGAAGAGGGCGGCGGCTTCCTGTACTGGCCGTCCGGCGAGCCGTCTGCGACCCCGACGCTTATCGGCGGCGCGGACTGCGACCCGCTCTGCGAAGTCTTCTACACGGACGCCGACGCGAACGGCAACCTGTGGTTTGACTACTATGGGTATGCCGGCGGCGAATACGGTTACGGAGTCGGTGAGATCACGAACCCAACCTCCAGCACCCCGACGTTCGTCTCGATCCTTAATCCGGGTACGATGCAGTGCGCCGGCGGCGTCTACGTAAGCACCTTGAGCGGCACCCAAACGGTCAACGCTCTCGATTGCAGTACGCGTAAGATCTATACCTTCACCACTGGCGGTGTGGAAGGGAACCAACTCGGGCCGGTCGACCTCTTTGGAGAGCCGTATGGCCTCGGTTTCAACTCAACCGACAGCGCCGCGGTCAATGCCGATTGTGAGCTTGACTGGAACAACGTCGGCGCCCTAGCAAAAGGCACGTGGTCGCCGCGGAAGAGCGACTACGAAGTCAGCTGCCTCTATGGCTCTGCCTACACTCCGTCGGATAAGTAACTCCGAAAACCACTAGCAGGTCAAAACAGAGCGGGATCCTCTCGAACGAGAGGATCCCGTTTTCTTTTGTGCCCGGGGAGCCATCAGCGAGCGATAGGATTGGCCGCCGAGAGCCTCGTACCAGCAAGGGTCTTAGGGTCGATTGCCGTCGTAGCTTAGTGGTAAAGCACCTCGTTGGTAACGAGGAGATCATGGGTTCAATCCCCATCGACGGCTCCATCCCCGTCGCAGTTCATCGCCTGCTTGATGAACGCATCGGCCGCATCGGTCCACGGCCGGTCGAAGTTCTTCGGCCAATGTGTTCGATCGGACCACAGGTGATTCAGGCCGCGCCGAATTTCACCGTCCCCCTGCGTGAACGACGCCACCAAACCGCGCCAACGCTGCGCGACCGCTCGAGCCTGCGCGCTCGACGGTTCGATGCCCTGTGAAACGGCAGCCTCGACCTCCGCGATAAGAGCAGTCCAATCGCGCTGACCTTGCTCGACGACCTCCGCTGGGACGCTGCTCCGGCGCTCGTCGATTTTTTCACGTGCCGCTTCCGAGTAATAGTTCCGCGTCCACTTCCAATCGTTTTGCACTTTGAATGCCTCCATGACGGTTCGGAGAATCTGCCAACGGTCGGCCGACGCGCCGGTGGTAAGCGCGCACTCTGCCTCCCCGATAAGCGTAAGCGCCGCTTCGAGCCGCTGCTTCTGCCGTGCGATCACTTCGCGCTGCATGCGCAGCGCCGCGACGAGCGGCTGGTCCGATCCCCCGAGCAGTTCCCTGATCTGATCCAGGCGCAAGCCGACAAAACGTAACGCCAGGATGTGCTCGAGGCGTTCGAGTTCGGCTTCGCCGTAGAGGCGATAACCGGAGTCGCTCACCGCCGCCGGCCGTAGCAGCCCGAGCCGGTCGTAGAGGTGCAGCGTCCGTACGCTAACCCCGGCTTCGGTTGCGAAGGCTTTAATCCGGCGCAGTCCGCCGCTCTGCGTTTGCATCATGTTCCTCCGGTCGAGCGTAAACCCTGACGCAACGTCGAAGTCAAGAGTCAGGGCTTCGAGAGCTTCGGCCGCTTGCCCCACAAAGCGAGAGAGCATCATTTTGCGCATTTTCTAACCCCGGCGGCGCGGGCGCGGAGTTATAATAGTGTCAACATGCGGATTGCAACATCATTCTTCCAAAAGACACTGCTCTGGACCGCGTTGCCGGCGGTCCTCAGCCTTTCTGTCCCCGGAGTCGCGGGCGCGCAGCAGTCAGAGCCAGGCTATGGACCGGTTCCGAGCTATGGAACACCGGTAAGGCCTCAGGATCAGATCCGAGGCACGGTTACCGGTTTTGACGGAGCCTACATCGTCCACATGCGCGACGACCGGGGCTACGACGACCACGTTTCAATGCACCAAGGCACGGAGATAAATCCACTCGGCACCAGACTGGTCGAGGGCATGCCCGTCACCATCTATGGCTACGCCAACGGCCCGACGTTCGAGGCTAATCGTATCGACGTGGCCGTAGCCTATGCGCCGAATGGCGGCTATGGCGATTACGGTTATGGCGGGGACGGCGGCAACTATTACGCAGGCGGCGGCTACCCCTATTACGGCTCAGGCTATTACGGCGGCGCCTATCCCTGGGGGATCGGCGTTGGCATCGGCCTTGGTCTTGGCTTTGGCTGGGGCTGGGGCTGCTGTGGTTACTGGGGCGGCTGGGGTTGGGGTTATCGCGGCCCGGGGGGCTACTATCGTGGACCCTATGGCTACTACCGCGGACCCTACGGCTACTACCATGGAACGGCCTACGGCTACCGTGGCGGCTACTACGGCGGCTATCGCGGCGGCTANNGGCAACCGCGGCGGCTACTACGGCGGCAACCGCGGCGGCTACTACGGCGGCAACCGCGGCGGGACTGTGCACGGCTCCGCTGGGGCCGGCCACGCCTCTGGCGGTGGCCACGGCGGTCGACCGCGCTAGTCGGCTGCTACCAGAGCGAGCCATCCGCGGCTAGCAGGTAAAGAATCGGGCCGAGGCCCCAAATGATGCTGACGACGAACCAGATGACCTTCTGGAACGTCGTCAGATCGCCGCGGCCGATCAGATTGATCCACATCAGGACCATGGCGATCGGGTGTAAGAGAATCGACAGCAGGATCTCGAAGAGCAGCTTCATGGGCTGCTCTTCGCGCTTGCATCGCTTTGGCGCCTTCGCTCGTTATGATGGCTACAGATGAAACACGACGTTACACCCGATGTCCAAAAAACCGAAGCCGAGTGGAAGGCACAACTCGGTCCGCAGCGCTATCACATTCTGCGCGAGGCCGGTACCGAAGCGCCGTTCTCCGGTTCTCTTCTCCAAGTTCAGGATGACGGCACCTACCTCTGCGGCGCCTGCGGACAGCCGCTCTTCAAATCGAGCGAAAAGTTCGAGTCGCACTGCGGCTGGCCGAGTTTCACCCGTCCCAAGGAACAGGAAAACGTAAGACTCCTAGACGACCATAGCCTGGGCATGCGTCGCACCGAAGTGCGTTGCAAGCGCTGCGATTCGCATCTGGGCCACGTATTCGACGACGGCCCGGGCCCGGAAGGAACTCGCTATTGCATCAACTCACATTCGCTCGATTTTCGGCCCTCGCGGCAAGCCTAAGCCTCGCGGTTTCGTTTACCGCGATGCACGCGCAGGCAGCGACCCCACCCCCTAGTCTCGGCGTCGTCTCCGTTCTCTACGCGGGATCGCTCGTGACGCCGATGGAGGGGCCGCTCAAAGCGGCGCTGCACGAACGTGGAATCGAGTTCGAAGGCGAGCCCGGCGGCAGCAAAGAGCTGGCGAACCTCATCGCGGCCGGCATTCGTTCGCCGGACGTCTTCATCAGCGTCAACCCGGCACTGGTCACAAAGCTCGGAGATCGCGTGGCGTCGGCGACGACATTTGCCGGCACGAGCCTCGGCATCGCCTGGGCGCCAAGCTCCAAGTACGCTGCGCTCTTTGACGGCGTCGCGAACGGGACGACGCCGCTGGAGCGCGCGCTCGAAACGCCAGGCCTGCGAATCGGTCGAACCGACCCGCAACTCGATCCCAAGGGGGTCTACACAATCGAGGGGATGACGACGTGGCTGGGCCACGACGGCGAGCGGCGCATTCTCGGTGCCGACGAAAATCCGTCGCAAATTTTCCCCGAACAAGACCTTCTCGCGCGCGTCGACACCGGCCAAGCCGACGTTGGATTTTTCTACCGCACCGAGGCCATCGCACGCAGCTATCGCTTCGTGCCGCTTCCCGGCGCCGGGGCGCTCACCGACCGCATCACCTATACGCTGGCCGTCATGAAGGCCGCGCCCCATCCACAAGCCGCGCGCGCCTTCGCCGATTTCGTTCTCACCGGGCCCGGGCGCGCGATCCTCGAGCAGGCCGGCCTTTCCTATTTGCCCCGCGCCGTGTCACCCTGAGCTCGTCGAAGGGACAGTTTCCCGACGAACAAGCCGCCAACGGCAGCTTCGAGCGGCAAGAGGATGCCTTTCGCGAGTGGGTGACGGCCGACGGCAGTTCGGGTTATCCCGCTGCGGCAGGCCGCTATCATTTATATGTGTCGTTGGCCTGCCCGTGGGCGTGCCGGACGATCATCGTTCGCAAACTCAAAGGCTTGGAAGACGCGATCGGCATGACGATCGTGGACCCGATTCGCGACGAGCGCGGCTGGCGCTTCACGACGGCGCAGCCCGATCCCGTCAACAGTTGGCAGTTCCTACGAGAAGCCTACATGGCCAGCGATCCGGCCTACGCCGCGCGCGTGACCGTACCCGTGCTGTGGGATAGGCAACGGCGGCGCATCGTCAGCAACTCCGACGACGATATCATGCGCATGTTGGAGAGTCAGTTCGATGCCTTCGCGGCCAATCCCAAGCTCGATCTCTATCCGCACGAACTGCGCGACCAGATCGACGAGCTCAACGACTTCCTCTACGAAACGTTCAACAACGGCGTCTACCGCGCGGGCTTTGCAACGTCGCAAGAAGCCTACGAAGACGCCGCCTACGAAGTCTTTACGACGATCGACGCCATGGAAGAGCGCTTGGCATATCGCCGCTACCTCTTTGGAGAGCGGCCGGTCGAAACCGATTGGCGGTTCTTCGTGACGCTCGTCCGTTTCGATCCGGTCTACTACGGCCACTTTAAGTGTAACCTTCGCCGGATCGTGGACTATCCGAACCTCTACGGCTATCTGCGCGACCTCTATCAAATTGACGGCATTGCCGAGACGGTGAACTTCGATCACATCAAGCGCCACTATTACATGACGCACGACGACATCAACCCGACCCGCATCGTCCCAATCGGGCCGATTATGGATCTCACCGAGCCTCACGACCGGGATTTCCTCTGATTTTGCCCTAAGGGCCGGCTCTCCATCGCGGGAGGGGGTTCGAATCGGCTTGCAAGAAGGCGCCTCTATGGAGCTTCGCCCCTTGGGATTCGGCGAGATTTTCGACCGGGCCGTAACTCTGTACGTTCGCAATCTCATCCCGTTTGCGACCATCGTCGTCGTATTCGTCCTGCCGATCTCGATATTGCAATACTTGCTCGATCTGGGCTCCCAACCGGAGTTCTCCGCGTTCGTTCAGATACTCCAGCACCCCGCGCGCGCCCACACCCAACACGTCCCGACGCTCTTCGAGTCTCCGGCGCTAGTCGCGATCTTCGTTGCAACCCTATTCTTCACGTACTTGCTTTGGCCGTTCGCGCTTAACGCGGTTGCCGTGGGCGTCGCGGCGTTGTATCGCAATCGACCGGTACTCTTTCGGGCGTGCTACGAGATCGTGCTCCGCCGGTGGCTGCAGATCGTGGGCCTGATCCTCTTAGATCTCGTCGTGGCGCTGCTCTGGTACGTCGCCACGGTGCTGCTCGTCGTGGCGATCGTTGTCCTAGCCATAGTGCTGGGGAAGGTCTCGGCTGCGCAGACGCTGTGGTTCTGGTTCGGCTTTAGCGGTGCAATAATCGTTCTTATCCTCTCGATTCCGTTGCTCGGTCCACTATACGTTGCGCTCACTTTTTCCATGTACTCGGTGGTGATTGAAGAGCGCGGCGTGCTTGAGTCGCTTTCGCTGGGATTTACGCGCGTCTTTAACCGGGCCGAGTTCTGGCGGGCGCTGCTCTTCGCAGTAGCCGCCGCGGCTACCGTGTTCGGTGGAAGCATGATATTCGGCGTCCTGGCAATCGCCGCGGCATTCGCGCACTTGCCCGCGCTGCAGGCCATCATTGAAGGGGTCACTCGCGCCGTCATTACTCCGTTTGCAGTGGTGCTCTTAGCCGTCTACTATTTCGACGTGCGAATTCGGCGCGAAGGCTTTGATCTCGAAGCCAGCCTCGAACGTCTCTCCTCCACGAACGTCGGATGATCGTCGCGATCGCAGCTGCCGTTGCGCTGGCGCCTTCGAAAGACGCGTTGATCCAACGATGGCTGCAGGCCGATCACGCCCACGTCGCGTCCCGTCTCGCGCCGGCCCCGGCTCAACCGATCTCCCCACCCGATCTACGGACCCTCGCGCAACGCGAGTTCGCAGTTAAAGGCAGATATCAACTCGCCGAGTCGCCGCCGGCCGCAGCTGCCGAACCTTGGTGGTTGCAAGCCTGGCACTGGACGTACCAGCGCTGGCAGCGGTTCTGGGACCTCCTGTTTGCGCGCGTCCGCGTCGGCCCGCAGGGAGCCGCGAGCCTCGGCGATGTGCTGCTCGCGCTCGTCGGCATCCTGATGATTTTCGTCGTGGTTCGCTTGTTGAAAAATCTCCAGCTCGAGCGCTCCCAGTCCGGTCCTCGAGTTGTCCCGCTTCCAGAACCGCCGGCTCCGCGTACGCTCTACAGACAGGCCTGCGACGCGGCGCGCCGGGCCGATTACGGCACGGCGGTGCTCTTGCTCTTCGCCGCGATGGTCGCGCTGCTCGACCGGCAGGGTGCCGTGGACGGAACCGCCAGTGCGACGGTCGGAGATTTGCGGCGCGAACTGCGAGCCCGCAATGCAAGGCTCGTCGCTCCATTCGATGCTGTCGCCGCGCCGTTCGTCCAAGAAGCGTACGCCCAGCGCGCGGTTGACGAGCCGCAATGGCATCGCGCACGCGATGCGTTCGCGACGCTGCTCCAAGAGGGAGCGCCGCCGTAAAACTCCGTCTCGATCTCATCTTTCTGGCGACCGGTGTGCTGCTGCTTGCGCTGCTGGGCTACGAGCGCAGCTCGCTGGAGCAGCAACGGCGCCCCTCGGTTTATTCGACCTACGACACGGGGCCGAATGGTTATCGCGCCGTCTACGGGGTGCTTCAAGCCGCCGGCGTTCCGGTGCAACGCTTCGAGCGCGAACTCGGCACGCTCGATCCTGCCATCCGGACGCTGATCGTCACCGGATACGAACGCGATCCGTCCGCCAAGCCGCTCGACGAACACGATGCGGCACTTCTGCGCCATTTCGTGGCCACGGGAGGGCGCTTCATCGCGATCGACGCCGAGTTCGCGGGGCCGCGCGACGTGACGCCGGGCGCCGGCACCAGCCTCCAAGCACCCGGCGGCGGCGATGCAATTGCGCTGGTGCGAAACGCGTACACCGCGGGCGCGGCGCGCGCGAGCGGGTCGATCGACTGGATATTTCCGTTCAACGAGCCGCGCGGCACTCCGTTGCTGGCCAACAATCGAGGGATGGTCGCCGTCTGGTATCGCTACGGCCGGGGCGAGATCGTTGCAATTACCGCGCCTTCGCTCTTCGGTAATGCGCAGCTGCGCAACGCCGATAACCTGCGCTTTCTCTACAACGCGATCGCAAACCATGGGGCGGCGGCGTTCGACGAGTACGTCCACGGCTACGACGATCGCCTAACGATGTGGGCCGCGCTGCCGGGGCCGGTCCACGCCGCCGTCTGGCTCGTCGTTGCCATCGTCGGCCTGGCATTGATCGGGGCCAACGTCCCGTTCGCACCGCCATATCTCCCCGAGCCGGCGGACGAGCGCGACTCATCTGCCTACATCGCGGCGATGGCCGAACTGATGCGGCGTTCGCGTCGCCGCCCATCCGACGACGAAGTGGTGTGGCAGGCGGCGGTCGATTTCCACAAGCGAAAGGAGCACGCGTGAATATCTCGGTTGGGGAAGTTGCCGGTCGGCTCGCCTCCGGAATGGCGCGGATATTGGTAGGAGCGGATCGCCTGACGCACGGGCTTACCATCGCGCTGCTGGCGCGCGGCCACGTGCTGATCGAAGGCGTGCCCGGCACCGGCAAGACGCTGGCGGTCCGTGCGCTCAGCCTGCTTCTTGGGTTAAAGTTTCGGCGCATCGCATTCACCCCGGATCTGATGCCCTCCGACGTTGTCGGGACGACCATCTTCAATCCGCAGACGGCGGAGTTTTCAACCCGGACCGGTCCGATCTTCGCCAACGTCGTGCTGGCCGACGAGGTCAACCGCACGCCGCCCAAAACGCAGTCGGCGCTACTCGAGGCGATGGAAGAGGCGCGTATCACCATCGACGGCGTCTCGTATCCGCTTCCCCAGCCGTTTCTGCTCTGCGCGACGCAAAACCCGATCGAGTACGAAGGAACCTATCCGCTCCCCGAAGCCCAGCTCGACCGGTTCATGATCAAAGTTGAGAGCACGTATCCGCTCGAGAGCGAGGAGTTGGAGCTTCTCGCGCGTGCGGCGGCCGGCTTCGACGCTCGGGCGTTGGAGACGTCGAGCATTCTGCCGGTAACCGACGCCGCGGAAGTGCTCGAAGCGCAAGCGGCAGTTCGGCGCGTCCATCTTTCTGACGCCGTGCGCGACTATGTCTACCGCATCGTCGCGGCGACGCGAACGCACCCGCGGCTGACGCTGGGCGCGTCGCCGCGCGCCGGCATCGCGCTCCTGACCGCGGCGCAAGCCGCAGCGGCCATCGAAAGCCGCGATTTCGCGACGCCCGACGACGTGAAGGACGTTGCCGATTTCGTGATTTCACATCGCCTCATCGTCGCACCCGACGCCGAGATCGAGGGCGTCTCCGCGCGCGACGTGCTACGGAATATTCTCGCCGCCGTTCCCGTCCCGCGTGCCTAAACTACCTAAACTCTGGTTACCGGCGTGGGTCACGCCGCGATTTCTCTGGACCCTCGGCGCGATCGCGTTGCTTCTTGCTTGCGCGCCCGGCGTCCCACTCTTCGTATGGCTGGCCGCGTTCTTGGGCGGCGCGCTGGCGGTTGCGACGCTCGCCGACGCCTTGCTCGGGCCGCCGGCATCGGCGTTGCGCGTCGGGCGCCTGCCCCCGCCCCACTTCGCGCTCGGTGTACCGGCCGAACTTTCTTATACGATTGAAAACCGATCGAAACGCAGCGTGCGAGTCGGCATCGTCGAAACTCCCGTGCCAAGGTTGCGCTTCGACGTCGACGAGTGCATCGGTGAAGTTCCGGCGAAGAGTCGCATTACGTTGGTTCGCGCGGTGACGCCGAGCGCGCGCGGCGCCGGCGAACTGCAAAGCCTTTACTTCTGGTACGAAAACGCGCTTGGCCTGGTGCGTCGCCGGCGCAGCGCCGACGCGCGGCAACCGATCCGAGTCTATCCCGACCTGACGGCCGTGGAACGATATGGCCGGCTCCACGTGCGCAACCGCGTCATCGAGGCGGGACTGCGTCGCATGAAGCTGCGCGGCACCGGAACCGAGTTTGAGTCGCTGCGCGAATGGAGCGATGGCGA
>PMTY01000184.1 GCA_003167155.1 Candidatus Cybelea tumulisoli
ATGGTTGCGCAGCTCGACGATCTCGTCCCCGACTCGCCGAATAAGCCCTATGACATGCGCGAGGTCGTCACCGGCGTCGTGGATTATGGAGATTTCCTCGAGATTCAGGCCCTCTACGCGCCGAACGTTATTTGCGGCTTCGGCCGCGTTAACGGGCGAGCCGTGGGGATCGTCGGCAATCAGCCCAACGTGCTTGCCGGCGTGCTCGACACACGTTCGTCGGTCAAGGCCGCTCGNNCGCTTCGTGCGCTTCTGCGATGCCTTCAATATTCCGTTGATCACCTTTGTCGACGTCCCCGGCTTTCTTCCGGGCACCGATCAAGAGTACGGCGGCATCATTCTTCATGGGGCCAAGCTGCTCTATGCGTTTGCCGAGGCGACGGTTCCGAAAATCACCGTGATCACGCGCAAGGCCTACGGGGGCGCCTACGACGTGATGGCGAGCAAACACATTCGCGCCGACGTTAACCTCGCATGGCCGACCGCGGAGATCGCGGTGATGGGCGCCGAAAGCGCGGTCAAAACGATCTTCCGCCGCGAGATCGCGGCCGCCGACGACAAAGAGGCGAAGATGGCTGAGCTGATCGCCGAGTACAACGACCGCTTCGCCCATCCGTACATTGCCGCCGCGCGCGGTTACGTCGACGACGTCATCGAGGCGCGAAAGACGCGCGGCGCTATTGCCGATGCGCTGGAGATGCTGCGCGACAAACGCGTTGAGGCGCCGCACCGCAAGCACGGCAACATCCCGTTGTAGCTAGACCGACATCGCTTCGGCGACGGCGCGGTCCTCATTCCACCCTTTCCCTTCTTCGCTGTGTTTTCGCAAGGCATCTTCATCGAGTTCCTCGCGCAGGCGCGCCGAGAGCCGATCGTACTCTTGGCGCTCCGTGAAGTCGCGCGCCGCGTCTAATGCCCGCAGCCGCGCCTCGACGAAACCCAAGATGCGGGCCGCGCGAATTTGCGCCGCACCTGCATCGGCCGCCACATTCGGTTTGAGAGCGGCGACGGCGGCCAGGTGCTGCAGGGCAAGCACGACGATGACCCGGTACTGCAGATCGAGCGCGGCCGTCAATGCCTCTTTCGCAGCCTCCCGCGCCTCATCGAAACGATCGAGCGCTATGGCATACGCCGCGACGTTTATGACGGCTTTGCACGTGGGAAGGCCGAGCGCGCGGTACGTTTCGCAAGCGGTTTCGACGAGTTCCAGCGCCCGCGCGACGTCACCGCAACGGAAGAGCGTTTCGGCTAGATTGCACCGGATACCGGCGCCTTGGCGTTCCGCACCGAGGGCTTCTGCGATGTCGAGCGCTTCGGCGTAGAGTTCCCGAGCCCGGTCACCGTCGCCCGCAACGTCGCGAGCGTGCGCGAGGCCCAGCAGCGCGAGAATGGCGAGACGACGTGCCTTCGCGGTTTTCGCCGTGAATAACGCCTCGTCGAGCATGGCGGATCCGCCGGCAACGTCGCCCTCGGCGACGAGCGCAAAGCCGATGATTCGCTTAGCGTGCCCTGCTCGCACCTCGTCCCCGAGCGTTCGATATCGTTCCAGCGCCCGCTCTGCCGCGGGGCGCCCAGCCCGCGCCTCGGCGAACCCGACGATCAGACGCGCGTGCGCGAGCTCGAGGTTCGCGATCAACGACGGCGGCGTTCGTTCGTCGATCAACGCAATTCCCCGCTCCACCCAGCGATCCGCTTCGGCCTCTCCGAACGAGCCCCACATCGTCACGAACGTGCTGGCCAAGCGCTGGCCGAGCGGCACGTCGGCGCCGCTTCCCAGCGACCACGCGATCGCCGCGCGAAAGTTTTCCAACTCACGCTCGCCGCGCTCGTGCCACGCGCGGTCCGGCGTCGTCTCCCACATCTCGTCGAATTCTTGTGCAAGCGCCAGGAAGGCCGCGGCGTGAGCACGCGACGCGGCTTCCTCTTCGCCGAGAGCAACGAGCCGCTCGCGCGCGTATTCGCGCGTCGACTCCAGTATGCGATAACGTTCGCAGGGCTCGGCCTGCAGCAACGACTTGTCCACCAGCGACGAGAGGACGTCGAGAATCGCGATTTCGTCGGTGGTGTCATCGCGGAATGCGGTAACCGCGTCTTCGAATCGAAAGCCTCCGGCGAAGACGGAGAGCTTGCGAAAGAGCGATTGTTCCCGCTCATCGAGCAGGTCGTAGCTCCAGTCGATCAACGCGCGCATCGTTTGGTGGCGCGGCAACGCGCTGCGATCGCCTCCCGTCAGCAGGCGGAAGCGTTCGTCGAGCATTTGAAGCAGGCGCTGCGGGGAAAGCACCTTTAGGCGCGCTGCAGCAAGTTCGATTCCCAGCGGAATCCGATCGATCCGTTCGCAGATCTCTTCAATTTGCGACGCGTTCTCGGCAGTGGCTTCGAATCGCGGATTGACGGCCGAGGCACGTTCGACGAATAACTGCGCGGCAGCCGCCGGCGAGAGCGACGGAATGCGATAGATTTGCTCGCCTGCAAGATTGAGCGCTTCGCGGCTGGTCGCCAGGATTCGCACGTGCGGCGCCGCGTGCAGAAGTGAGCGCGCGAGAGCGCGCGCCTCGTCGATCAGGTGCTCGCAGTTGTCGAGCACGAGCAATAGCCGCTTGCGCTTGACGTACGAGAGCAACATTTCGAGCAGCGGACGCCCCGGAAACTCGGCGATTCCGAAGTTTCGCGCAACGGTCGCGATGACGAGCGACGGTTCCGAGAGCGGCGCCAGTTCGACAAGCCATACGCCGTCGTCGCATTGGTCGAGCAGCCGTTGCCCGACGGAAATCGCGCAGCGCGTTTTTCCGGAACCTCCGGCGCCGACGAGCGTGACGAGGCGCCGGCTCTCGAGCAACGCGCAAACCTCGCCGACAACTTGCTCCCGGCCGACGAGCGCATTGACGGGCGCAGGAAGATTGTTCGAGAGGTGCTCGAGCGAGCGGAGTTGTGAAAACTCATCCTCCAGGCCGGCGGCAACGAGTTGGTAAACGTGTTCGGGGCGGTCGATATCCTTGAGCCGGTGCACGCCCAAGTCGCGCAGAGTGCACCCGGGAGCCATCGTCCCTTCGAGCATTTCGGCGCAAGCGCCCGAGATTAATACTTGCCCGCCGTGACCGATTGCCAGCAATCGCGCAACACGATTGACGGCCGGCCCGAAGTAATCGTCATCGCGTTCGTCGGTTTGACCGGCATGCAGCGCCATGCGCACGCGGATGCCGGCGACGGCCGTGAAATCCTCAGCGGCGAGCGCGCGCTGCGACTCCAGTGCCGCGACGAGCGCATCGGAAGCGCTCCCGAAAGCGGCGCAGAATGCATCGCCCATCGTTTTGAAGATATACGCGCCGTGGGCTTCCAGCGCCGTTCTGAGAACCTCGTCGTGACGCGCCAGCGCAGCCCCCATCGCTTCGCGATTCTGCTCCCAGCGCGCCGTGCTGCCTTCGATATCCGAGAAGAGCAGTGTCACGCTTCCCGTAGGAATCGTGCGGCGCACGTCCGTTATAGCGAGAAGCCGGTCAGGACGCCGCGCTGATCCGAACAGTAGAGCCAGCCGTTAACCACGATGGGACTCTGCCAATGCACGTCGCCGATCGAGCCTTGCGTGCCGAAGGCCGCGCTATTCCAGAGCGTGCGGCCGCTCGCGGCGTCGAGAGCGAGAATCGTGTGGTCGAACGCAACGAAGACGATGCCGTTCACCACGACGGGCGACGAGCCGGCGCCGTAGCTTTCGCCGCCAATCTCTTGCCAGACGCTGACGAGTTGGCTGGCGCCCGAGGCGCCGGTTTCCAGCCGATAGGCTTCGACGACGTTGGTAAATCCCATAAAGATCCAGGTCTTCCCCCTGCGATCGGTCCAAACCGCCGGCGTCGAGAACAGGCCGCCGGGCAGATCGAGTTCCTGCAGCTCGTTGCCGACGCCCGGGAGCGCCTGACGGTTGAGCAGCCGCAAAATCCCATCCTTGCCGCCCTGCAGCAAGAGATATGGAGTCTGGCTGTTCGGCTGACCGGGTAAAATCGCGGGCGACGAACTGCCGAGATCGGTGTCGCCCGCGTCGAGCTGCTGATAGTCCGTCGGCGTGTAGGTTCCGAGAACTTCCGAGAGATCGGGCTGCAAGGCGATGACGGAATCGCCGTAATCGTCGCCGCCTTGATTCACGTCGAAGTCGCCGTTGCCCGTCGTAACGTAAATGCGCCCGCCCATCGATGGATCGGGATCGACGACTGCGCCGCCGCGTCCCCAAATTCCCGAACGCTGCTGCGAGCAGGTCCTTGCGCGCACGAGCTTGCGATCGGCGCTGCAGAGCGTATTGAAAATCGTCGTGGTGCCGTCGCTCAGGCGCACGGCCACGACGTGTCCGTCGTAGGGCGGCGTGTCGTAATGCCCTGCCGTGACGGCATACAAATAGCCGTTGGCGACGTTGAGCGCCGACGAGTTCTTTTCGGTTTGCGGCAGCCGCGTGATGCGGACGGGAAAGCCCGGCGCAGGCTCCTGACGGCCCGTCGTAGCGGAGAGCTTGTAAACCTTGCCGTCGGCGCCGGGAGCATAGATGAAGAGGCGCGACGGATCGGCAACGGGCGTCGAGTTCGTCAGCGTCGAGCCATGGCTGTTGAACTTCCAGACGATCCGGCCGGTCGTCGCCTCGATGCCAAGCGTAACTCCGGTTTGCGTTGTTTCGTAGAGCATCGGTACGAATGTGCGGCCGATGTGCACGCGATCCAGGAGAATCGGGGTTGCATCGGCGACGCCGCCAAGCAGCGTCCGCCAGCGCGAGCGCAACAGGTGGACGTTGCGCTCCGTCAGCATTTTTTCCATCGGGTTGAAGCCGCTGCGCGCGCTATCGAAGTTGAAGGTCGTCCAGTCCGTCGCGGGAGCCCAGCCGGTTGCGCCAATGATAAAAACCGCGACCGTACAAAGCCCCGTTATGAATCGATTCACTGATCGATGCCTTCGACGGGCTCGCTAAAACACCCCCGGTATGAGTCGCCAGCGAACCGCCGCGCGGTATTGCTCGTAGCCCGATAGGTTCTTCACCAGAAAGGCCTCTTCGTTCTGCAACCGCCAGACGATCAACGGCACCACCGGCGCGACGAGTACGAGAGCCCAGTACGAGCCAAGCGCTAATGGTATGCCGCTAACAAAAATTAACAGGCCGACGTACAATGGATGGCGGACGACGGCGTACGGCCCCGTCGAAATGACCCGTTGACCGACGGCGACTTGGATCGTCGATGCGGCGAAGCTATTCTCGCGGAAGACGAGAAAATACACGGACGATCCCAGGATGACCAACGCGTCGCCTAGGATAGCGAGCGCCGGAATATTGGCCGACCAATGCATCCGGTGGTCGAAGGCCGCGAGCGGCATGGTCGCGAGAAACAGCCCGTAGAGGAGCGACACGATCACCTTTTGAGCCGGCTCTTTCTCCGCGATCCGCGCGCGCCGTTCCAAGAGGGCAGGATCCCGGCGCCAGAAGTAGAGCGTCGTCAGCGCGCCGCTCCCGAAGAGGACCGCCAGAAAAACCCAGCCTTGCCAATAATCGACGGTTCCGGCTGGAAGAAAGATCAGCAGCCAGAGTGCAGGCAGCGCGAGCAGTGTGTTGAGGAGCAGCCGCTTCTTGAGGCTCACGGAGGGGCCTTTTAGCGCCGTTGTGCAGGACGCCTCCGCACGCGCCGGTATGTATGCCTTCGTGAAGTTACTAGAAGGAAAGCGCGCGTTAGTAACCGGCGTGGCGAACCGGTGGTCGATCGCGACGGGGATCGCCCGCAAGCTCCACGAGCACGGGGCTTCGATCGCGCTGACGTATCAAGGCGAACGCGTGCGCGACGAGGTCGAGAAGCTGGCCGCCGAGCTAGGCAACGGTCCGGTGATTGAATGTGATGTTAGTAACGGTACCTCGCTCACGGCGATGCGCGACGAGCTTGCCGAGAAGTTCGGTCGGCTCGACGTGCTGGTTCACTGCATCGCTTTTGCGAACAAGCAGGATCTAGCAGGAAAGGTTTTCGATACCTCGCGAGCCGGATACGCGCTGGCGCTCGACGTGTCGGCCTATTCGTTGATCGCGCTGGTCAGCGAACTGCGCGACTCGTTCCTGGACGGCGCCTCGATCATGGCGCTGACCTATCTCGGCGGGACCCGGATCGTGCCGAACTATAACCTGATGGGGATCGCCAAGGCCGCGCTCGAAGCGACGGTCCGTTACATCGCGTTTGACTTGGGCGATCGCAACATTCGCGTCAACGCGATCTCGGCCGGACCCATCAAAACGGCCAGCTCGCGTCAAGTCGGAGGCTTTTCGCGCATCCTCGACGTCGTTCCGAAGGTCGCGCCGCTGCGTCGCAACGTGACCGCCGACGACGTTGGGAACGTCGCCGTCTTCCTCGCCTCGGACCTTTCCTCGGCCGTCACCGCTGACGTGCACTTCGTCGATGCCGGCTACCACGCCATGGGGATCTACCCGCCGTCCTTCGACTGCGCTCAGGATCACAAGACGTGAGCGTTGTTTTCTAAGATCCTGATTGCGAATCGGGGGGAGATTGCGGTTCGCGTTATTCGTACGGCGCGCGAGATGAGGATTGCAACCGTCGCCGTTTATTCGGAGGCTGATCGCGACGCCATGCACGTCGCGCTGGCGGACGAAGCCTACGAGATCGGGCCGGCTCCGCCTTCGCAGAGTTATTTGAACGGCGACCGGCTGATCGAGTGCGCCCGCAAAGCCGGCGCCGACGCGGTTCATCCGGGTTACGGATTTCTCGCCGAGAATGCCGCGTTTGCGCGCAGCGTGGTTGCGGCGGGGTTGAGGTGGATCGGCCCGCGCGCCGGCGCAATTGAGTCGATGGGCGATAAGCTTCAGGCGCGCCAAGCAATGCGCGACGCGAATGTTCCTTCGGTGCCGGGAGGCCACGAACCGATCGTCGACGTTGCCGGCGCACGCGCTGCCGCGGAGAAATACGGCTTGCCGATCGCGTTCAAAGCCGCGGCCGGAGGCGGCGGAAAAGGGCTGAAGGTCGCAGAGACCGTCGACGATGTCAATTCGGCATTCGAAACGGCGCGCCGCGAGGCGCTCGCGTATTTCAAGGACGGCACGATCTATGCCGAGCATTACCTGGAGAATCCGAAGCACGTCGAAGTACAAGTGCTCGCAGACAAACACGGTAACGTCGTTCACGTCGGCGAGCGCGACTGCTCGCTGCAACGGCGCCATCAGAAGGTGTGGGAAGAGACTCCGGCTCAGATTTCGGGCCGTCTGCGCGAGGCGATGCGCGAGGCCGGCGTCCGCGCGGCAAAAGCGATTGGCTACGATTCCGTCGGCACGATCGAATGTCTCGTCTCCGGAGACACCTTTTACTTTCTGGAGATGAACACGCGGATTCAAGTCGAGCATACCATCACGGAGATGGTCTCGGGGCTCGATCTCGTGCGCGAGCAGATCCGCGTTGCGGCGGGCGAGCCGCTCGGATACGGGCAGGACGAGATTTCCTTTCGCGGCTTCGCGATCGAGGGGCGCGTGAACGCGGAGGATCCAGCGGCGAACTTCCAGGCCGCTCCGGGGACGATTACCGGCTATCGCGAGCCCGGCGGGCTTGGCGTTCGCGTCGACTCCGCGGCCTACGCCGGATGGACCATACCACCCGACTACGATTCGCTCATCGCCAAACTCGTCGTCTGGGCGCCGACGCGCGAAAACGCGCTGGCGAGAATGCGCCGCGCCCTCGACGAGTACCTCATCGAAGGCGTCCCGACGACGCTGCCGCTTTTGCGCGCACTCTGCGACAATCCGGAGGTCGCCGACGCGACGTACGGCACGGCGACGCTCGAGCCATTCGCCGCGACGTTGCGGCCCGCCACCGTCGAAGGGCCGCGCTTGCCGGCGACGATGCCGCACGTCGAGGCGCGCCGCACCGCTCCACGTCTGCGCACGATACGCAAGCGCGCGAACTCCTCCGACGGCAACGATGTGCAGTCGCCGATGCACGGATTGGTGGTCGAACTCGCCGTCGCGAAAGGCGATGCGGTCACGCAAGGGCAAGTCGTGGCCATAATCGAGGCGATGAAAATGATGAACGAGGTGCGAGCACATAAGAGCGGCGCGGTGAGCGCGGTACACGTCGCGCTGGGAGCGACGGTGGAGAGCGGCTCGGCGATTATGACATTACGCTAACGCGAAGCCGGGAATGCGCAGCGCCTTTCGATCACATGTCAGGGTCTGAGAGCAACCCGCACGATGCGCGAGCGCGGCGATGAGTGCATCGGCGAAATCGCCGGGTCCTTCCTGGATGACTGCCATCGCACAGAAGACCTCTTGTTCGTCCTCGAACACAATGTAATTCGCAGCGAGAAGTCGTTCCAACGCCGCAGCGATATCGAACGGCGCAAAATCGTAGTAACTCTCAAGAACCCAAAACATCTCCACCGTCACGACCACACTAACGAAACCGGGCGTTTCCTCGGAAAGCTGCCTTTCGAAGATTGTCGTGGCCTTCGGCGACTGCACGGGATCGTCTTGAACTAGATAACGTATGAGGATGTTGGTGTCGAGGCCAATCATCTGCGTCTTGTCGAACGGCGGAGACCGCTCGCACCCTCGGCAATCGCTTGATTCATCTCTACAATGGTTGGCGCCCGGCGACGGCGCGATTTAAGGATCCCGCGGAGCGTGGAAACTGGTACCTTCGGCAGGATCACGACGCTGCCGTTGGGATGGAGGAAAAACTTTACGCGATCCCCGGGCTTTAATCGCAAGTGCTCGCGGGCTGCCTTAGGGATGGTAGCCTGACCCTTCGTCGTGATCGTGGATTCCATAGTTCCGCTCCCATTACATTTCCCGAAATGTAATACCTCTAAATGCTGCATGCCTTCTGAGTTCCCCGTTGCGCTTGGCGGGCGCCCTCGGCCGTTGCGGCGTAGTCAGTGTTAATGGCTCGCGACGTTAACGCTTCAGGGATCCCCATCGAACCGGTCTACGATGAATTCGAGGGCGCAGCCCACGAACTCGGCGAGCCTGGTTCTTTCCCGTACGGGCGCGGGATTCGCAAGGACATGTACCGCGGGCGGCTTTGGACGATGCGGCAGTATGCCGGGTTTGCGACGGCGGCTGAATCAAACGCGCGCTATCGTTATCTGCTCGAGCGCGGCCAGACGGGACTCTCCGTTGCCTTCGATCTGCCGACGCAACTCGGCTACGATTCGGATGCACCGCAAGCGCGCGGCGAAGTCGGCAAAGTCGGCGTCGCGATCGATTCGATCGCGGATATGGAGGCGCTGCTCGACGGCGTGCCGCTCGACCGCGTGACCGTCTCGATGACGATCAACGCGCCCGCAGCGATTCTGCTGGCGTTCTATCTCGCCGTCGCGCGCCGGCGGGGCATTCCATTTTCCAAACTCGGCGGAACCGTGCAAAACGACGTGCTCAAGGAGTATGTCGCGCGCGGAACCTACATCTACCCGCCCACACCCTCCATGCGATTAGTGACCGACGTAATGGCCTACTGCGCGCGCGAAGTGCCACTTTGGAACGCCATCTCCGTTTCCGGCTATCATATCCGCGAGGCCGGCTCGACGGCCGTTGAAGAGATCGCGTTTACACTCGCCAACGGCAAGGCCTACCTGCAGGCCGCGCGCGAGGCCGGCATCGTTCTGGACGACGTCGCGCCGCGCATCTCGTTTTTTTGGAACGCGCACAACGATTTCTTCGAAGAGATTGCGAAGTTTAGGGCGGCGCGCTATCTCTGGGCGCGAATAACGCGCGACGAGTTCGGGTGCCGCGACCCGCGCTCGCAGGCGTTACGGTTTCACGCGCAGACGGGTGGCTCGACGCTCACGGCGCAGGAGCCCGAGAACAACGTCGTACGCGTGGCGCTGCAAGCGCTGGCGGCAGTCCTTGGCGGTACGCAATCGCTGCACACCAATGGAAAAGACGAGGCGCTGGCGTTGCCGACCGCCGACAGCGCGCGAGTTGCCTTGCGCACCCAGCAGATTATTGCCTACGAGTCCGGCGTCGCCGACGTCGTCGATCCGATGGCGGGTTCCTACTATCTCGAAACGCTCACCAACGAGCTGATCGAACGCGCGACGGGATTGATCGGAGAAGTCGACGCGATGGGCGGAAGCGTCGCTGCGATCGAGACCGGCTGGATGCAGGGGCGCATCGCCGACTCGGCTTACGCCGCGCAGCAGGCGATCGAACGGGGCGAGCAGGTGGTCGTCGGCGTCAATCGCTTCGCCGAAGCGGAGGCTGGGGCGCCCATTGCCCTGCAGCACGTTGACGAGAGCGCCGAGCGCGAGCAGGTAGAGGGGCTTGCGGCGTTGCGCGCCTCGCGCGATTCGGCCTCCGTTGCCGCAACGCTCGAAGCAGTCCGCGCTGCCGCTGCGGGAACGCAGAACTTAATGCCGCCATTCGTCGAGGCGGTCGATGCCGGCGCAACGCTCGGCGAGATATGCAACGTGCTGCGCGATGTTTTTGGCACCTACCGAGCCAAAGAGGTTGTCGCGTAACCTTACCTGCCTACTTGTCTGAAGGGACGTACGCGGCGCTTGCGATCGAGTCGAAGTTAGGATTCGAGACCGCTGAGTATTTGTTGGATGCGACCCTTCCTACGTCCAACCATCCGTTAAAGTCGGCGATGACTTGCCGCGTGTCACCCTCGTTGAATCCACCCGACACCGGAGCGCCAAGGCCAAACTTATTTTGGAATGTGGGGCCAAGGACGTTGAAGGGCTGTTCGCTCGCAACCCACGGCAGCGCGTATTGGAAGGTCGTGCGCGCGTCTTGATCGATGACGTCGAGAACCTCACCGCTCTTGCTGACGTAAACTCCCGCGACATGCTTACCAAGGATGCCCGGCGGGATCAGATTCGTGATGGTGGGCGCCGTCGTAGGGTTCGCAATCTCGTCGACGATAAAACCGCAATCGTGAGCGCTCAGGCAGCCTTGCCCGTCGATGTAGAGATTTCCTGAAGGGTCCGCATCGAGATACTGAACGATCGTGATGTTGGGGTCGTAGATCAGGGTCGGCGGCGCAGTCGGCGCATTCGCATTCCACCAGACGACCTCGCCGCTACTGCTGCTGCAGCTGCTCTTCGAAGTGCAATAGATCGAGTAAATGTTGGCTGCAAAAACGTGTCCAGCGTCATCGAAGGCAACGTCGTAGGGCCAACCATAGAATAAATAGCAGCTCGCGCACCCCGAATCCGCATAGGTCGTCGAGGGTGCGCTGGAACCCGGCGCATACTCCTCGATCGTAGATTTTCCGTCGTCGGCCTCGCACGCAACCCACAGGTTTTGCTGGTGATCGACTTTGATGCCGTGCGGCGTGCAGTCGTATGGCGTGACGTCGATGGCGGTAACGGTCTTTCTGCCGACTTCGTTCTGGCCGAAAAGATAGCCTTGGGAACTCGAAACCCAGATTCCGACGTGGCTCGTGGCGTTGAAGCGAACGTGCGGCCGTACGGGCGAGACGAGGGGCACGTTCTGCTGCTTCCCCGAGATAGAGCATCCTGCTAGCAGCTCGCCAAGCACGAGCATCGATGCGCAGCGCGCGAGGAGCAAGAACAGTCGCATCGCGAAAGAATTCAGCGGCAGGCGACCAACCCCTCCGCGAGAAGTGCACCGGTATGGAGATCGATCACGTTGCGATCGTTGTTAAAGACCTCGATGCGGCGCTGCGACTCTACACGCAGACGCTGGGTTTCAAGCAAGTCTATCGCGAGATCGTAGCCGATCAAGGCGTCGAGGCGGTGGGGCTGGAGGCTGGAGGCTCGTTCGTCGAGTTGCTGCGTCCCCTCGACGAAGCCTCGCCGATCGCTGCCTTCCTGGGGGATGCCGCGACGAAGCTCCATCACACGGCCTATCGCGTCGCCGACATCGAGGCCACACTCGCGGAGCTTAAAGCGAAGGGCGTGCGATTGATTGACGAGCACGCGCGCCGCGGCGCTCACGGAAATCTAATCGCTTTTTTGCACCCGAAGGCGACCGACGGCGTACTTATCGAACTCTGCCAGCCCATCCGCTAAACTAGGGAATTCGAACGACCGCTTGATCTCAGGAAGGTTCCAACGACGCCGCCGGGCGTTGTTATGGTCGGCGCTTGCCTCGCTCGTCGCGCACGCCGTTCTCTTGACGCTACTGTTTTGGGCCGTAGCGCACACGTTCATTCCGCGCGGCGCAAAAGAGACCGTTACTGCGACCACGACAATCTCGATCCAACGGCCGCGGCTTTCGACCCCCGCGCCGGCCGCGCCGCGGCACCCCGCGCGCGTTGTCGTGCAGCACGAAGCGGCACCGGCGCGCGTGCCCCCGCGAGAGCTGGCGAAAATCGTCCACGTTTCCGCCCCTTTGCTTCCGCGGCACCCGTCTGCCATAGCGTCGAGGATCGAGCGCGACCAAGCCGGATTCGCCAAAGAAGTCGCGGAGCTCAACCGAGCGAACGACCCGCATGCGATTCCGACCATCGATCCTGGTTCGCAGGAATCGGCAAGCAAGGACTATGCTTTCGCGGTTCCGTCATCGTTACGCGGCAGCGAGCACGGCAACGGGATCATCACGCCGACGCGACACTGGCGCGACAACGGCCACAACTGCTATTACGGCCGCTACGAGTTTACGTATCCCGACGGCTCGGAGGAATACGGCGAGATCGTTTGGCCGTTCTGCTACGACCCCGGGAGCGACCCGTTCACGCAGCCGCCGCACGAGATTCCGTTCCCGTACCCGCTTGCCGGATTCAAGCTTCCCGCCGACACGCAACTGCCGCCAATCGAGAAATCGGTTTATCAAGAGTGGGTCGCCGATCCCGGCCTGTCATCGCCGTAGGAGCGGCGAGAGCGCGAGACCGTTGAGGACGAACTGCACGGCGAGCGCGGCGAGGATGATGCCGAGAAGCCGGCTGACCACGTGGATTCCCGTCGTCCCGATCACGCGAATCAAGAACGAAGAGCCTCGCATACAGAGCCACGTCACGAACAACGCAACGGCGTAGGCCACGGCGATGATGACGTAATCGAGACGATCTCCACGCGCCAAGTTGACCAGCAGGAGCACCGTCGCGATCGTTCCCGGGCCGGCAATCATCGGCACGGCCAGCGGGAAGACGGCGGGATTCTCGGTCTCGGCCGCCTCGCGTTCTTCGGCCTCGGTGCGCTTCGCGCCGGTTGGGCGCGCGAAGAGCATGTCGATCGCAATCAAAAAGAGCAGCACGCCGCCGGCAATCGTGAAGGCCGGCAGCGTGATCCCAAGATAGCCCAGAAGCAGACGCCCGACGAGCCCCATGAAAAGAATGACCGCAGCCCCAACAATCACGGCCTGGTCTATAATCTGATTGCGCCGTGCCGGAAGGTCGCGTGCCGTCGCTCCGAGCGTCATTGGAATCATGCCGATCGGATCGATGATCGTGAACGCAGTAGCAAACGCGGTGGCGACGAACCCAATGTCCATAGTGCGGGGACAGGGTATCGTTTCCGTGAGGCAAACGTCAAGTGCTCGATGGGTACGGCGCGTAACGGCGACGTCGAGCTGGCCTTTGACGTCGAGGGAGATGGTCCCGACCTCCTGCTGATCGCCGGAACGGCATCGGAGCGCGCCCTTTGGAGTTTGGTTCGTCCGGCGTTGGCGCAATCGTGGCGAACGGAAGCCTTTTGCGACGCCGTTACGCGCTTTCTTGCGGGTGTCCCGGCGTGAGCGGCGTCTTCACTATCGAGGATCTGCGACGACGCGCGCGACGGCGGCTTCCACGGGTTATTTTTGATTATATTGACGGCGGCGCCGACGGCGAGGTCACCTTGCGCGAGAACTGCGCCGTCTTCGATGCGGTGCGTTTTCGGCCGCGCAATGCGGCGGCGATGGGTACCTGCGACCTGCGGACGACGGTGCTCGGAACGCCGATCGAGCTGCCCTTTTTGCTCGCGCCGATCGGCAGCAGCCGTATGTTCTTTCCGCGCGGCGAATGCGTCGCTGCAGCGCAAGCCGGCACGGCCGGCACGGGGTACGTTTTATCGACGCTCTCGGGCTGCCGCCTCGAAGAGGTTCGCGCGGCCACGAGCGGACCGGCTTGGTATCAGCTCTACCTCTTAGGCGGTCGTGAAGCTGCAACGGCGGCGATTGCACGAGCGCGCTCCGCGGGTTTCTCCGCGCTCGTCGTGACCATCGACACCGCGGTCGCAGGGCAGCGCGAGCGCGATTTGCGCAATGGGGGCCGGGAGCTCGTGAGCGGCGATCCATGGAAGATGCTGCCGCACGTCACGCAGCTTCTCGCGCGCCCGGCGTGGCTGCTCGACTTTCTGCGCGACGGTGGAATGATGAAGTTTCCCAACGTCGTGATTCCCGGCGAGGGGCCGATGGCGTACGAGGACGTGGGGGCGGCGCTCGAACGCTCGACGGTAACGTGGCGCGATATGGCTTGGATTCGCGATGCGTGGCAAGGACCGATCGTGGTTAAAGGCGTCCTTGATGCGGAGGACGCCCGTCGCGCACTCGATGCGGGCGCCGACGCGATCGTCGTCTCCAATCATGGTGGCCGACAACTCGATTGCGTCGCACCGACGCTGCTCGCGTTACCCGGCGTCCTCCACGCGGTTGGCGGCCGCGCCGAAGTCTACCTCGACGGTGGCATTCGCCGCGGCAGCGACGTCGTTAAAGCGATCGCTCTCGGCGCTCGCGCGGTACTAGTGGGACGGGCTTACGCCTACGGCTTGGGAGCGGCGGGTGGCGAAGGCGTCGGGAAAGCGATCGAGATTCTTCGCAGCGGCATCGTTCGTACGCTGCGGCTACTGGGCTGTCTCGAGATCAGCGCGTTGGACNNGTGGCGCTATTTTTTGGCGGGGCTGATGGTTGTGGCGAAGGGTTCGGAGAAGGATGAGAGCGTTTTGGTGGCGGTGCCGCCGGCGGGGTAGTGCCAATAGGCTACGCCTCCGTTGACTTGGAAGTTGGGGCCGATTAGCGTGGAGCCGTCGAGCCAGAACTGTTCGACGTTGAGCCCGTTCTTGAGCGTAATGGTTTGCACCGTCTTGCCGGTCGAGCCGTCAACGCGGTAGACCACACCGGAGCCTTTGTTGCCGACCGCGACGTATTTTCCGTCCCATTGGACGCCGGTGGGATTCTTGTCGCTTGCGTTGAGATTGAACGGCGTTCCGAACTGCTTGCCGTTTTTCGCAAGCTTCAAGAGGATCGGATCCGCCGATCGGTTCCAGCCGTCCACGAAAAGATTGCCGTGGGTATCGTAGCCGCAAAAGAAGGTCGAATCGACGACGCCATCCGGGTACTCCTTAGGGCTGCCTTTTGCTTTGGGGTAGATGGCGATCGCGCCGAAAGAGAACGACGAGAGATTCGTCAGGGCGAGGTTGCCGGTAGTCGGATCGATGGCGCAGCCGTAGGGAGCGCCCGACGTCGTCAGCTTGCGAATCGGGCTTGTGCCGGCGTGCGCGAAGACTTGGACCGGGCCGGCTTCGTCGACGACGAAGACGTCGCCGGCCTTATCGACGCACAGACCCGCGACGGATCCAAAACCCGTTAGCTTACCCACGAGCGCCCCGGCGGGATATGGATAAACGTCGACCTCGTTGGTACCGATGTCCGATACGTAAAGCAGATTTTCGCTCGTGGCTTCGCGCATCATCCACGACGAAGTTTGCCGCGCAGGCGCCGGGATCTGACGCAAGACTTCCGGCGCACTGGGGTTAGTACCGCCGCAAGCCGCAAAGCTTAAAGCAGCGGCGCATGTAAGTGGCACGAAAAATCGTTTATTCAAAGAGGAGCCCTTTAGAGAGATGAGCCTTTTACCTTAGAATCGGCTCGTTGCGTCGCAGACTTCTGCCGCTCGTGGGAATTCTAATGCGACGTTGCGGCTCCGTTAACGGGTCACCGCCCTTATTCCGTGTCGGGCGGTACTCCCGAAGGCTTCTGATGCAGAAAGAACGACCGCGAGTACTTCGAGCCGATTGATTGGAACTGGCGCGGCGACTGACTGAAGTCGAACATATCGCCGCCTTGGCTCCCGCTTTCCGGACCGATGCTGTTGGTCGTCTCGTCGGTCGTTCCGAGCCGTCCGAGAGCGAAGGTGTCCTCGATGAAGCGGATGATACTGCCGAACGAGTAGACCTCGTTGGAAATATAGCCGTCCTTACTCCCTGATCCGGTTGTCGAGTAAGGCGAGATCACGAGCATCGGAACGCGGAAGCCGGGACCGCCTTGACTGTCGCGCGGCAGCGGCGGCGGGACGGGATCGTAGAAACCGCCCCAATCGTCCCACACGAGGATGATTGCCGTCGAATTCCAATATTGGCTCTCGCCGACCGCATTGACGATGCTGGCCACCCACGACGGTCCGTCATCGGCGCCGCTGCCCGGATGGTCGGAATCCGCGTTGTCCGGAACGACCCAAGACATTTGCGCCAGGTTGCCGCTCGAGATGTCGGTTAGGACGGTCGTTTGGGGCGAAATAACGTTTGCGGTCCATTCCGGGCCGTAGCGAACGGGATAGATAACGTCGAACGCGCTCCAA
>PMTY01000127.1 GCA_003167155.1 Candidatus Cybelea tumulisoli
CTATCCGCCGAAGTTCTTCATGCACCAATTCCGCGACGATTATCTCATTCCCGATAGTGAATGACCAACGCACGGTCGAACGGCGCTCGAGATGTGCCCCTTAAGCGGGGCTTAGAAAGGCGCGGCGGCGGCATGGTTCCAAGCGACTCGAGTGAACCCTACGGCAAAACCGCGAGCCCAGCGTGAGAAAGGAAGTCCGATGATGACTTGGATCGTTCGTCGCGTGGAGATCCTCGGTTTGCTTTGCGCACTTGTCGCATGCAGCAGCGGATCGTCGACCCCGTCAACGAGCAATGCACCCAATCCCAGCTCGACCACGGTTACGCTCAAGCTGAAGGGGGGCCCGCTGTACGACATGCCGGTGACGCTTTCCAGATCGATCGTCAACGGCGGACCGACCGGCGTGATCCGTACGTTGAGAACGAACCACGCGGGCCAGGCGCTCTTTGAGGCCCTGCCGTCTTCGGGCCAGTTGTGCGTCTACTCGTCGATGCTCGTCGGCGGCACCCTGTATAAGACCAGCCACTGCGCGCAGCCGTTTCCGGGAACCTATACCCTCAGCTATGGGCCGCACGTGCCGTAACGCTCCGGTCCAACGCCTCTGAGAAAATTGACTCCCGTTATTGACACAGGTCACTGATTGAGCCGTGAGGAAGGAGCCATACTCTGACGTAGGAGGTGGCTCCCCTGTTTACTTCAACCGTCCGTCGCGCCGCCGCCATGTGTGCTGCCGCCACCGCGCTCGCGGCCTGCGGCGGACTCCAGAGCGCTCTTGGCCCTAACCCAGCGCCCGCGCGTGCTAGCAGCCTGCCGCTGCGCGACGCCAAAAGCGGCTGCCCGGACGCTCACTGTATTATCGTCGGGAACGGACCGGGGTTCTACAACAGCCCCGGCGATCTGCTCTTCTTTGCGGAAGATGCTAACAAGAACGCAAGGCCCGTCGGCGAGATCGCCGGTCCGAAAACGCAGTTGACCTTCGTCACGGGCGTCGCAATGGACGTTCAGAACGAGCTGTACGCCACAAACTGGCACCCGGACAGCATCATGGTCTACGCTGCGGGAGCGCGCGGGAACGTCGCGCCGGTTCGAACGATCGCCGGCTCCGCGACCAAACTGCGTGAACCCGACGGCATCGCGCTCGATGCAAGCGGCAATCTCTACATTGCCAACCAAAAAAGCTCGCGCATCACGGTCTATACCGCAGATGCAAACGGTAACGCGGCGCCCGTTCGCGAGATTGGCGGAAAGAAAACGGGGCTGCACTATCCGTGGGGCGTCGCGCTCGATTCGGATTCGAACCTGTACGTGGCCAACAGGCTGGGAAATAGCGTCACCGTTTACGCTTCCTCGCAAAAAGGGAACGCGACCCCGATGCGAACGATCGCCGGTTCCGATACAAAGCTGACCAATCCCACCGGCATCGCACTCGATTCGTCAGGCTACCTGTACGTCGTCAACAGTGAACCATCGGTCGTCCTCATCTATGCGCCGGGCGCTAGCGGCGACGTCTCACCGGTGCGCTCCCTCACGGCATACTTGTACTCGCCGTTGGGAATCGCGCTCGACTCCGCTGGAAGGGCCTACGTAAGCAACGGCGATGCCGACGATCCGCCGTTCGTTACGATCGAGGAGGCCGGGTCGAAACGCAAGCTGGCGGTGCGAACGATCGAGGGAACAAAGACGATGCTGCAAATCCCGTTCGGCATTACCGTCCGCTAAAACGGAAGGTTCGGGTCGGCAGTCAGCGAGAGCGGATCGGCGCGCGCGACGTCGCGCTGATAGAAGGCAGCGGCGGCAATCATCGCGGCGTTGTCGGTGCAGTACTTCGGCGGAGGGATGAAGGCCGGCACGTTATCGCGCCGGCTCCACGCCGTCACGGCGGAGGCAAGCGCGGAGTTTGCGGCGACGCCGCCGGAGACGACGACCGCATTGTAGCGATCCCGTTCGAAGGCCGCGCGCAGCTGCGTCATCAAGGCGTCGACTACCGCAGCTTGAAACGACGCGGCGACGTCGGCGACCGCGGCAGTGCGGCCGGCTTCGGATTCGAGAAAATAGCGCACCGACGTTTTTAAACCCGAGAACGAGAAGTCGAGCGCATCGCCGGCGGGGCGGTAGCGAGGAAATGCGTAAGCCTGCGCGTTCCCCGTGCGCGCGAGACGGTCGAGTTCGGGGCCGCCGGGATACGGCAACCCGAGAAGGCGAGCGGTCTTGTCGTACGCTTCGCCCGCGGCGTCATCGTGCGTGCGCCCGAGGACTCGCATGTGAGCCGGCGATTGAACGGCAACGAGTTGCGAGTGCCCGCCCGAAACCAGGAGCGCCAGAAAGGGGTAGGGCGGCTCCTGCGGCCGATCCAGGAACGGCGCAAAGATGTGGCCGTGCAGATGGTTCACGGCATACAGCGGCTTGTTCAATGCGAAGGCCAGCGCCTTGGCGCTGGCAACGCCGACGACGAGGCTTCCGATGAGCCCCGGCCCGGCCGTAACCGCGATGCCGTCTACCTCTTCAAAGGTCGTGCCGGCGCGCTCGAGTGCGTCTTCAACCGCAGCGGAGAGCAGCGCGACGTGACGCCGGCTGGCGATCTCCGGGACGATGCCGCCGTATTTGGCGTGAAACTCGTCCTGGTTCGTCGCCACGCTCGATACGACGTCGCGCCCGTCGCGCACGACGGCCGTCGCCGTATCGTCGCACGACGTTTCGATCCCCAGCAACAGCATCGTGCATGAGTACGACGGCGTCCCGCCGAAGGCCTCATCTCCTTTTTCCGTTGGAGGTTTGGAGATGCGTCAGGCAACGATCCGTCGACTGCAACAGTGCGCGGCACTGCTCGTCACGTTCGCTCTTTCGGCGTGTGCGAGTCACGCGATGTTCGACGGAGCAGTTCCAACGGGAGGAGCGCAAGCGCCGGCGTTGGGCGGCGCGCTCTCTCTGGAGCGCAACGCCCGGAGGTTGCACTCGATGATGTCAAGCGGCGGCCCTGGGTATCCGGTAACCGCCGACCCGCCGGTGGCGCACCCGAAGGAGGCGCCCTGCGTCGACAGACTCTTCAATCCGCATACGCCGCCGCTGCAGTCCGGTGGGTTGCCGGTCGGCAAGTTCGCGGATTACTCGGACCATCCGTTCAACTATAAGCCGCCAAAGAACTGTCCCGGACCTTACGCGACAATCATTTTCAAGATGCATTTCCGGGTAACCGCTGGCGTGCAATATGACCGAACCGGAGCGGTGTGGATCGGGGCGACGAACGTCTATTTCGGAACCACATCGGAGCCCGGTCAGAACGCCAGCCCGCAGTGGAACGTCGAGCGCGACGTCACCGACTACGCGCCGGTCTTTGCGCAAGCATCGACCGGGCAAGCCTCCGTCTATAACGTCGTCAACTCGCAATACACGGGCATTATCTACGGGACCGCCGAACTGGATTTCTATCCGCAGACCAAAAAGTACCCGGCGCGCAGGAGCGCCGACGCCGTCTATCCGCTCTCGGCCGGCGCGGACGGCGGATACGTCTACCTCGACGCGGCCACCGACCAGATGACGGGTACGTTCACGTTCCCGACCAACGTCGAGTCGGCATATCTCGACGTCTTTCTCGAGTCGCAAGGGGGCGACGAGTTTTGGTACACGTGCTTCCCCAACGATTTAGCCGCAAAGCTCAACAACTGCGGTAACACGGCCTTCCGCGAGGGTGAGGTGACCCTCGATGGGCAGCCCGCCGGCGTGGCGCCGATCTATCCGTGGATCTATACGGGCGGCATCGACCCGTACTTGTGGATTCCAATCCCGGGCGTGGAGACGCTGAACTTCCAGCCGTACCGCATCGACCTTACGCCCTTTGCGGCGCAGCTCGACGACGGCAACAAGCACACCATCGCCGTTTCAGTTTTCAACGACAACAACTACTTTGCGGCGAATGCCACGCTGCTCGTTTACGAAGATCACGGCTCGACGCAAGTAACCGGCGCGCTGATCGAGAACGGCACCGCGCTCTCGCCAGCAGAAACGGTCATCGAGCACGTGCGAGTCACCAAATCGGGCACGGGCACGGGAACGATCAACGTGTCGGCGACGCATCCGGTCAACCTCAAGGGCTATGTGATCACGTCGAAGGGGCGGATCACGACCGACGTAACGCAGAGCATTTCGTTCTCCAACGTACAAAAGATCGAGGTGTCGGCGACTCGGGACGTGCAAGATATCAACCAGACCACGACGATTGCGTCGAACACGTCAACCACAGGCGACGGCAAGACGTATAATAAGCAAAGCGAGTGGACCTATCCGCTCAGCCTGCGCTACAAGTACCTTGCCCCGTCGAGCAAGGCAACGCAGTTGACCAGCGTGGTACAGGCCAAGAGCGGAAGCGGCGTAGATGAGACCCCCGGCAAGGCGTCGTCATGGTCGTCGCTCAACACCGTCAGCTCGAGCGATACGCTGACCATTGAGGGCAGCGGGTTCACTCCGTCCAATGGCAAGAGCCACCAGCAATACAAGTCACTCAACGTCAACGGCTCATGCTACGACGAGACCATCAAATCGGTCGAGTACGTGCTGACCGGGAAAATGACGGGCTGCTGAACGATCGGTTGGGCGCGACCGACGTAAATACAAGAAATGCCATGACCACCGCTGCATCGCGGGAGAGGGGTTGGCGAGGTCAAAACGGACCCCCTCTCCCAACGCGTTAAGCGCCGCGATATTCATTTTACATCACGGTCAGCAGGTCTGTGTCGGGCGGGGTGTCAGGGTTTCAACGTAAAGACGGTTCCTGCGTTGTTGTAATCGCCGCCAAACCAGGTTGTTCCATAAAGCATGTTGTTCACGTCGGCTAACCCCCCGAGAGGGCCCCCACCGTCATGAGGCGGAAAGCTGCTGCCCGATTAGATGGGGGCGACTACGGCGTTACGCTAAAGACCGTCCCGCAACCGCCGCAGCTTTTGCTGCCGCCGCCCAGCTCGGTGGTGCCGTACAGGACGCCTGATTTATCCATCGTGACGCCATCGTATGGAAGCGCGCCATCATTTCCGTTCGCGAACGCGTAGATAACGGATTCAGTGTAGCCCGTGCCCTTGGGCGTTAGCGCAAAGACCGTTCCGCAACCGCCGCTGCAGACGCTCGACGTGGCCCCGCCCCCGCCGGTCGACGCGCCGTACAGCACGCCGCCCTTCCCTGCAACCAATGCCTCCTCGGGGAATGCCGCATCGCTGCCGCCCTTAAACTGGTAGGGAATGCTCTCTTTAAAGCCGGCTCCTTTTGGCGTCAGCTTGAAGACGACGCCGCACCCGGGAACGAAGACGATCGCGCACGAGCCGCCGCCGCCGGTATGCGTCGTGCCGATCAGCGCGCCGTCCGAGGCGAGATATAAACCGCGCCCGCGATTTCCCGGCACCGAGCCGTCGCTCTGACCGCCCTGGAACCTATACAGCACGGTTTCGGTGTAGCTTGCTCCCTTCGGCGTCAGCTCGAAGACGATGCCGCATCCCGTCGTGCAGCTCGTACTTCCGCCGCCGAAGTTGGTCGTGCCGTAGAGCACGCCGTTCTTTCCGGCTGTCAGACTCGTTGCGGGATTTGCGCCGTCCTTACCGCCCTGGAAGCTGTAGATGACGCTGTAACCCGTTCCTTTGGTCGAAATCTTGAAGACCGTTCCGCATCCGTCGAAGCCCGTCTCCGTGCAGCTGCCGCTTCCGCCATACTCCGTCGTGCCGTAAAGTTCGCTGCCGCTCAACAGGAGCGCGTCAACCGGGATGCTGCCGTCTTTGCTCGCGCCGGCAAAATCGTGCAGCATGCTTTCCTTATACGTCTTACCCGACGGCGTGAGCTTGAAGACGACGCCGCAGCCGCTGCCCATATAGCTGCAGGCGCCCTTCCCTCCGGTAGTCGCGGTGCCGTAGAGCGCACCGGCTGAATCTTCGATCAGGCCCCCCTCCGGATAGGCGCCGTCTGCTTGGCTTGGCGGAAACTTGTAAAGCGCGCTCTCGGTGTAGCTCGAGCCGCTTCCCGTCAGCTTCCAGACAACGCCGTGCACGCTCTCGTCGTAGGCGACCGAAACGCCGTAGAGCACGCCTTTGGCGTCGACGAGCGGGCTTGCGTACGGCGTGGACCCGTCCTCCGTGCCGCCCGTAAAGGCGTAGAGAATCGAATCGGTTGATGTGGCGCGCAGAGCGCCGCCAACCTGCGGCGGCGCCAGTTGCGCCCCCCCGCTCGAACATCCCGCGAAAGCTACGACGAACAGAACGAAAAGCGCACGCATCTTTATCATGTGCCTAGCGTTAATGCGAACTTAGGGCAAAGCCTGCCCATGGCGTGATTTCGAAAGACGAGAGCCGGTCTCGGGAAGGCCGGCTCTCGTCTTAGTGAGGCTGCGTGTTCGTACTCGTCAGGCTGAATCCAAACTAAACGGTTAATGAAAGAAAATAGGTAAAATGCTTTTCGCCTTTCCAATTTTCGGGTAAGGCCGAAGCGAGCGCGAGCAAGCGTTGATGACCGGCAAGGGCATCACCGATTTGACTCCTTCGGCGAAGAGACGTAGGATGGGTGGCGTGAACGCTAAGTCGGAAGCAGGGCACGAGCACCTGGTCCAGTTCTATGGCGGCGACGACGCGCGCCTCGGGCGCAACGTTGGCCGCTTTCTGAATGAATCTCTGCGCAACGGCGGCGGTGCGCTCATCATCGCCAGTTCCGCGCGTCGCGAGAGCATCGGCCGCGAGCTGGCTTCAGAACGAGCCGTTTTTCTCGACGACAAGGAAATGCTCGCCACATTGTTTGGCAGCGATGGCCGGCCCGATCCGGCGCTCTTCGATGCATCCGTAGGCGCAGTCGCTAGAGACCTTTCCGAAAAGTACGGTGGTTTTCGCGCCTACGGCGAAATGGTCGGCGTTCTGTGGTCGCAAAAATCGTTTAGCGCGGCGATCGCTTTGGAATCCTTGTGGAACGCTCTGATCGACTCGGCCGGCTTCGATCTTTTTTGCGGTTACCCGATCGACGTGCTCAGTGAAGACTTCCAGCTCGCCTGCGTGCACCCGCTGCTCGATTCCCATACGCGCGTGGTTCCCGCCGTCGCGCACAACTTCGACATCGCGATGCGTCGCGCAATCGACGAGGTGGTGGGCAATCGCAGCGACGGCCTGTGTTCGCTGAGAGCCGAACAGATGATTCTACGCTTGCGCAGCACGCTGCCGCGTTACGCCGACGACATCCTCGCTAAAGCGCAGGAGTACGCTCAGGCCTGAGACACCGGGAGTTTGGCGCTGACGTGGGCGCCGAAACCTGGAAGCAGCTCGACTTTCAACTGCGCGCCGAGCCGTCCAACCAGCCAGAGTCCCCGGCCGTGTTCGGTCATTAGATCGTCGGGCTCCGTTCGTTCGCTTGTCGCATAACCTTGGCCACGATCGATGACGTGGAGCACGGCGCTCCGGCCGGCCCAATGGAGCGCGACGTCGAGCGGTCCCACGGCATGCTGTGCGACGTTGGCGGTAAGCTCGCCGAAGATAAGCTCGGAAGCCTTGACGTCGGCGTGCGCGCAGCCAGCAGCCTCGAGGCTGGCGACGAACCCGTGCCGCGCGCGTCTGGCTGCGTGCCAATCTCCCGACTCAAACGTCCAGCGCTGCGATCGAACGAAGTTCAAAACCAAGATTGCAACGTCGTCGGGAGCTTGACGGCGTAAGCAGTACGTTTCGACGAACTGCGCCGGGCTTTCAACAAAGAAGATGGCGTCGCTGCGGATTGCTTCGTGCAGCAGGATCTCGCCGGCGAGCGGGTCGCGCGTGGCTTCGGTCAAACCGTCGGTGTAAAAAGCCAAGAGCGCGGCATCGTCGAGGCGATCGGTAATCGGCGGGGACGGCGCGCCGGCAAAACGCAATCCCAGCGGCAGGCCTTCGGCTTCCAGCTCCTTGATGGTGCCATCGTGACGGCGCAGAAGGGGATAGGGATGACCGGCGTTGGCGTAGCAAATCGTGCGGGTGCGGGTGTCGAAAATCGCGGCGAAGGCCGTCGCGACCGCGCCGGGATAACGACGCAAGAGAATTTCTTCGGCTGCATCGAGAATGCGCGCGGGATTGCTTTCGTACAGCGCGACGACGTTGATGGCGTGACGCACTTTACCCATCACAATCGACGCTTCGAGGCCATGCCCGGTGACGTCACCCACGGTGAGCAAGATGCGATGATCGTCGAGGTCGAAGGCATCGTACCAGTCGCCCCCGACTTGCACCTCCGAGGCGGCCGGACGATAAATGGCGCTCAGCGTCGCACCCACGACGTTAGCCAACTGCGCGGGGAGCGTCGCTTCTTGAATCGTTTGAATGAGCTGCCGCTCGCGCGCTAGCCCTTCCGCATGCGCGATTGCGAGTGAGGCACGACGCCCGATCTCTTCGAGCATTTCGAGATCGCTGCGATCGTACTGACGGGTGTTCGCGCAACAGAGGATTGCGCCGTAAATTGAATCGCCGGAGAAGAGCGGAACCATTATCCACGAGCGCGGCGGCTCCGTTTCGTCGAGCGGGCCGGCCTTAAGCCGCGGACGGTTCACCGTCTCCAAGGTCGCGCCGCCCAGGATCGAGCGCCGGTTCAGTAGGGAGGCAACGATCTCCCGCTCGCTCTCCTCGTTCAGCCCGGCTTTCGATCCGGTTTCGGCGATCGTACGAAGACGGCCGTCGGTCAGCTTAGCGGCAAGCGCATAATCCGCAAACTCCTCGGTGAGTCCATCGAGCAGCAGCGCGAGGGTCTTCTTGGAATCGAGCGTCGCAAAGAGCCGTTCGGTTAGCCGCGCCAGGAACCGGAACTTCTCGGTGACCTGCTGCTCGCGCTCGAACGTTCTGATGTTTTCCAGAGCCAGTGCCAGTTGACGAGCGACCACCAAGGCGATGTCGAACTCGC
This sequence comes from Candidatus Cybelea tumulisoli, assembly GCA_003167155.1. Lineage (GTDB taxonomy): Bacteria > Vulcanimicrobiota > Vulcanimicrobiia > Vulcanimicrobiales > Vulcanimicrobiaceae > Cybelea > Cybelea tumulisoli. Next base: position 8,872 of record PMTY01000127.1, read on the forward strand.
GCGCCGCAAAGCTTGAGCGGCGCTCCGATTCCAGGAAGCTCAACGCGCCGACGCACGTCGTGCCGACCAAGAGCGGCATGACGATTGCCGAGCGCGCGTCGGATATCTGGCCGGAGAGCAGCAGCACCGGTTGCCGCGTGCGCAGCGCATCACCGACGGCTTGCGCGAGCGTTTCGGGCGGGATTTGGACGTCCGCTCGCCGATCGGCGAAACCTTCTAGGGTAAGCGAACCGTCGTCCTGGAGCGTGTGGACGGCGCAAAGATCGCAGAACTCCTCGAGCGACGCCTCGATGAGGCGGTTGACGATCGTGGACCGGCTAAGCGACGACGAGAGAACGGCGGTCGCTTCGGAGATAAACCGCGTCCCGGCGTCGGCGAAGCGATCGACCTCGGTGGCGTGCCCCGACCAGTAGAGCACCTCGTCGCTCCCCGAGAAGATCGGGACCGCTTGGACGAGGAAGTTGCGCGGCGTTCCGCTGCCCGGGGTGCGAACGTGATAGACGGCACTGAACCGCTTCGCGCAGAGAACGGCCTTGCGCCAAAGCAGTTCGACTTGTGCGATCTCGGCTTCGTCAAGCTCGCCGGCACGCTCGGGCAGGGCGGGCCGGCAGAGGGTGATTCCGGTGACGGCACCCGAGGCATCCGCCTGCCAGAGGACGTCGGCGGTCCGCGAAATGACCATGCGAACGGACTGCAGGTCGTGCTCAGCAGCCGCTGGAGGACCAGACTCACGTTCGCTTAGTCGTTTCATCCGTTAGACTTGACCGTATGCACCCCATGTTAGCAGTCCATTCAAGAAAGCCCCTGCAGCGTTTTCCCAGGCTTCGGGAGAGTGTAAACGGGGAAAGAGAGTGCAAATGCTCGCACCCTTGAAGGAGAATACATGGTAGGCTTGCTCTGGACGATCATCTGTGTTCTGTTCGCGCTTTGGCTTATCGGCCTATTGATGCACATCGGCGGCGGTCTGATTCACATACTCTTGCTCGTCGTGCTCGTGCTGGTGGTGGTCAACCTGCTGACGGGACGAGGCGCCCGGGTCTAGCTAGCCCCACTTACCTCTATAAAGAAGAAGGGTCAAGGGCGACACCCCATGTGGTTGCCCTTGACCCTTCTTTACTTCAGGCCGAGGCCTGGGAGCATGGCCGGTAAGCGAGCTGCCGCTTTGCACCAGGGCCGCGACCTGAGCGTTTCGTTCCTGGCTAGCAAGGTAGGAGTGCTAAGTGTGTAAGGAACGCTCGAAAAGGCCGCCGCTCTAAACGGCTGCTCGCCTCCTACGTATATCGGCTAGCTCGGCAGGTGACAAGAGGGGGGCGGCGTGATAAAATGCCCTTCTGTGCCCCGCGCCAGCAGCGACGGTGGGAACCCCTACGTGACGACGTGGGACGTGTCTTCCCTGCGTAGGCGGCGGCGAGGTGGGCCGGGCGGAGTCCCTCTCTTTGAACCTCATCGACGTCAACAACTTCGACGCAATGCGTATCGGCCTCGCGTCACCGGAGCAGATTCGGGCGTGGTCGTTCGGCGAAGTCAAAAAACCCGAGACGATTAACTATCGCACGCTCAAGCCCGAGCGCGACGGCCTTTTCTGCGAGAAGATCTTCGGCCCGACCAAAGACTGGGAGTGCCACTGCGGTAAGTACAAGCGCATTCGCTTCAAAGGAATGATCTGCGATCGCTGCGGCGTCGAGATCACGCGTGCCAAGGTGCGCCGCGAGCGGATGGGACACATCGAGCTGGCGACTCCGGTCAGCCATATCTGGTATCTCAAAGGCGTTCCCAGCCGCATCGGCATCCTGCTCGACATGTCGCCTCGGCAGCTCGAGAAGGTCATCTACTTTGCGGCCTACGTCGTGATCGATCCGGGCGACACCACGCTGACCAAACGCGAGGTGCTCTCCGAGCAGAAGTATCGCGAAGCGCGCGAGAAGTTCGGCAACCGCTTCAAAGCCGGCATGGGCGCCGAAGCGATCCGGGAGCTGCTGCGCGATCTCAACCTGCGCAAACTGCAAGAAGATCTGCGCAAAGAGTTTAAAGAGACAAGCGGACAGAAGCGGCTCAAGGCCATCAAGCGTCTCGAAGTCGTCGAAGCCTTTCTGAGCAGCGGTAACCGTCCCGAATGGATGGTGCTCGCCGCCGTTCCGGTGATCGCGCCTGAGTTGCGCCCAATGGTGCAGCTCGACGGCGGCCGTTTCGCCACGTCCGATCTCAACGATCTCTACCGGCGCGTGATCAACCGGAACAACCGGTTGAAGCGTCTGCTCGAGCTTAACGCCCCCGAGATCATCATCAAGAACGAAAAGCGCATGCTGCAAGAAGCGGTGGACGCGCTGATCGACAACGGCCGTCGCGGGCGTCCCGTCACGGGGCCCAACAATCGGCCGCTCAAGTCGCTTTCAGATATTCTCAAAGGCAAGCAGGGACGCTTCCGCCAGAATCTGCTCGGCAAGCGCGTCGACTATTCGGGACGCTCCGTCATCGTCGTCGGCCCGTCGCTCAAGCTGCATCAGTGCGGCCTTCCCAAAGAGATGGCGCTCGAGCTCTTCAAGCCGTTCGTGATGAAGAAGCTGGTCGACCGCGGCCAAGCGCACAACATCAAGAGCGCGAAGCGCATGGTCGAACGCGTGCGTCCGGAAGTCTGGGACGTGCTCGACGAAGTGATTCGCGAGCATCCGGTGCTGCTCAACCGCGCGCCGACGCTGCATCGTCTGGGCATTCAGGCCTTTGAGCCGGTGCTG
>PMTY01000087.1 GCA_003167155.1 Candidatus Cybelea tumulisoli
TTGCCGGTGCCTTTGAACTCTTCGAAGATCACATCATCCATCTTGGATCCGGTTTCAATGAGTGCAGTGGCAACAATCGTAAGCGACCCGCCCTCTTCGATCTTACGCGCGGCGCCGAAGAAGCGTTTGGGCTTGTGCAGCGAGGCGGTATCGAGACCGCCCGAGAGCGTGCGCCCGGAACTCGTCACGACCTGGTTGTAGGCGCGGGCGAGACGCGTGATCGAGTCCAGCAGAATCACCACGTCTTTGCCGAGTTCGACCAAACGCTTCGCGCGCTCCATCGTCAGCTCGGCAACGGCGGTGTGATTCTCGGGATGTTCGTCGAACGTCGACGCGACGACTTCGCCGTCGACCGTGCGCTGCATGTCCGTTACTTCTTCCGGGCGCTCGTCGACGAGCAGCGCGATGATGTGCGCGTCGGGATGGTTGATCGAAATCGAGTTGGCGATGTTCTTAAGCAGCGTCGTCTTGCCGGCTTTTGGCGGCGAAACGATCAGAGCGCGCTGGCCCTTGCCGATTGGGCAGAAAAGATCGATGACGCGCGTGGAGAGCTGCGTCGAGCGCACTTCGAGTCGAAAGCGCTCTTGCGGATAAATGGGCGTTCCCTTTTCGAAGGCCCGCCGTCCCTTGATTGCCTCTGGATCGAGATCGTTAACTCTATCGACGCGAATCAATCCGAAATATTTTTCGCTCTCCTTCGGCCGGCGCGCTTGGCCCTCGACCATGTCTCCGCGCCGTAGCTCGAAGCGGCGAATCTGCGATTGGCTGACGTAGATGTCGTCGTTGCCGACGTAGTAGCCCGCGCGGCGTAAGAAGCCGTAGCCCTCCGGCAGCACGTCGAGAACGCCGCTGGCAACCTCGATACCGGAGCGTGCGATCTGGCCTTGCACGAGCAACGCGACGATCTCGTCCTTCTTGAGCTTTGCGGGCGTGAGAAGTTCGACTTCCAGCTCTTTCGCAATCTCAATCAACTCGTTCTTCGTCTTTTCCGAGAGCTGAGCGGCCGTCAGCATCGGCGGCACTTCGATTTGCTGCGGAAGCTGGTCTGGGAAGGTGCCGGGATGTTGGCCAAAATGGTGCCGGCGGCGAGGGCGGCGGCGTCGGCCTCCGCCTTGTGGGGGCCGCGAATCGTTATTTAGCCGATGCTCGATGTTGGGGCGGTTTTCTGTTTGCAGAGGAGTTCTCTCTTAAGGAGTCGCGCACGCCAAACTTCGAGATCGAGGGCGAGGCTGCCGTCGCAATCAGATCGGTGGCGTGAGCGGTGAGGGTGTCAAGATGTCGCGGCTGTCAACAGATGACCGCTACGCGACGCTCACACTATAGCATAAGCCCCCGGCGGCGTTCAAGCCGGGCTAAGCCGGGCGGGTCCGCTCAGGTAGGGGCTTCCAGCCAGGTAGAATCGCAGGCGATGATCCGCCGCTCGGGTTATCCCGATGCGCGGGCTGCGGCGCACGCGCGCCGGTGCCCAATCGTCGCGCGCCAACCAGAGGACGGGGTCCGAGAAGAGATCGGTGCCCTCGAAGGACCGATCGATGGCTAGCGCGCGACAGAGGCGGCCAGGGCCGCGACAAAGATCGTACGATCGCTCGACGCCTCGCCGGCGCGCCATGAGGGCGAGCCCTTCGATCGGCTCGAGGGCGCGCACGAGCACACCCGCGCCCGTTCCCTCCGGCTCGCTCGAAAGATTGAAGCAAAACGAGGTGCCGTAAATTTGGTAGACGTAGGCGAGATGCGGCGGTCCAAAGAGCGTCGCATTCCGCAAGCTCTTACCAAAAAATGCGTGACACGCCGGATCGTTGGGAAGGTAGGCTTCAGTCTCGACGATTCGGCCCGCAGTCGTCCCATCTTCGCCGGTGCGCACGAGAATGCAACCGAGCAACGCCTTTGCGAGCGCTTTCGTCTCGACCGGTAAATCGCCTGAGTTAAGGCGGCGAAGATTCACGCCGCAACGTTCAGCGCTACTTCCGCTCCAGCCCTTTGCATCAGCTCGTCGGTCGTTCCGATGCCGATCTCGACGTCGTTGAAGGCGTTGAGCGCGCAACGCAAACGAACGTACGGAAGCACGAGTGCTTCCGGTAAGTCGCAGCGAGTCGTCACGTCTTCGACGAACTGTGGATCGGGCATCAGAAAATGCGCGCGCGTAACGCCGCGCCTGCAAAGCGCGCGCGCGACCGTGACCAGCGCAGCGTAGGCAACGGCGCGCTTCACGAGCGCGCAACGCCGGACGATTCGGAAAGGAAGCCGCACGACCTCGCGACCCTGCGCGCCGCTCAGAGCGGCATACGCTACGCCGTTGCCGGCCGGCCCCGCGGCATATCCGACGGCCACCTCGAGAACCTCATCGCCACGCCTTTGCATTGCATTACGTCAACTCCATTTTATGCGAACGTATGTTCGAGGTCAAGCAATTCGAGCCGGCCGTATCAGGCTTTCGTAAAGCGCGAGGGTGCGATCGATCTGATCCTGGATCGAGAACCGCTTCGCGGCCTGGCGCGCTGCAGCGGCTCTAGCCGGTTCGGGGAGGCTCGGCACCTGGGCGAAGGCGTCGGCAAATGCCTGCGCCGTCGGTGGCACCAGCAGCCCGGCGGAGCCAAGAACGTCGCGGTTTTGGGGTGCGTCGGCGGCGATGACGGCGGTCCCGGCTGCGAGCGCCTCAGCCTGCACGATGCCTTGGGTTTCGGTCGTGCTGGCCATCACGAAGGCATCGGCGCTCGCGTAGAGGTCGGGCAGATCTTGGCGCGAGACGAAGCCCAAGAAACGGCTCCGTTCGAAGACGCCGAGGGTGCGCGCAAGCTGCTCCAACTCGGCGCGAAATGGTCCGTCGCCGGCAATGACCAGTTTCGTCGAGGGATCGTTCGTACGCGCAAGGGCTTCAAAAAGCAGTGGGAGGTTCTTCTCCTTCGCCAGCCGGCCGACGGCGAGCAGAAGGCGATCCTCCGGTCGAACGCCGATCCGTTCTCGAACGTCCTCCCGGCGACGGCCCGCGCCGAAGAGCGCGACGTCGATCCCGGTCGGCACCGTTTCGATCCTCACCGTTACGCCAAGCTCTCGGAGACGCGCGGCCATCGCGGGAGTCGGAGCGATGACGGCGTCGGCGAGATTCGCGAAGGTCCGCGTGAGCCGGTTCGCGGCAAACCGCGTTGCATTGGCGTCGAACGGCACGTAATGAACGTAGGCCTCGAGTTGCGTGTGATAGGTGTAGACCAGCGGCATCCCATAACGGCGGGCATAGCGCATGCCCATCCAGCCGGTTACGAACGGCGAGTGCGCGTGAATAACGGAGAGCCCCTTGATCACCGCGTTGACTCGCCGGCTTACCAGCGGAAGCGTCAAACGATAGGGCGTGCGCACCGGGAGCGGCAGCGAGGGAATTCGATGGACGTCGCCCTCGGAGCGCGCGCTGCCCGGCATGCTCGGCGCAAAACAGAAGACTTTGTGGCCGCGAGCCTGCAGACCCGAAGCCAATGCTTCGACCGACGCCACCACGCCATTGATGACGGGGCGATAAATCTCGGTAAATAGCCCCACGCGCATGGGCTGCATCGCCGGGCTCTCTTCGCTTCGACATTCGGGCACGCCCCGGGGAAACCGAAAGGCTTTCGAAGCGGGCTGAGCGAGGAGGGGGCACCTCGCGAATGCGACTTTTGTCATACTTTTGCTTCGAAAGGCCCGTGCTATAGTGCCCGGGTCAGAGCCCGGCCTGCCCGTACGCACGGCAAGTCGACTCGAAATGTGTTGGCGTTTTCCGTCGGATCCGTTGCCTAAGCGGCCGGGTGCGCCGCTTCAAAAAGTGCGCGAGTCGCGTGCATCGTCCGCTCCCGCTGCGGGGTGTCGAGCGAAGATCTTGGACGCGACTTGGAACAAGAAAGGAACTTCGGATTGATAGGACGCGTGATCTACGCCGCTTTTCTCGTTGTTGGTCTTTCAGTTACTCCAGTCTGGGCGGCCCCAACGGGTTCGCAAGCCGCCGCGACCGGGATAACCTATAGCAACGGCGTCATCAGGTGGGAGCGCCTCGAGCGCCGCCACGTTCAACCGAAGACCATAACTCGTCTCTCTATTCTCCTGGCCCCCGACAGCTCTAAACTCGTCGCTCGAGGCCGGCCCGGGCTGGCTGAAGTAAGAGTCCAATATGCTCAGCGCGACGGCGGACCCGTTCGCCAACGGATCCTCTCGACAACGCTGATCCGCCGACCCGAACCCCGAGTCATCGCGCAAGGAATCGGCCCAACCACGCTCGCGGCTTTTGAAGCACGCGGTGTGATCGAGATGGCCTCAGTCGCGCGCGGTGCTCTTCGGATGATGGCGACGGCCTACACCGCGGTCAGCGCGGGAGGCGACGGCATGACCGCCAGCGGGCGGCGCGCCGGCTTTGGAGTCGTCGCCGTCGACCCACGCATCATCCCCCTCGGAACTCGCCTGTACATACCAGGCTATGGCATAGCAATCGCGGGCGATACCGGAGGCGCGATCGTTGGGAATCGAATCGATCTCGGCTTCGACTCGATGCGCGGGGCCATGCTCTTTGGTCGCCGCGACGTCACCGTTTACCGCCTGAAGTAGCCAGAGTAGAGTAGAGGGGTGTCGAGCCCCCGTGCCTTGCTGGCGAAGGCGGGCCTACGCCCAAAGAAGCGCTTCGGTCAGAACTTTCTCGTCGATGCTTCGGTTGCGGGCCGCATCGCCCGTTTGGCCCTGGCGGGCGCTCCGCCGCGCCCGCGCACGACCGAGATCGGCGCCGGCACCGGCGAACTCACGCGCGCGCTCGTCGACGAGGGCGCGCAACTTACCGCGATCGAGATCGATCCGCAGCTCGTAGCCATACTTCGCTCGCGCGAGGACCTAGCCGCGGCGCAAATCGTATTGGCCGATGCTCTGACCTTCGATTACCGGAGCTGGTCGAACGGAGAGCCGTGGCGCGTCGCGGGCAATCTTCCTTATAACATCGCAACGCCGCTGCTGCTGCGGCTGATCGAAATGCCGTCGGGGCCCGACTCGCTAACGGTTATGGTGCAGAAGGACGTCGCCGAGCGTTTCGTGGCGTCACCCGGCACGGCGGCCTACGGAAGTCTTTCGGTAGCCGTTGGGTATGCGATGCAGGCGGAGCTGCTTTTCTCGGTAGGACCAGAGTCGTTTTTTCCGGCGCCGAAAGTGCACTCCAGCGTCGTTCGCCTGGTGCGCCGCGCCGAGCCGGCCGTCGCCGTGCGCGACCTCGACCTCTTTTGGAAGGTCGTGCGCGGTGCGTTCGCGTACCGGCGCAAGACGCTCGTCAACAGTCTCGCGCTCGCACTCGACATCGACCGCGCGGCGATTACGCGGGCGCTATCGTTATGCAATCAATCTTCGGAGCTTCGTGGTGAACGACTCGACCTCGGCGACTTCGCCCGTCTGGCCGACGCGCTGGCCAAAGGATAGNNGGGCTCTTCGTGCTTTCGCTCACGAGCAAACCGCCAACCAACGTCGACCCGCTCGAGTTCGATCTGCTCATCGCCCTTCAGTTCGTGCTGGAAGGCATCTTAGTGGCGATCGTGATCGCCGCGATGCCCGCCCTTTCGAAGTTCAGCCTGCGAGAGTTGGGATTTCGCGTACCGACCTGGTCG
>PMTY01000020.1 GCA_003167155.1 Candidatus Cybelea tumulisoli
CGCTCGTTGCCGATCGGAATGCGCATCATCGAGCCGCGATCGATCGCCGATGCTTTGAGCTGATTGGGCGCTTCGAAGTGCGGGTCGAGCCGGCGATACGAGTTCACGCTGGAGTTGAGCATCAGGCAGATGTCGTTCCCGTGCGTGAGGATGCGATCGACGAACTTCCAGCCGAAGGCGCTGAGCTGCTCCTCTCCTTTGGGCTCCCAGAAGAGGTTCTTGCCGTTTTTGCTCACCGAGACGTTGGTGTGCATGCCGCTTCCGTTGACGCCGACGACCGGCTTGGGCAAGAAACTGGCAGTCATTCCGAGCTTCGTCGCGACTTGGCGGCAGATCAGCTTGTAGAGTTGGATCTGGTCTGCCGCGGCGACGACTTCGCCGTAGTTATAGTTGATCTCGAACTGCGACGGTGCGACTTCCGGATGGTCCTTCTCGTTTTGAAAGCCCATCGCGCGCTGCACCTCGGCAACCGTATCGATGAAATCGCGCAGCGGGTCGCCGGGCAACGAGTGATAGTAGCCGCCGGTGTTGACGTACTCGAACGCGCCGGTCTCGTGGTAGCGCCGTTCGGCATCGAGGCCTTTGAAGAGGAAGCCCTCGATCTCGCTGGCCGCGTTGAGCGCGTAGCCTTCCTTCGTATAACATTCGTTCGCAAACTTCTTGAGCGCGCCCCGAATGTCACCGGTAAAAGACCTTCCCTCTCGGTCGAAGACATCGCCGAAGACGAGCACCTTGCCCGATCCGAAGATGTCCGCCGGTCCCCAATAAAACGCGCTCCAGTCGAGCGATAGGCGCAAGTCGCTTTCGCGCTGCGGCGTGAAGCCTCGTATCGAGGACCCGTCGAATGTTAGATTGTCGTGCGACTTGAGCAAGAACTTCTTGTCGTAGTCAAGCATGTGCAGGCGGCCCTCCAGATCGCTGAAGAGCACCGTTAGTGCTTTGATCCTCGGCTCGTCGGCAAGATATTTCAGCCGCTGTTCTTGCAAAGCGTGAAGCGGGACGCGCTCTTGGCGCTGCTGCTTCGCGCGCAGGTTGAGCTCTTCCAGCTCGGAGTAGGGGAGCATCAGGAAGTCGCGCAGGTCGGCGTTGGTCGGCATGGCCGTCGAAGTCATGTGGTTCGTTCTCCTTGACGTTCGGCGAGTTACATGCCCTGGACCCTTACACAATCCGCGGCCCGCGCCTTTGGACAATTGGTAAACGTTTCAGGTTCGAGCCCGGCCGGACGCAGCTCGGTGCGGCCGCGCATGACTTGACGCCGTTCCGATAGAACGCCATTAGAGATGAATCCTTTGGGGTCGAGATATGCTGGATAAGTACGAGCACTGGACGTCGAGCCACTGGGGTTGGGTGCTCGGAGCGGTGATTCTGTGCCTGGTCGTGCTTGCAGGTTTCTTCTTATCCCTCAGCGCGACGGGAGAGACCGAGGATATTGATTAGCAAGCCCCGGTTCTCGACGGAGTCGGGGCGCCTCGAAGCCTTCAGCGACGGCGTCATTGCTGTGATCATCACGATCATGGTGCTCGAGCTAAGGCCGCCCGACGGCACGGGTTTGGGGTCGCTGCACGCGCTGATTCCCACGTTGTCCGCCTACGTGCTCAGCTTTGTTTTTATCGGAATTTACTGGAACAACCACCATCATATGCTGCGGGCAAGCGACGGAATCGATGGGCGGGTGATGTGGGCGAACCTCCATCTGCTCTTTTGGCTGTCGCTCGTGCCGTTTACGACGGCATGGCTCGGGCGCAACGCGTTCGCTCCGGTCCCAACGGCACTCTACGGCTTCGTTCTCCTGATGGATGCTATCGCATTCACTATTTTGCAAGCCGCGCTTGTCCAAGTGAATGGACCCGGCGGCGCCTTTGCCAAAGCGGTCGACGTGGACGTGAAAGGCAAAGTCTCGATCGCAATTTATATAGGTGCGATTGCGATTTCGTTTCTTTCGACGATTGCAGCCGACGCGCTCTTCGTCGCCGTCGCCATTCTTTGGATTGTGCCGGACCGCCGCTTCGAGCCGGTCATCGCCGAGCGCTCGGACGGTGAGAAGAGCGCAGACGCCGAAGGCGGAAGAACCGCCAGATGAAGACGCTGACCCTCATGCTCTCGCTCTGCGTGGTTCTCGGCGCCCAGCCGGCGCTTGGCGCGCAGCCGGAAACCTGGACCGTCGACCCGGTGCATTCGACCGCGCAGTTTACCGCACGCCACTTTGGCATCGTTCCCGTGATCGGCACCATTCCAATCGAAAAGGCATCGGTCGCGCTCAACGCCGGCTCGCAGATACCCGTTGCCGTTTCGGCCGAACTCGACGCCTCTAAGGTCGACACGCACAACGACAACCGCGACGGCGACCTTCGCTCCGCGCACTATTTCAACGTAGCGTCGACGCCCGATATACGCTTCGTCAGTACAAAAGTCGAAGGCACGGACCCCAAGCATTTCACGATCACGGGCGATCTGACGATGCACGGCGAGACGCATCCCGTCGCGTTGGACGCGCAGGTCATCGCTTCGGGAAAATCACCGCGCGGGCGATCCATTATCGCCTACGGCGCAAGCGTGACGGTCGATCGCACGCAGTGGGGCATGACCTACGGCCCGCTCATCGTCGGGAACAGCGTGGACATCTCGCTCAATATTGAAGCCGATGGACCGCCTTAGAGTCTTTCTCGCCGCACTCTTCGCTTCGGCGCTGCTTCTTGGCTGCGGCAGCGCTTCGCTCAAGGCCGAGCCGAGCGTTACCGCGGCGACGGCGCCCGGCAACATCTATTGGAATAAGACTGGCCTGCGGTTAAAGGCCGATGGAGCGCGCGGCGTGGCGATCCTCAGCTACTGGGGGCCGGACGGCTACTATACCGAGCCCGTCTACTGCAAGAACGGCGGACGGATCTCGGCGACGACCCACGGACACAGTGGCAAACGGACCGGGTACGTGCACGTCGTCTATTGGTTCAAGGCGCTCACCCACAGCCCCGACGAATGCGGCTTCAGCGCAGTTCTCTACAACACCGGCAGCCCGCCCATCGCGGTAATCAACCTGCGTATTCTGTGAGCGGCACGGCGGCTCGCCTTACCGGCATGGTCGGCGAGGGAGCTACAGGACGTGCCGGGGAGTGACCTTGGGGCGCTGCGGGCACCGCGATGGAGTTAAGCGCGCGATCCCGATACAATCCCGCCGTGGAGCAAAAGCTCTTCGTTAGCCGAGCGGGCGCGGATGCGCCGTTTGCTGCGGAGATTGGTCGTATCCTAGAGGACGCCGGCTACGACGTCACACTGCAGCAGTGGGATTTCGCCAATCACAGCTTCATGGAACGGATGCACGCTGCACTCGCCGAAGGCGCGCGCGTCGTCGCCCTCCTCTCGCCAGATTATCTGCGCAGTGACCATTGCGCGGCGGAGTGGCAGAACGCGATTGCCAGCGATCCTTTGAATACGAAATCGCGGCTGGTGCTGCTGCGCATCGCCGAGTGCGAACCCATAGGGCTTCTCAGTAGTCTCGCCTATTGGAATCTCGTTCCGATACGCGATAATCGCGCGCTGCTTGAGCAGGTCGTGCGTGACGCGGTAAGTCAGGAGCGCGGTCGCGAAGCGGCGATCGGACCGTATTGGCGTGAGCCGCGCACGATTATCGATCCCGAAGCAATCCGCTCCGTACCGAGCTTCAGCGGAAGGGAAGAGGAACTCGCAGCGATCGCTACCGCACTGACCGACGATGGGAGCATCACCGCGCTGCAGGGCATGGGTGGCGTCGGCAAATCTTCGGTCGCGCGCGAGTACGCCTGGCGCAACCGTGACAGGTACGCTGTCGTCTGGTGGCTGAATGCGCAAAACGAGGACGGCATCATCGAAGGGCTGGTTAAGCTCGGGGCGCTATTCATGCGGGGTCTCGATCGGCTCGCCGACCGTCGGATGGCGGCAGAGCAGGTGACCCGCTCCATCGTAAGTGGCTTCGCCAAGCCGGCCTTGCTGATCTTTGACAACCTTGAAGACGAGCGATTAGTGCGGAGATGGCAGCCGCGTACGGGAGCGCGGGCGTTGGTGACGTCGCGCAACGCTGCGTGGAGTGCCGGCGTTCGCAGTGTCACACTCGATGTCTGGTCGCTCGAGACCGCAGCAGGCTATCTTCTGCGTGAGAGCGGCCGCCCAGATTTGAGCGAATCTGAAGCGCTCGAGATCGCACAGGCGCTCGGTGCACTTCCGTTGGCGCTCTCGCACGCGGCGGCCGCCACGAAGGCAAGGGCGCTACGCGGAAGCGGAGTCGCTACTGACCCGCGTCGTGGCGATTCAGGAACAGGAGCTCGAGCCGGATCATCCCGACGTTGCATTGAGTCTGATGAACCTCGCCGACCTGTACGCGGACTGCGGGCGTAGCGCGGAAGCGGAGCAGCGTTACGTGCGCGCACTGGCGATTTGGGAGAGAGCGCACGAACTGTTCGGGCCGAATCATCCCGACGTAGCAGAGTGCCTAAACGGCCTCGCTCGCGTGTATCGCGATCAAGGGAGCCATGCGGAGGCGGAAACGGTACTCACGCGCGCCTTGGCGATCCGCGAGAAGACGCTTGGCCCCGATCATCCATTGACGAGAGACTCCTGCGAGCACTCGACGCTCTTCACTCGAAGCCGCCGTGATCCGGAGTCGGTTGCCACATGGCGGCTCTGCGCTTCGATGGCATTACTAAGCGAGGGCGATCGGACTCATCGTAACAATCTCCATCCCGCTCGTCGTCGTTCGCCGATGTTGGAGACGGCGCTAAAGGAAAGACGGGACGTTCGACTGTCAGAATGTTTGGCCGTTACTTAACGCTATGCCCTGAGGTTGGCCCGGTGCATTATCCTCTAGAGTCCAGGTTGAACTCGCGCTAAGCGGATAGCCAGTTACGAAGACATGGCCCTCGTTGAAGCAAGAGACAAAGAGGCGGCTCTCGTCCGACGTAATCGCGAGCTGAACCGGATAGTTAAGAAAGGGGAGCTTAAACTTCAGCGCCGGGTAGCGTTTTCCGACACGGTAAAAATCCAGGCGCGGCGCCCCGCTGCCGGAATCTGCGACGAGAATATTGCCGTCGTCGTCGACGATCAACCCCTGGGGCTGGTACACTTTGATATCGAGCCGCTGGCCCTCGGTCGAGCCCGGCGCGAACTTCACGATGCCGCCACGGCGTCCGCACCTGCGGTACGCAGCGTAGAGGTTTCCCTGTTGATCGAAGTCCATGCCGTCCACTTCGCGCCCCGGCACGGATAGCGTTTGATATGGATTCTGGCTTCCCGTTTTATACTCAACAATCGTTCCAGTGCCGCATTGGTAGCCGCTGCTATTCCCTACGAAGAGGTCGCCATACTGGTCGACAATTGAATAGAGCGGGCGCTCGAGACCCTCGGAATAGGTTACCGACGGGTCGGTAGAACCCGGCGCATAAACAGTAACCGTGGGTGGATTTTGATTTGAGACGTAAAGGCTACCGGACTGGTCCACAAATAAGCCGTACGGCTTGGAGACGCCCGAGGTAATCATTCCAACTGGGGATTGATTATAGCCGTTTTCGGGATAGATGAGGATCTCGTTGTCTTGTTCTGCGGCTACATAAAGTAGGGGGCCACTCTTGCGGGCGGGTGAGAGCCATCCGGCCGGCTCGAGTCCTTCTCGCGGCGCCGGCAGCGGCGTACCCTGATTAGGAAGAGCAGCGCTGCGCGACGTTGGGTTATAGGTCGAACATCCCGCTAAGGATGCCGCCGCGACGGTCATCAATAGCGCCGATGCCGCGGACTGGCCGATACTAGAACGGAATTTCGTCGTCTAGTTCGTCGCCCGTGGTGCTGTCGGCCGCTCGCGCGGGCGCGCCGACGGCGGCCGCGCTGCGACCTCCGTTGAAACCGCCGTGATCGCCGGAGTCGCCCTCGTCGCGGCGCGAGGAGAGCATCTGCATTCCCGAGATGACGACCTCGGTGGCTTGACGGCGAATCGGCTGGCCGGCGTCGTCCTTCAGCTTGGTGTCGTCGTAGGAGCGAATTGAGAGCCGGCCCTCAACGAGAACCGGGCTGCCCTTCTTGAGATAAGTGTTGCAGGTCTCGGCGAGCCGTTCCCAGGCGACGATGTCGACGTACATCGTGTCTTCGGGCTTCGCGTCGCGCTTGTTCGGATTCACCGCGATGCGAAACTTCGTGACCGGCGAGCCCGAGTTGATATAACGAATCTCCGGATCGCGCGTCAGATTCCCTACCAAAATTACCTTGTTGAACGAAGCTGCCATGCATTAAACCTCTTTCACTAACGCGTACATCCTTAGAGATTAGCCCACCAAAGTGTCACCAGTGTGGCATAGATGTTATGAAAAGGATACGGTCTGTGGCTGCGGCGGTGCGGCGGCAGCCAGCGCCGCCATATGGGTGAGCATCTTGGCATCGAGCCGAACGATGAGCGCCCGCAACACGTCCTCATGCAGTTTAAGTAGGCGGTCGAGCTCCTTTGAGACGGTCGGTCCGGCCTTGAACTGCATCACCACGTAGGTGCCTTCACGCGCATCGGCAATTTCGTAGGCCAGGCGCTTCTTGCCCAGGCGCTCGATGCCCGTGACTTCGCCGCCCTGCCCCTTGACGATCTCGGCGATAGCGTTGGCTCGCTCTTCGACTTCGTTCTCTTCAAGCGCAGGGCGCAAAATGTAGGTTACCTCGTAATCGTTCATGAAGCTAGCTTCGAGCCTGTCATCGACGCACTCCTACCGGCTAGCGTAAGACTGGCGCTCGACGCCCGGGGAGAGACGCAAAATGGTCACAAAACTGCTCCTGAGACCGGCGCTTCTCGGTCTCATCGTCGTCGCGACTGGTTGCTCTTCTGCGGCCGCTCCGCCGGTTGCCCCGCAGGGCAGCCTACCCGAGGCTCGGCCCGCAATCGGAAATCCCGTCAGTAAATACATCAAGCACGTCGTCGTCATCATCCAAGAGAACCGCAGCTTCGAGAACTTTTTTGCCGGGTATCGCGGCGCGAACGCACGCAAATACGGATGCGCGGCGGGAAGCGGAGCGCGGCGGCACCCCAGACCGTTCCGGCGCATATCCGGTTTCAACACTGCCTCGGGCTGTCCGAGCGGCGACACCGAGGTTCCGCTGCACTCAATCGGGTTCGACGGCCCCGACCTGGCGCATGACTGGAACGCATCGATGACCGATTGGGACAACGGCAAGATGGACGGTTTCTATAAATACGGAGAGAACCACGGTCCCGACGAAGCCTACGCTTACGTCAGGCGGGCGCTCATCAAGCCCTACTGGGACATGGCCGAAGAGTACGTCCTCGCCGACGAAATGTTTCCCACGGAGTTTGGCGGCAGCTTCACCGGCCATCTGACGCTGGTCGCCGGCACGGACGACCTGACCGTGAACCAGGCCGAAGTCGATTTTCCCAGCGAGCCTCCCGACGATTGCGACTCGCCGCCAGGCACGAAGAGTTCGTATCTGGACCCCAGCCGCCACGTACACCGGTTTGTGGGACCGTTCCCATGTTTCGATCAGTGGAGGACGATGGCGCAAGATCTCGATAGCGCCCGCGTCTCATGGAAGTATTACGCCACCAGCGTCCTCGACGGCGGGATGTGGGAGCCGTACGAAGCGAGCAAATACGTCCGTTACGGTCCCGACTGGAGAAAAGACATCATTGCTCCGCAAAAAAAAGTCTTGACCGACGCGTCGAACGGAAGCCTGGCTTCGGTGACTTGGGTGAGCCCGACGAAGGCCGACTCCGATCACCCCGCGGCGCACAGCGACCTCGGCCCTTCGTGGGTGGCGTCGGTCGTTAATGCAGTCGGCGAGAGCTCCTATTGGCCGTCGACGGCGATTATCGTGCTCTGGGACGATTGGGGCGGCTGGTACGATAACGCTTCGCCCAAGCAACTCGATTACCGCGGGCTAGGAATTCGCGTCCCTTGCTTGATCATCTCACCGTATGCGAAAGAGACGAGCGCAGGCCAGCCGGGCTACGTCTCACACACGCAGTACGAGTTCGGCAGCATCTTGAAGTTCATCGAAGAGGCCTACAACCTCAAGCCGCTCGGCCAGACCAAGACCGGCTACAGCGATCAGCGCGCGACCAGCATCGAGGATAGCTTCGACTTCACCCAAACACCGCGCAAGTTCACCGCGATACCGAGCAAGTACCCGATATCGCACTTCCTGCACGAGCCACCCTCGAACGAACCGGTAGATACCGAATAAAAACGCCTCGCTATTGTTCGAGTTCGTGCAGCGTGTTGCTGTTCGTGTCGGTGTAGAACAGCGCCGTATTGCCGTCGTTCGTCCCGATCGCAGCGAGCCCAAAGATCGCCGGCGCTTGGCCCGTATCGATGACCTCCGTATCGAGCACCTTGCCCTTGGGCGTCATCTCGACCAGGGTGTTGTTTCCGGCGTTGGCGACGATGAGGTTGCCGTTAGGCAACAGCGTTTGGGCTACCGGCTCGTTGAGCGGCGAGCCCGCCTTCACCACCTTCGCGCACGTGGTCTTGGGATATTCGCAGGTGAACTTCTTGCAGCCGGGCTGGACGGTGATCTCGTCTTTCAGCAGTAGAGTGCTGGCATTGGTGATTTCGACGACGGCATTGCACGCGCCGTCGGCGACGTAGAGAACGTCGGACTTGTTTTTACACTGATACGAGCCCTCAGGGACGTCGCACCAATACGATAGAGCCGACGGTCCAAGCGCGCCGAAACCCGAGCCTTTGTTGACGTCGAAGCCGTCGATGACCTCAATAAGCTTTTTGTTGCCGTATCCCCCGAGGCCGATATTATCGACTGCCCCGGTGTCCGCATTGCCGACGAACATAATCTCCGGTGAATAGCCGTAAAGCGGCGGAGCGGCGCCGTCACCGAGCGGCTGCGTGATTGGCGAGCCATAAGTCTTTTTCAACTTCCCCTTTGAGGTGATCTCGACCATCGCTTTGCTGGTGAATCCCGTGGCGTAGACTGCGTCGTCGTCGGCCCCGGTGATCGCGTCGCCGTCGCATCCCTTAATCGCGGCGTTTAGAAAGAACGTCGACGGACTCGTGCTGGTTGTTGGGGTGAACTGTTCGATCGTCATTCCGTTGCCGGCGGTGCCCGACGAGTCTGCGAAGTTGCAGACGAGCACCTGACCCGCCTTCAACTTTCCGGAGCTGTTTTGAACGACCGAAATGGCACGCGGGCCCGTGTCGCCGTTGGTCGGATCGACGGTCGAGCCGATCGTAACGTTCTTGGTCAACAGCTTCAAAATGGAGGTCGTATCGGCGGGCGCCGCGCCGCCGGTGGCTGCACCGCCGACGGCCGCGTTTGACGGCACCGCGCCGTTTCCGCCGCAAGCGGTCGTTGCCAGGGCGATCGCCGTGGCAAGCAGGATCGAGCGATTAATTCTTAGCGTCATGCTCTAAATCTCCGTGTCGGATGCAGTAAGGTGGAAAACAATTTTTGGAGAGCCGAGAGTTACGGTTCGAGCTCGTGTAGCGTGTTGGTATTCGTGTCGGTATAGAAGAGTACGGTGTTGGTGTCGCTTCTGCCGCTTGCGGCGACCCCAAAGATCCCGGGAGTCTTGCTCTTATCCACTACCTTCGTGTCGAGGACCTGTCCCTTTTGCGTCATCTCGACCAGCGTATTGTTTCCGGTGTTGGCCACGATTAGGTTGCCGTTGGGTAGGATTGCCATGGCGACCGGCTTGTCGAGGGGCGAGCCCGCTTTGACCAGCGTGGCACACGAGGTCGTGGGATATTCGCACTTGAACTTCTTGCAGCCGGGCTCGACGGTGATTTCATCCGTCTCCAGCAGGCTGCTGGCATTGGTGATTTCGACGACGGCATTGCACGCGCCGTCGGCGACGAAGAGCGAGTCGGCCTTGTTCTTGCACGAAACCTCACCAGGCAGGGCGCCGCACCAATACGCGATGCCCGACGGCCCCAGCGCACTCCATCCCGAACCTTTATTGACGTCGAAACCGTTGACCACCTCGGTGACCAGACCCGTCCCGTACCCGCCGAAACTGTAGCTGTCGAGCGCACCGGTGTCGGCGTTGCCTATGTAGATAAGGTCGGGCGAATAGAGATAGAGCGGCGGCGCGTCGCTATCGCCGAGCGGCTGCGTGATCGGCTTGCCGTACTTCTTTTTCAGCTGCCCTTTTTCATTGACCCAGGCCATCACTTTACTCGTGAATCCGCTAGCGAACATTTGCCCGTCACCACTGAGCGCGCTGCCGTCGCATCCTTCAATCGTACTATCTTGAATGAAGGTCGTGGGCTTCGAGTTGGCCGATGGACTCAACTCTTCAATCGTCGTTCCCTTGCCGGCAGTACCGGACGAGTCCTCAAAGTTGCAGACGAGCAGGTGGCCCTTCTTCAGTTTTTGGTCGTTTCTTTGAACCACGGTAACGGCGCGCGGGCCCATGTCGCCGTTGGCCGGATCGACGGTCGACCCGATCGTGACGTCTTTGGTCAGCAGCTTCAGAATGGAGGTCGTATCGGCCGGGGCTGCGCCGGCAAGGGCTGTGCCCGCGACGCCCGCGTTGGAGGGCACCGCGCCGTTTCCGCCGCAAGCGGAGGTTGCAAGGGCCATTACCGTGGCAAGCAGGAGCCAGCGATCAACTCTTAACGGCATGCTGCAATCTCCGTGTCGCATGAAGCAGGGTTTGCTACTGTTCGAGTTCGTGTAGCGTGTTGGTATTCGTGTCGGTATAGAAGAGTACGGTGTCGGCGTCGTCTTTGCCATTCGCCGCGACCCCAAAGATCCCGGGCGTCTTGCTCTTATCCACTACCTTCGTATCGAGCACCTGACCCGTCTGCGTCATCTCGACCAGCGTGTTGTTTGCGGTGTTGGCGACGATCAGGTTGCCGTTGGGCAGGACCGCCATAGCGACCGGCTTGTCGAGCGGCGAGCCCGCTTTGACCAACTTCGCGCACGACGTCTTGGGATATTCGCACTTGAACTTTTTGCAGCCTGGCTCGATGGTGATTTCATCCGTCTCCAGCAGGCTGCTGGCGTGGGTGATTTCGACGACGGCATTGCATGCGCCGTCGGCGACGAAGAGCGAGTCGGCCGCGTGCTTGTACGGACACGAAGCCGCACCGGGCAGGGCGCCGCACCAATACGCGATGCCCGACGGCCCCAGCGCACTCCATCCCGAACCTTTGTTGACGTCGAAACCATTAACGATCTCGGTTACGTGACCCGACCCGTAACTGCCGAAACTGTAGCTGTCGAGCGCTCCGGTGTCGGCGTTCCCTATGAAGATAAAATCCGCCGAATAGAGACTGAGCTGCGGTGCGGAGCCGTCGCCGAGCGGTTGCGTGATCGGCGTGCCGTAGATCTTCTTCAACTGCCCCGCGTCGGTGAACGAGGCCATCACCTTGCTCGTGAATCCGCTAGCGTAGGTGTAGCCGTCGGCACCACTCTCCGCGCTGCCGTCGCATCCTTCAATCTTACTGTTTTGAATAAAGGTCGTCGGCTTCGAGCTGGCCGTTGGACTGAACTGCTCGATCGTCGTTCCGTTGCCCGCAGTACCGGACTTGTCCTCAAAGTTGCAGACGAGCAGTTGCCCCTTCTTCAGTTTTCCCGAGCTGTCTTGAAGCACGGTCACGGCACGCGGGCCCGTGTCGCCATTAGTCGGATCGACCGTCGACCCAATCGTGACGTCTTTGGTCAGCAGTTTTAAAATAGACGTTGTGTCGGCCGGCGACGCCACCGCTGCTGCGGAGCCGGTGCCATCCGAGTTAGCGGCCGGTACACTCGAGGGCACGCCACCGGTTCCGCTGCATGCCGACGCCGTTAGCGTTAGGCCGGCTGCAAGCAGTACCGCGCGAATCTTGGAAAAGGGCATTCTAAAACCTCACTGGTCAGTGGAGCTGCAGGGAAAATTGCCTTTCGAATTAGGCTGATTAGCCCCTGCAAAGGCCGAGCGACCGCCGTCATCTTTCATCAGAAAGATCGAACAAAGAAAACCATAGTCATCCCCACCCCGATGGTAATGACGATAGCACGCGAGACCGGCTGGGAGATCTGGCGAAAAAGGCGCGCGCCACAGTACCCGCCCGCCAGTGCAAGCACTGCCATGGGCACGGCAAAGCGCCAGTCGACGATACGAGCAAGTACGAACGGCACCAATGCAACGCCGTTGATCGCCACGGCAAGCACGTTCTTGATTGCGTTCTGTGCGTTAAGGCTCGGAAGGCCGGAGAACGCAAGCACGGCGAGCATCAAGATCCCCATGCCGGCGCCGAAATAACCTCCGTATATCGCAACGGCAAACTGGGCGGCGATCTGCCATGGTGAGTGGCGCGGCGCGCGATCGGTTCGACGCGTCAGCAGAGGACTAACGCTAAAGAGCAGCGTCGCGAAAAGCAGTAGCCACGGAATCAAACGCACGAAAAGCGCTTGCGGCGTCCGAAGCAACAGCAATGCGCCGATGAGCGAACCCACGGCGCTGGCAACGAGGACGGGAAGCAAGAGCGACCGATGCTCGCGGACCTCTTCGCGATAGCCGCGCGCGCTTCCGATCGTGCCGACCCACATCGCCGCGTTGTTGGTCGCGTTCGCCGAAATAGCCGGCACGCCGGCAAAGACGAGCGCGGGAAAGGAGAGAAAACTTCCGCCGCCGGCCACGCTGTTCATCATCCCTGCCGCAAACGAAGCCAGCGCGGGCACGAGGAGTTGGGCTGCCGACACGGCTGGCGAAGACTAGAGCGCGGCGCGTTCGCGCTTGGTAACGCGATAGACTCGACGAACGGTTTTTAGCTTTTCGAGTTTGGTCAGGAGCTTGTGGAGATGATCGAGGTCGCGAATCTGCACCGTCAGGCTCGCTACGGCCACGGTATCCTTGCGAACTTTAGCGTTGACCGAGCTCACCTGCGTCTTGAGCTCCGCAAAGACTCCCATGATGTCTTGCAGCAGTTGCGAACGGTCGTCGGCCTCCACCTCGATATCGACGAGATGCGTCAGACCGGCATCGGTAAGCCACTGCGCCTGCATGATCCGTTCGGGCGTCGCATTCATGAAGCCGATGTTCGGGCAATCGGCGCGATGCACGCTGACGCCGCGGCCGATCGTGACGTAACCCATGATCGGGTCGCCGGGTACGGGAGAGCAGCACTTCGAAAGGCGCACGAGCACGTCGTCGACGCCGGCGATTCGCACGCCGCTCGAACGGCGCACGCTTTTCCGCAGCGCGGGTTTGCGGCCGATCTTGGTAAAATCGACGACCTTGTCGTGTTTGACTTCGTCGCGGATGCGGTTGGCGACGGAGAGCGCGGACGCGTCGCCGAATCCGATCGCGGCGAAGAGATCCGTTGGCGCCGAATAGTTCAAGCGGGTGGCAATTCGTTCGATTAGCTCGCCGCGAGCGACGTCCGCGCGCAGCCCGGCACGGGCCAACTCCTGTTCGAGGGCCTCTTGGCCGGCCAGAACGTTCTCCTCGCGGCGCTCCTTACGGAACCACTGCTTGATCTTGTGCTTGGCGGCGGACGTTTTGACGATGGAGATCCAGTCGAGCGACGGCCGCCCGCTCGACTTATTGACCAAGATTTCACAGATGTCGCCGTTCTGCATTTGATAGTCGAGTGGAACGATACGGCCGTTTACCTTTGCGCCCACGCAGTGGTTTCCGACGTCGGTGTGCACCTGGTAGGCGAAATCGAGCGGCGTCCCGGAGGCTACGATCGAATAGACGTCGCCCCGCGGCGAGAAGACGAAGACCTGGCTGTCGAAAAGATCGAGCTTGAGGTTCTCCATGAAGACGCGCGAATCGCGCATGTCTTTCTGCCACTCGAGCAGNNTGAAGCGACTGGTACATGTTGGGTTTGGGCATCGCGATGTAATCTTTGAACCGGCCCGGCAACGGCGTCCACATCGCATGCACCGCTCCCAGCGCGGCATAGCAGTCTTTCACGCTGTCGACGATGATTCGAATTGCGGTAAGATCGTAGATCGTCGAAAAATCTCGGCCTTTGCTGATCTTCGAGTAGATCGAGTAGAAATGTTTCGGCCGGCCCTGGATCTCGGCGTTGATCTTGAGCTCTTTGAACTCGTCGCGGAGGCGTGCAATCGCCTGCTCGACGTCGGCTTCACGCTCCCGGCGCGTCTTGGCCACTCGCTCGACGATATCGTGATACGGCCCAGGATCGAGATACCGCAGGCACTCGTCTTCGATCTCCCATTTGATCTTCCAAATCCCAAGACGGTGCGCGATCGGTGCGTAGATGTCGAGCGTCTCGCGCGCGATCGCCTGTTGCTTGGCGGACGGAAGGCTGCCCAGCGTCCGCATGTTGTGCAGCCGGTCGGCCAGTTTGATGATGATGACGCGGATGTCTTTGGCCATTGCCAAGAACATCTTGCGAAGATTCTCGACTTGCGCGTCTTCCTTGGACTGATATGGAATTCGGGTCAGCTTCGTCACGCCGTCGACCAGACGCGAGACCGCTTCGCCAAACTGGTCGCTGACCTGCTCGGCGGTAATGGAGGTGTCCTCGACGACGTCGTGGAGCAGGGCGGCGGCGATCGTCTGGTGGTCCATCTCGAGATCGGCCAAGATTCCGGCGACCGCGAGCGGATGCTCGATGTAGGACTCGCCCGAGGCCCGGCGCTGGCCTTGGTGGGCCGCGTCGGCGAGCTGATAGACGCTCATCAACCACTCCCCGTCTGCCGAGGGGTCGTAGGACGCAACGCGTTCGATCAGCTCGGAAATGGTCATACCGCTCTCTATTATACAGCCCCGGGGGCGCGGCGCCCTAACGGCCCCTCAGGAAGGGCTCGGGGCGGGCGTAATCGTCTCGATGTCGAGCCGGTTCTTAAAAAAAATCGTGGCGATCTTCCCCTTCGAATCGAGCGCCAGCCAGAGGTAGATGTTTCCCGATTGGCACCGCATCTGGTAGATGTAGCCACGCGCTCCCGGGGGGAAACTCCGGTCGATCCAGGGTCCGATGTAGACCGCATCCGTCAGCGCTCCGAGCTGTCCGAGGGCGCGGGACGTGTCGGCCACCTTTTCGTCGCTGAGCTTTTCGGTGACTTGCGCGGCGTAGAGATGCTGGTTCACGATCCCGGCCTGCCATGAAACGAACTGCTGGCGGGCGAGCTTGGTGATCGCCGGATCGGCAATCGGCGCCGGCGATGGCGACGGCGTCGGCGTCGAATGCGGTCGCGCAACGCTGGTTACCGTTAGGGCGGCGAGCAAGAGCGGCACGATCGCAACGACTCGAGGCGAGAATCTCATCTCGTGCTTCAATACGAAACGAAGGACACGATCGGCGCACCGGCGATTGCCTCTCGTCCTCGCAGTGCGGTCAGCTCGACCAAGAATGCGAAGGCCTCTACCGAGGCGCCGAGGCGTTCGAGCAGCCGCGCCGTCGCGCCCGCCGTGCCGCCGGTGGCAAGCACGTCGTCGACAACCAGGACGCGCTCGCCCTTGCCAATCGCGTCCGCGTGAATCTCAAGCGAGTTGCTTCCGTATTCGAGCGCGTACTCTTCGGTTAACCGGTCGTAGGGTAGCTTTCCCGGCTTGCGCACCGGGATGAATCCGGCTCCGATCGCGTAGGCAATCGGTGCCGCAAGGATATATCCACGCGCCTCGATTCCAACGACATAGTCGATCCCGCGCCCGATAAAGCGCTCGACAAATAGGTCGATTGCTTGGCGAAACCCTTGCTTATCTTTCAACAACGGGGTAATGTCACGGAAAAGGATTCCGGGAATCGGAAAATCCGGGATCGCTCGAATCAGTGCTTCGATCTCCACGCGTGCCGGGTTTGAGTCGGGGGATCGAATGGCCTGCAGGAAAGGAGAACATGAAGAAATCGCAAGCTCTGGCTGCCGTGATGACGGCAGCGCTTGCCNNTACCGCGACTGGTTCTACCACAAGTACGGCTACTACCCGACCTACGATCAGTTCAAGCAATGGTACGTACAGACGTACAACAAGAGTCCTGAGTAGGGCTTCTCATCACCGCAACGCCGGGCCGATCGATCGAGATTGGCTCGGCGTTTTCTTTGGCCAGTCGAACCTCCGCCGCTTCGCAATTGCATTCGCGGCTTCGATTGCGCTGCACGAAATCGTGGCCGGGGTGGTTCCGCGCGGTCCGGCGACCGCGCCGCCACAGCGCGAAATCGTGACCCGCGCGCAAGTCCTGCGTGTCGTCATCCCCGCCGTCAAGCCGGCACCGCGGCCGCAACCAACGGTAGCGCTCTCCCGCGTCCCAACGCCACCTCCGAATCGCGTTCGCAAGCTGGCCAACGCGCTCGCAGGCCGAGCGGGTTCGCGACACGATCCGGCGGCACGGCTGCGACAGGCGCCTGCCCAACGCTACGGGGCTAAGCCTGTCTGGGATGTTGGGGGCCGCAGCACCACCGGACAGCTCGCCGCCGCACAAACGGGCAGCGCGATCGGCTCGGGCAGCGGCTCCGGAACGCAAGGGACCGGCAGCGGTGCCACAACCGGCGCGGAACCATGCGGCTTCGTCGAATTTTCTGACCCGCACGGCAGCTCGTTTGACGCGCGGACGCGCGGATTTTACGTTGATATCAGAATGCGGGTGCACTTCGCCGACGGAACGTCACAATCGCTCGTGCTCGACTACCCGTGGTACTACGCGAGCGAGGCTGCCAATCCGTGGTCGGACCAAAACCAGCGCGATCCCAACTTTCCGACGCGCTTCCAACCGCCGCCCCAAAGCAAACTGGGAAACGAGCCGGAGTTAGTGCGCTACGTGATCGATCACAGCACGGCCGACGGTATGACGCTTCTGCACGATTGTCCGAGCCCGACGCCCTCCAGCTAGGTTCCTAGCTACCACGGCGCGACGAACCGAGGATCGACCGCCGCACTGACGATCCTACGAAAAGTCGCAAACGGACAGTCGAGCGCGGGGCAGCCCGGAACATAAACCGGCACTCGCAGCGGGCTTTCGCCGTGACCCGCCCGCATCGCATCGAGCGTCTGCGCGACAAAGAACGTTCGCACCCAGAGTTGCGCGCCCGGAGCACCGTGTAACTCGAAGATCAGCGCGCTACCCGGAGGAGTATCGTTGAGCTGGTCGCCGTCGATCAGCCACGAGAGCCCGAGCAATCCAGAAAACTCGGCGAGCTGCGTGTCGTGCCCCGCGAAGAAGACGAACCGAGCCTGTGGCGGCACGCGCGTGCCGGCGACGGCTTTGCCGGTCGCGCCCTCTTCGAGGGTCTGCAAGATGTGCGCCATCATATTCGAGGAGTGGGCGCGCGCCGAGTAACGGTTGCCGTGTTCCAACTTCTTGCCGAGAACGTGGAGCTGCAGCAGTTGCAGCAAACGAGCGTGATCCACGCGACCCCAGCCAACATCGGCGTTTCCGTTCGTATATTCCAACAGCATGTTTTCGGCGACATCTCCCGCCATGTCGAGACCGCCCGAGAGCCCCGCAAGGCCGCCGTCACCATCGTTGGCAACCGTCGTGGGCACCTGCGAGATCTGCTTGCACGTCGTTGACGATACGCATCCGAGAACCGACTCCATCGTCGCAAATGCGCCGCCATATGCCGCAGTTAGCCCGTTGAGATTTCCCCCAACGGCGCCAAGAACGGATGCCATGGCTTCCGCCTTGTTAACGACGCCGATACCGGGCAGCGGATCGAAAAGTTGATCCGGATCGGCGGGCGCGTGGTGAACCACGATATTGCACCCGGGTGTCATCCCAGCGAGGATCGCATCGCCGGTCGCTCGCGTCCGCTGGTCGACGTCGGCCCAGACGAAGACCGAGCCGGCCGGCGGGCAGCCGCGTTCGCCCATGCCAAGCGAGCCACCATACAGCCGGCGGTAGTACGCGCCGAACTGCTGCATAAGCAGGGCTCCGCGCTCGGTCAGATTCCCCGGCTTACCAGACCACGTAGGCCAGGTTTGGGCCGCATAGGCCTGCAGTTCCGCGGGATGCGTCGGCGAGCGCACACCGTGTCGACTGACGACGATAACCATGCGCAGCTGCGATGGGGGAGGAGCCGCTGCCGCAATGGCTTGGGTCCACAGGGCTGCGACGAAGAGGGCGACGAAAAATCTAAGAGAGCGCACGGCAACCTTTCGAAAAAGCGACAAGCTTTCTCGATTGTAACTCAGCTACATGACATCAAAATGAAGCGGGGCCGCGGACTCCTAGGATCAGACTTTGAGTTCGACCTTCTCCAGAGCGCCCTTCGTCGGAACGACATGATGGTCGAGACGCAGCTCCGACGGGTCCATTCCGAATGCCAAGCCGAGCAGCTGCGGAAGGTGGAAGATCGGAACGCCGATGTCTTTTTTGAGGACGCGCCCAGCATCGGGTTGCTGGCCATCCAGATTGAGGTGGCAGAGCGGGCACGGCGTAACCAGCAGATCCGCGCCCTTCTCCTTCGCTTCCATGATGTGGTTGCCGCCCATCGCAAGCGCCTTGTCACGATTGAACGTAAGCATCGGGAAGCCGCAGCACTTCGTCGAGCCGCGGTATTCGACCGGTTCGGCGCCGAGGAGCGAAATGAGCTGCTGCAGGTAGGTTTTGCGCTCGGGGCGCTCTTTGAGACCCAACGATTCCTCGGGCCGCAAAATGTAGCACCCGTAAAACGGGGCGATCTTTAGGCCGGTCAGCTTGCGTTTGATCGCGGCCTTCACGCGGTCGATGCCGATATCTTCGAACAGCATCCACAGCAGGTGCTTGACCTTCGTCGTGCCCTTGTAGGTGAAGCCTTGATCGCCGATGGTCGCGTTGGCGCGATCCATCCGCTCTTTGTCTTCCTTGAGATGATAGTTGTGATTCGAAAGGACGCCTTGACAGGTGCTGCAGATCGTCATCAGATCCGCGCCTTCCGATTCGGCCATCGCCAGCGTCAAGCCGTTGAGCGCATCGGCAAGCTGCGGGTTCTGCTCGCTCAAAACGCCGGCGCCGGTGCACGGCGCCTCGTACAGCTCTTTGAGCTCGAGGCCCAGTGGCTCGGCGATTGCCTTGGCCGAAACGTAGAGTTCAGGGCAAGCGCCTTTCGAGACGCAGCCGGGATAGAACGCAACTTTCACTTAAACCGTCCTCCGACGCGTTCGAAAATGGTCTTAATGCGATTGACTCCGGGTATTGCTTTGTGAATCAGCGGCGGAAACTTACCGGCGCGAATCAGGTTGAACGCGCTCGGCAGCGTCTTGATCTGGCCCACGATGTTAAAGAAGCCGACGGATTTGGGCATTAGCGTCAGCTCGTTGAGGCGTCCGCTATCTCGAACCGACTCGGCGAAGGCGTCGGCGTGGCGCGTGCCCGCGTTGTCCGTAAAGCCGGCATCAACCGCCATCTTTCGCAACTTCAAAATCTGTTCGAGCGGCGCGACGCCTTTCGGGCACTGGGTGACGCATTCGTAGCAGTGCGTACAGTCCCATATGCCGCCCGGCTTGCTGTACTCCGCGAGACGCTCTTTCGTCTCGGCATCGCGCGGATCGCCGGCATAGCGAAAGGCTTGCGCGAGCGCTTGCGGGCCCAAGAAGTCCGGGTTGACGGCAAACGACTCGCAGTCCATCAGGCAGGCGCTGCAGCTGATGCAGCTGACTTCCTGGATGAGTTCCTCCATCGCTGCGTTGGAGACGCGATACTCTTCGTTCGGCGGCGGCACCGGCTGCTTGTTCTGCAGCCACGGCTTGACGGCCAGGTGTTTGTCCCAGAAGGGCTTCATGTCGCAGACCAAGTCGCGAATGATCGGCATCGACGGCGGAGATTCCACGCGGGTCTTGCCGTCTTGCGTAAAGGCCGAAAGTTTACTCTTGCAGGCCAAGTTTGCGTGGCCGTTGATCCACATCGCGCACGACCCGCAGATCGCGCTGCGGCACGCGCAGCGAACGGCCAGCGACTGATCCTGATACTCTCGAATCGCAATGAGCGCGTCGAGAACGACCGCATGCTCGGGGAGGTCGACCGTAAACGTTTGATAGCGGCGAGCCGGCGAGCGATCCCAGGGCGCCGGAAAGGGCGCGCCCGGCACCGCGTTCTCGGCGTACGTGCCTTCGGGATTAAATCGCCCAACTTCGATCGTAAACTGCATCAGTAGGTGCGCACCTCGGGCTGCCAGCGAGTGATTGTGACGGGAAGGTAGGAGAGCTCGGGCTCCCCTTCTCCGCGGCGCGCCAAGAGGATGTGCTTGAGCCACTCCTTGTCGTTACGCTCGGGAAAATCGCTGCGCGTATGCGCGCCGCGGCTCTCCGTGCGTATGAGCGCGCTACGGATGATCGTCTCGCCGCAATCGAGCATATGCCCCAGCTCGAGCGAGAACGTCAAGGCTTGATTGAATATCCGGCCCTTGTCGCCGACCGCAATCGTTTCGTATCGCTGCCTGAAGCCGTCGAGCTTATCGAGAGCCTCGCGCAAGCCCGCCTCAACGCGATAGAGTCCGACCAGCTCGTCCATCATCGTTGCCAGTTCGAGGCGCAGCCCCGCGTTGGTTTCGCCGGTATACGGACGGGCCAGCAGTTCGCGCAGCCGCTCTTGCTCGTTTCGCAGGAGAGCTTCACCGCCGGTGCTTGCGGGCGTATTCTTTGCATACTCCGCAGCGACTTTACCCGAGCGGCGGCCAAAGACGATCGTGTCGAGCAGCGAGTTGGCACCCAGGCGATTCCCCCCGTGAACGCTCACGCAGGCGACTTCGCCGGCAGCGTACAGCCCCGGCACGGGCGTCGCGCCCTCGACGTCGGTCTTGATTCCGCCCATCTGATAGTGCATGCCGGGGCGAACCGGGACCGGCTCTTTGACCATATCGATGCCCAGATAGTCCAGCGCCATTTCGTGAATTTGGGGAAGTTTTTTCAGGATGACGTCGGGGCCGAGGTGGCGCAAATCGAGCAAGACGTTTCCGTCGATACCGCGGCCTTCGCCGATCTCCGTCGCTTCGGCGCGCGAGGTAACGTCGCGAGCAGCAAGCTCCATCTTGTTGGGTGCGTAGCGCTTCATGAAGCGCTCGTTCAGCGAGTTGAGCAGATAGGCGCCCTCGCCGCGCGCGGCCTCGGTCATCAAGAAACCGCTGCCGGCCAGCGTCGTCGGATGGTATTGCACCATCTCCATGTCCATGAGCGGCGCGCCCGCGCGATACGCCAGCGCATATCCGTCTCCGGTGCAGATCAGCGCGTTCGTGCTCGGCTCGTACAGCCGGCCCAATCCACCCGCCCCGACGATGACTGCCTTTGAACGCAGGAGGTGCAGCTCACCGGTCACCATTTCGAGCGCAACCAAACCGCGGCACGCTCCCTCTTCCATATGCAATGCGGTCGCGAACCATTCTTCGTAAACCTTGACGCCCGCTTTGAGAATCTGGTCGTAGAGGGTTACGAGCAAGGCTTGTCCGGTGATATCGCCGACGAAGTAGGTCCGCGCTTGCGACGCCCCGCCAAAGGCTCGCGTTCCAAGCTTTCCGTCGGGCCCACGGAAAAAGATGACGCCCATGTGCTCGAACTCGATGATGTCGCGGGGCGCTTCCTGAGTCATCGCTTCGACCGCATCCTGATCGGCGAGATAGTCGCTGCCTTTGACCGTGTCGAAGGCGTGCGATTCCCAGCTATCGGTCTCGGCGATCGCGGCGTTGATGCCGCCCTGGGCGGCACTCGAATGGCTGCGAATCGGGTGAACCTTCGTGACGATTGCCACGTCGGCACCGGCGCGCGCGGCCTCGAGCGCGGCCCGCATGCCCGCTAAACCCGCACCCAAGACTAAGACGTCGTGATCGGTGATCACCGGCAAGTAGTTTCCCGAAAAGAGACGGCGCCATTCCGAACGCCTGTTCGATGCGTCAGATCGTGCATTTTGCTACGCAATCAAGGATAGGGCCCCGCCCCCGGCCCCGATATGCGTTTCGTAGCCGACCCTAGCCGCCGGCGGCCATCGTCGCAGTAGCCTCCCGACTCACCACGTCAGGAGGTCTCATGCTGCAGAACGTTACGATCACGCCCGCGCGCCGCTCGCTCGAGTTCGGCATCTATCGCGACGGGGACAATAATCTCGATGCCATCCAGGAATCGACACTCTCGCAGGCCTTACACACCAGCGCCCGCGACTCGAGCATCGAGTTCACCGTCGAAGACACGACGGCGGTACGACACTTCCACGGAGCCCAGGATCACAAGGGGGGGCTGCATACGTACGACTACACGATCTCCGACGGCGGCGTCGGCAACGTGCGCTCGGGGCCGGCCGACGACATGAGCGACGAAGCAAACCTGGCGCGATTTGTGGCCCGCACCCTCGACAACGCGCAGGCCGGCGGTGCGAAGCAGACGTGGATCGATCTGGTCGATCACGGCGGCGGCGATGGCGGCGGCTTGGAGACGAGCGACGGCAGCGTGATGTCCATGCCCGATATCGCCAAGGCGATCTCCGACGGCCTCGCGATGCACGCGGCCGCCCACCCCGACGATGCCGGGCGATCGATCGACGGCGTCGTTGCGAATCAATGCCTGATGGACACCATGGGCTTCGCCGACGCGCTCTGCAGGGCCGGCGTGCGCTATCTCGCCGCCAGCCCGGAAACGATGCTGGCGCCGGGCGTTCCGAGCGACGTCGCGCATGCGATCGCGTCGCACGAAAACGACCCCAAGGCGATGGCCAAGAGCGTCGTCGGCGACGTCATGCGAACCAAGTACGACGCGGGAGATTTCGGAGGCTTCGGTCCGGCGGCCGCCTTCGACGTGCTCGATCTCGATCCGGCGAAGATGCGAGCGGCCGAAGCGAACATCAAACGTCTGAACGACGACGTCGGCGCGGAGGCCGGCGCAAACGGAGTGCGCGGTATCGTGCGTGAGGACGCCCGCGCGATCCAAGGAATGGTGCGCTTTCCCGAGGCCTCGAAGGACATGCCGTGGCGGGCCGATCGTCCGGCGATCGCGTTCTACGACACGCTTGCCGGCGACGGCCGTTTGGACGCGCGGCTTCGCAGCGACGCCGGCGCCGCCGCGAACGCCGTTCGCAGCTTGGTCTTAGGGCACCGTGAAAGCGGCGAGTTCGCGCCGTTCGGGGGCGCGGATTACTCCGACGCCGCCGGACCGACGATTCACCTTCCAACGACGCGCAACCAAATCGATCCGTGGGCATCGGGCGGCGTCGTCGAAACCAAGAACGATTTTTATAACAACGTTGACGAAGCCGCGATGACAAGGGTGCTTGCGTAAAGTCTACTGGCGAAGGCGGACGTTTGAGGGGTAGATTGGCCGGTTGAGCACGCGTTCGAGCGTTTCGGCCGGTGCAAAGAGCGCAAGTTCGCAGAATCGCGAGAACGCCTCGCGCGTCGCTTCGCCTTCGGCATAACGCTCGTTGCGCTCCATCTCGATTCGTCCGCTCACCTCAAGGAATCGCACGAAGCGCCCGTCATCGTCTTCGCCGACCTCGACGAGCCCTGAATCGGAAAAAATTCGCAACGCAGCCTCGATCGTACGGTCTCGCACTCGGTCGATCTCGAGCGTTCCCGCGATTTCAGCGTTGCCCCCGCGCACGACAGGCCGAGCTAAGCTTCGCAGACCGCGGTAGATTTCGCGCAGCCGCGCGAGCGGCGGCGCATCGAGATCGATCAAGAACTCGTTGAGCGTCCGATCGTTCGGCCCGAAGAGCAGATGAATTTGCGCGGGGTTGCCGTCGCGCCCAGCCCTGCCGGCTTGCTGATTGAACTCACCCGTGTCGAAGTTGAGATGGAAGAGCACGACGTTGCGAACGTCGGGCAAGTCGATGCCTTCGCCGAATGCCGACGTGGCAACCACAACGCGAAGCACGCCCTCGCGAAAGAGGCGTTCGACCTCGAGCCGCTCGGCGTTTGGCATTTTGCCGTGGTAGAACATGACTTGGTTGCCGAGATGCTTGCGAAGGCGCTGCGCGACCTTGGTGACCTCCGTCCGCGAGTGGCAGTAGATAATGCCCTTCTCCGGTGGACCGTCTTGCGTCGAAAAGAGCTCGGTCAGATAAGCGATCTTATCTTTGGTTCCCCGGCCATCGGTTATATGAAGGTTCTCTCGCACCGTCGGGTCGATCACCCAGCTTTCAATCCGCAGATCGTCCACGATCCGGTGAAACGTTTCGTCGGCGGCCGTTGCCGTGAGTGCGAGCACCGGGGCATCGCCCAGCGACGAAATGGTAGCCGCAAGCCGGGCGTAGGCGGGCCGGTGGCGCGACTCCGCGAGATGATGCGCTTCGTCGACGACGACGAAGGAGGGCGTGCTGCGGCCGCGGAGCGCCTCGCGGTGAAACTCGAGAAACTCCGGCGTCGCTAAGACGACGTCCCACGACCCCTCGCGCAGGGCTGCAAACAGATCTTCCCGTTCGTCGCTGTCGATCGAACCGTTGGCACGAAAGAAGCGCAGGCCCAGCGGCTCGAGCGTGCGCCGCAGTGCCTCGTACTGGTCGTTAGCCAACGCTCGCAGAGGATAGACGACCAGCGTCTTGCCTCCGCCGGTAAAGGCTCGCATTGCGGCGGCGTACTGAAAGCAGAACGACTTCCCGCGCCCGGTGCCGAGCACCGCCAACGTGTTCTTACCCGCTTCAACGCGCTCGAGCACGGCCCGCTGCGCGTCGTGCGTCGGCGACGCACCAATCAAGGCGGAACGCACCAGCTCGCCGGTTTCGGCCGCATCGTCGTGCGCGTAGGAACGCGCGGCTGCGCGGGCATCGGCGCGCCGCAACTGCACGCCGAGCGCTTCGCGTTCGATTACGACGTTGACGCCGCGATGTTTGAAGTCGTTACCTCCGGTGAGAGAGGCGACACGCGCGCTATACCGAGCGCCCGCATCGATCAGCGGCGCGATATGCGCCGCGAGCCGCCGATTGAAAAAGCCGAGTTGAAGCTGTCCGTAATGGACGGCGATGGCGTAGCGATCGTGCGGGTTATCGGCTTGGCGCGCAAGCTCGAGCGGAGCGCCCGCTTGCAATCCGGCGATGACGTCTTGGCGCCCTTCAAAAGAGACGCCCGCGAGTTTGGTGTGAAAGCGCGGCGCGTCGCCGATCGTGGCGTACGGATCGTGCAGATACTCGTCGCCCTTGGCGAAGAGGCGCTCGACGAAGGCGTCGGTTTCGGTCCTTCGACGGAGTTTATCCCGAGCGTAGTCGAGGGGCTCAGGATGACAAAGCGAGAGGAAGAGCGCTTCGAAGGCGGCCTCCGACGCGGTGGGCGCCGGCAGACTCTTAAGGCGAGTCGCCCTCGGGACGCTCCGGCGCGTCTTCGAAGTTGAGGGTGATTTCTTCGTGACCTTGCTCCAAGGCGGCATCGTGTAGCCCAGATTGCTGTGCGTCGAGCGGATCGATCAGTTCCTGCTCCTCACCCGCCACCAACGGTTCTTCCAGCGCAACGGCGCTCTGCGCGTCGGTGCGCCGCTTGCGATATCGCTGCGCCGGGGCCGGCGAAACCGTACGCGCCTCCTTCGCCTTTTGACGGCGCTCGCGACGCGCGGCGACGATATCCTCGCGCGCAACGCCGCTGGGGCTTTGCGGTGAAGCCGCTCCGCTGCGGGCGCGCGGCGTCGCCGTTCGACCTTGCGTCAGCTCGGCGCGGCGGCGGGCCGCAGCGGCCTCTAGCTGGCGTTTGCGGTAGCCCAGCACGAGCGGGGCCGAGTAGAAGATCGAGTGATATCCGCCCGAGCAGATGCCGACGAGCAGCGCAAAGGCGAAGTTTTTGAGACTCGCTCCGCCCAACGCCAAGAGCGCGACCAGCGTGATCACGACGGTCGCAAGCGTGTTGAACGAGCGCGTCATCGTCTGCTTGATCGATTCGTTGACGATCCGATCGTAGGGCTGGCCGGCCATGAGCTTGGTGTTCTCTCGAATTCGGTCGAGAATGACGATCGTATCCATGACCGAGTAACCGATGACGGTCAGCACCGCAGCCAGAAACGCATCGTCGGCGCGCCGGTCGGCCAGCGCGTAGATGCCGATCATCATCGCGGCATCGCGCACTAGCGCGATGACGGTCACCAAGCCGAAGATGTAGTTCCAGCCGAATCGGAACGCGATGTAGACAAACTGAATGGTAAGCGCGATGATCAGCGCCCAAATCGCCTTGGTAAGATATTCACGCCCGAGCGACGGCCCCACCGCGATAATCTGCGAGGTCGCCCGATCGACCGGAGCGACGGTGTTCAGCGCGGTCCACAGTGGTGCCGAGTCGTTGGCGTACGCGGTCTGCGTTTGAATCACGAAGCCCTTGCCGTCTTTGCCGGCCGTCGTGATCGATTCATCGGTCAGCCCCAATCCCGAAAGGGCCGCTCGGACTTTATCGGTCGTCGAGGGCTGCGTGTACTGGACGTCGACCTCGGTTCCGCCGGTGAACGAAAGCCCCAAACGCAGCATGTGCGATGGCTGAAAACCGTTGCCGCCCTTGAACCCGTTGTAGATCATCGAGCCGAATCCCAGCGCGATGATGAGATACGAGATCGTCGAGACGATGCGGAACCAGCCGACGATATTCCAATTCAGCCTGCGAAAGAGCACGAGCTACGCCCCCGCCTTCGCCGGCGAAAAGATGCCGAGGTCCGCGCGCTTGACTCCGTAGAGCTCCGGCGTCGTCAAGATGTCGTTATCGACCAACACGTCCACGAAGAAGCGCGTGACGAAGACGGCCGTCACGAGCGAAACGACGGTTCCCCAGAAGAGCGTGAAGGCAAAGCCTTTGACCGTGCCCGTGCCGAGCATGTACAGAACGCCGGCGCCGACGATCGTGGTGAAGTGGCTATCGAAGACCGCGGAAAAGGCGCGTTGGAATCCGACGCGGACCGCGGCGCGCATCGTCTTGCCGTTCCACAGTTCTTCCTTGATGCGCTCGAAGATCAGTACGTTGGCGTCGACTGCCATGCCGATCGAGAGCACGAAGCCGGCGATGCCGGGAAGCGTCAGGGTCGCGTGCGAGAGCGCCAGAATCGCCATCATGACCAGCACGTAGATCGCAAGCGCGAGGTCGGCCAAGAGACCCGGCAGACGGTAGACGCCGACCATGAAGATCAGCACGAGGCCCAGGCCCAGCGCCGCGGCTCGCATCGATTGAACGAGATCGATTTTGCCCAGCGTCGGACCGATCGACTCTTTCTCGATGATCTTGACGCTGACGGGCAAGGCACCGGCGTTGAGCTCGTTGGCCAGCGTTATCGTCGCTTCTTGCGTGAAGGTGCCCGTGATCTGGCCACTATCGTAGATCGGACTATTGATGATGGGGGCCGAGAGATAGCGATGGTCGAGAAAGATGCCGAGCGGCTTCTGGATATTCGCCGAGGTCAGCTTGCCGAACTTAGCCGGGTCCTTGGTTTGAAAGAGAATGTCGGGCTTGCCGCCTTGATCGTAGCCCGCCTGCGCGGCCTTGAGCTCTGCGCCGGAATAGACGACCTTGCCGCTATCGTCGTAGGCCGTTTTTGAAACGTACAACTCGGCCGCGGCCTTTTGTTTGGGGTCGAGGTTGGGCTCCAACAGCGCGGCGGTCGCCGCGTCGGCCTTCTGCATGACGTCGAACGGCACGATCTTATATTCGAGAACCGCAACCTGCTTGAGGACTTTTTCGGCCTGATCTGGATCCTTCACCGCGGGAAGCTCGACCAAGATTCGATCGGTGCCGACGTTGCTGATCGACGGCTCGGCAACGCCGAGTCCGTTGATGCGCCGGTCGATGACCTCGCGCGTCTGCGCCTGCACTTGCGAGGTAATCTGCGGCACCGAGGCCGTCGGGTAGAGTTGCAGCAGCAGTCTCGCGCCGCCCTGAAGGTCGAGCCCGAGACGGATCGTTTTCTGAACGGGGATGACCGCCCAGAGCGAGATCGCGCAAACAGCGATGATGACGAGTGCCTTGAAAGGCGCCTTAAGATTTTTCGAGTTCATTGGAGCCGGTGGACCTTAGCCTTCGAATGGCGCCGGGCCTGCCATCGGGCGCCAGAGGCGGCGGCCGGTTGCGAGCAATCCAAGGACGGCCAACCCGGCGATCGCGCTGCAGATCGCGCCGGCGACCGGCCGCCCGTAGATGAAGGAACCGGTGGCAAAGAGCGCGCCGTACACCGAGGCCACGCCCAGCACCCAGCCCAAGAGCGCCATCGGCAGCGAGTCCGGCGAGGGCCCCAGGCCGCTCGCGCGGCGCACGCGCGCCCAGCCGGGCCCTGCCGGCCGCACCTTCGCGTAGAAGGCCGTCAGCGTTTCGTCGCCGACCGGCGGCGTGAGAAACGTCACGACGAGCCAGACGAGCGTCGTGATGCCGATCGTCGTTAAGAGCGCGGTCGTCGAAGCGACGGCGTGCCCGGTGCGCGCGGCGACGAAAAACGCAAGCGCCACCCCAAACGACGCCAGCATGGCGCTCACTTCGCTCCAGGCGTTGATCCGCCACCAGAACCATCGCAACAGGTAGATAAGCCCGGTTCCCGCGCCGATCGAGAG
Source organism: Candidatus Cybelea tumulisoli (assembly GCA_003167155.1). GTDB lineage: Bacteria > Vulcanimicrobiota > Vulcanimicrobiia > Vulcanimicrobiales > Vulcanimicrobiaceae > Cybelea > Cybelea tumulisoli. The sequence goes on from PMTY01000020.1 coordinate 28,317, forward strand.
TAAGAGGTTGAACGCGTCCTTCGCATTATCGAGCACGAAGGTCAGAGCGACGCCAACTCCCATCAGAAGCACCGTCACCAGCCGTCCCGCGAAGACCAGCTCGCGCTGACTCGAGGTCGGCCGAATGAAGCGCTGATAAAAATCGTGCACCAGATAGGACGTGCCCCAGTTCAGGTGCGTCTCGATCGTCGAGCGATAGGCCGCGAAGATCCCGGCGACCATGAAGCCGGCGAAACCGGTCGGTAGGAAGACGAGCATCGCGGGATAGGCGACGTCGTTGCCGATGAGGTTGGGCGCGAGCGCCGGGAAGCGCAGCTGCACGTCGTGCAGCGTGGGAAAGACGATCGTCGAGGCGAGCGCTACGACGATCCACGGCCACGGGCGCAGCGCATAGTGCATTGCTTGGAAGGCGAACGTGCCGAAGAGCGCGTCGGACTCGGTGCGCGCCGCAAGCATTCGCTGCGCGACGTAGCTGCCTCCACCGGGCTCGGCCCCCGGATACCATACGGACCACCACAGCACCGTCATCGGAATGACGAAGGCTGCGAGCGCGTTTTTCCAATCGCCAAAGTTCGGCAGAATCGAGAGCGCTGCATTGTGACCGCTAAAGTGCGCGACCAGACCGTGCAACCCGCCGACTCCCGGCGCGTGAATCGCAAAGTAGGCTGCCGCGAATGCCGACGTCATCGTAATGCAGAACTGAATCATGTCGGTGACCATCACGCCCCAAAGTCCGGCGGTGGCGGCGAAGACGATCGGAACCGCGACGCAAATCGCCAGCGTTTCGACGCGCGGCCAGCCGAAGAGCACGCCGGCAATCTTCACCAGCGCCAAGTTGACGGTCGCGATGATCCAGCAGTTGAAGAAAAGCCCGAGATAGATCGCGCGGAAGCCGCGCACGAACGACGCGGCGCGCCCGGCGTAGCGCAACTCGTAGAACTCGAGATCGGTCAGCACGCCGGAGCGCCGCCAGAGCCGAGCATAAAAAAAGACCGTCGCCATGCCGGTAAGCAGGAACGACCACCAGACCCAGTTTTCCGAGACGCCGCCATCGCGCACGAGATTGGTGACGAG
>PMTY01000080.1 GCA_003167155.1 Candidatus Cybelea tumulisoli
GGAATGGGCTCGACGGATATCGCCGCTGCCTTCGTCCTGGGTGAAGTGTGGCTGAAGGTTCCGGCATCGATCAAGCTGGTCTACAGCGGGAAGCCGGGACCGTTCGTCTATGCAAAGGACATCATGCTGCGGACCGTGGGCGAGTTGGGCATCGACGGTGCGACCTATCGCGCGATCGAATATCACGGCTCGACGGTCGACGAGCTCTCGATTACTGGCCGCATCACCATGGCCAACATGGCGATCGAAGCGGGCGCGAAAAACGGTATCTTCCACGCCGACGCAAAGACGATCGCCTACGTAGAAGAGCGAACCGATCGTCCGTTCGTCGTCGAGCAGGCCGATGCCGATGCCGTATACGAGCGCGTGATCTCGATCGACATTAGCGAGCTGGAGCCGCAGGTCGCCTGTCCGCACACGCCCGATAACGTGCATCCGATCTCGGACGTCACGCGTGACGACTTGAAGGTCGATCAGGTCTTCATCGGTTCGTGTACGAACGGCTACATTGACGACCTGCGCGTGGTGGCAAAGATCCTCGCCGGCAAGCGGATCGCTGCCAACCTGCGCGTGATCGTAAACCCGGGCTCGCAGAAAGTCTGGATGCAGGCCGCCGACGAGGGCATTCTCACGACGCTTGCTGCGGCCGGCTGCGCCGTCAATACGCCAGGCTGCGGCGCCTGTTTCGGCGGCCACATGGGCACGCTAGGAGACGGCGAGCGCGCCATCTCGACCACCAATCGAAACTATGTGGGGCGGATGGGCTCGCCGAAGGCCGAGATCTACCTCGCTTCGCCGGCGACCTGCGCCGCATCGGCGCTTACCGGCCGAATAACCGATCCCCGCGTCGTCGAAGCGGTGCCGGTGTAATGGAAGCGAAGCTACGCGGCCACGCGCACAAATACGGCAAGAACGTCGATACCGACGTGATCATTCCCGGAAAATATTGCAACATCATCGATAAGACGGAGCTTGGGAAGCACGCGCTCGAAGGGCTCGATCCTGAGTACACGGCCAAGATGAAGCCCGGCGACATCATCGTCGCGGATACCAACTTCGGGTGCGGATCGAGCCGCGAAGTGGCGCCGATTGCGATCAAAGCATCGGGAACCTCGGCAGTCATAGCCAAGAGCTTTGCTCGAATCTTCTACCGCAACGCGCTCAACATTGGATTTCCGATCTTCGAGTCGGCCGAAGCCGTCGACGGCATCGATCCGGGTGACGAAATCGAAGTCGAACCTGCGAGTGGAATCGTCCGCAACCTAACCAAAGGCACAACCTATCGCGCGGCGGAGTTTCCACCATTCATGCAGTCGCTCATCGACGCCGGCGGCCTAGTCCCATACGTCGAACGCCGCTTAGCCGAAACGACGTAAAGAAGCTTACGGCGGGGTGTAGGCACCCGGCTGCGATATCCCGCCCGGCGACGGATTGACGTTTTCGATCCATTTCTCTTTCGCCCGATAGGATGCGGTAAAGGGAATCTGGCCACCGGCCGTCGTCAGCATTCCAACCATGTCGGTCGTACCGTCCAGCTTGCCTTCCATCAGCAGCGTCGTGCCGTTGGGCAGCGAGACGATCAGACGGACGTCTTGCCCGTCGACGGTTCCGACCAGCGGATACTGCTTCTTCTTGGCGTCGAGATAGACGCCGCTCAGCGCGCCGCCCTGTTGTCGCAGCTGGACGTGCGTGTAATCGGTGTGTTCGGGATGCTGAATCTGAACCTCCCAGACTCCGTCGAGCCCCTTTCGCGTGTTGGGGGGCGGGCTGGGCGTTGCCGTGCTCTTGGCGCTCTTGGCGGGGCCACCGAGCGGGAAGAGCGTTGCCGCCGGCTGCGGGAGCGTCGAAGAATCCGGCTGCGGGGTCATGGCCGCGGTCGAGTCAATCGGCGGCGGCGTCGGCGGCGGTGTCGCGGCAATCGCGGCAATGCGGCCTGGCGGTAGGCCGCCGATCAGGGCGACGGCGACGATTGCGCCGCCTACAAAAGCAAAAAAGGAAGACGATTTCACGGGTCCTGCCTTTTGGAGGAGCGCGCCCGCCTCCTGTGGGTTTAGCGCTTGCCCTCTCTGATATAATGCAAAAGCTGTGAAGAGTAAGATTCATCCCAAATGGTATCCCGAGGCGCGCGTTCACTGCGCCTGCGGCAACACTTTCGTGACCGGTTCCACGCTCCCGGAGATCGCCGTCGAGATCTGCGCCGCGTGCCATCCGCTCTTCACCGGACAGCAGAAGCTGGTCGATACGGCGGGTCGCGTCGATAAGTTCAATCAGCGCTCGGCCGCCGCGCTAAAGAAGCAAGAGGAGGCTGCAGCCCGCCAGAAGACGCGCGAGGCTAAGAAGGCGGCTGCCGCACTCTAACTGGCACTCCAGACCGACGCGCTAACCGAGCGCCTAGCAACGATGGCTCGCCGCTTCGACGAAATCGAAGCCGAGCTAGCCAATCCTGCGGGCGGCTTCGATCAAACGCGCTACACCGCGCTAGTAAGAGAGCGCGCGCAACTCGAGCCTCCGGTGCAAACGCATCGGCAGATCTCCGAGCTTCGCGTGCAGATCAACGCAAACGAAGAGCTTGCGCGCTCGGAAGCGGGCGAGTTGCGGGAGATGGCGCTGGAAGAGAACCGCGCGCTGCTCGACCGCACGGCCGCACTCGAAGAAGAGTTGGCGGCGCTGATGGTTCCGCAAGACCCCGACGATTCTAAGGACGTTTTCGTGGAAATCCGCGCCGGTACGGGCGGCGACGAAGCCGCGATCTTTGCCGGCGATCTCGCGCGCATGTATATGCGCTTCGCCGAGTCGGCGGGCATGAAGGTCGAGCTCGTTTCGGAGAGTTTGAGCGACGCGGGCGGCTATAAAGAGATCGTCTTTACGGTCAATGGAAATCAGCCGTATCGCATGCTGAAGCACGAATCGGGAGTGCACCGCGTTCAACGCGTTCCGGCTACCGAAGCGCAGGGACGAATTCACACGAGCACCGCAACGGTCGCCGTCTTGCCGCAGGTCGAGAACGATGCGGAGGTGGAGATCAAGACGTCGGATCTCCAGGTCGACACCTACAAAGCCTCGGGCGCCGGCGGCCAGCACGTTAATAAGACCGAATCGGCCATTCGCATCACGCACGTGCCGACGGGAATTATCGTCGCGTCGCAGCAGGAACGCTCGCAGACGCAAAACCGCGAAAAGGCAATGCAGATGCTGCGCGCGACGCTCTACGATCGCAAACGCCGCGAGCAGGAAGAGGCGGTAGATTCGCTGCGCCGATCGCAAGTCGGAAGCGGCGAGCGCTCGGAGAAGATTCGAACCTACAACTTTCCGCAAGACCGCGTGACCGATCACCGCATCAACCGCAGCTTCGGAAATATACGCGCGATCGTCGACGGGGATCTCGGGCGGATCACGCAGGAGCTCATCGCCGATCAGCGAGCGCGCCTGCTCGCAGGAGAATCGGCGCAGTGACGAGCATTGCGGAAACCTTGGCGCAGGGAACGGCACTGCTGCGCGACTCCAGCGGCTCACCGTACGCCGATGCGCAACTGCTCTTGGCTCACGTGCTCAATCGCGGGCGCGAATGGCTCGTCGCTCATGGCGACGCGACGCCCTCGGTGCCGGAGATCCAAGCATTCCAGAGGCTCGGTGCCAAGCGCTCGCGCGGAGTCCCGGTTGCCTATCTACTCGGAAGCGCCGGCTTTTATGGGCGCGAGTTCTTGGTTAACGAAAACGTGCTGATCCCGCGCCCCGAGACCGAGCACCTCGTCGACGAAGCGCGGCGCTTTATAGGAGACCGGCCTTTGCGCGTTCTCGACGTCGGCACCGGTTCGGGAGCAATTGCCTGTACGATTGCCGCCGAAACGCCCGCGAGCGTGCACGGAACGGATATCTCGCCGGCAGCTGTCGGGATCGCAAACGAAAATGCTCGCCGCCTTGGCGTAGCGGATCGCTGCCATTTCTGTGTGGGCGATCTAACGGAGCCGGTCGGCGCGCAGCGCTTCGATCTCGTCGTCGCAAACCTGCCGTACGTTCCGAGCGCCGAGATCGCTCGCGAACCCGATCCCATTGCATACGAGCCGCGAGAAGCGCTCGACGGCGGCCCCGACGGACTAGCCCTTTATCGCTTGCTGCTCGACGCGCTTCCGCCGTTGGTGAACCCAAACGCTCTTATTCTGTTGGAAGCTGCGCCGCCGACGATACCGGGGCTGTCAGCGATTGTGAGATCGGCCCTGCCGCACTTCGCGATCACGGTGTGCCGAGATTACGCCGGACTCGACCGCTACTTGAGGATCAGCACAGGCGTCGCGCTGGGATAGCCTCGCGGCGCGTCGAGGTTTTCGCCGATCCGTTTCGCTTCCGGGAGGCACCGCCCATGATCGTTTTCGTTTGTAGCCGCTTCGCCGCTTCCGTCTGCGCCGTCGCTTTGCTCGCAGCTTGAGGCGCCCTTCGACAGGCTCAGGATGACATGCAGCCTCCGATAGACACTCATGGTGCGGCCGGGACAACGCCGGCTTTCTCCCACTACCATTTTTTTTCATACACGGGAGGCAAGCAATCGTTCAAAGTTCCGGCGGGCGTTACCCATCTTACAATCACGGCATATGGCGCAAATGGCGCTTGGGGCGAAAGTGGTTACTCGGGCTATGCGGCCTCTGGCGGCCCGGGAGGAATGGTGACGGCGAAGATACCGGTGACCCCCGGAGAAGGCTTAGCGATCTTCGTCGGCGGCAGCGGCGGGCATGATGGCTTCAACGGTGGGGGCGGCGATGTGCGCGGTAATCGCGGCAGTTGCGACTGTAACAGCGGAGGCGGCTGCAACGGCGCGGCCGGATTGCTCGGTGCCGGCGGGGTTGGCGGCGGTGGCCAAAACTGCGGTGGAGCCGGCGGCGGCGGTGGAGGCGGATCGTCCTATGCTGAGGCGCGCGCGGCGCACGTGAAGATGACGCAGGGTGGGAACCCCACGTCTCAATTGCGACGGATCGGTTATCATATTTTGGTGAGGCAGAGCTAATGAAGACATCGACCGTTATCCGCTTCGTCCTAAACATAAGCATCGGTGCGGCGATGCTAGCGGGCTGCGACGCATCGCAGTCGATCACCGCGCCCCGGGGCGATACCGCACGACCAACCAGGCGGGGTTCGCGCCGATGGCGGCAAGTCTTGGATGAAGGCCAGCGCTTCAAAAGCTTTGCTCTACTTCGACGACGACACCACCTCGTACACGTACGTGTACGAGTACCCAGGCGGCAAGCTGGTTGGTAAGCTGACGGGCTTCCACGATCCGACTCTCAGTTCGGCCTACTGCTCGAGTACGCGCACGGCGGTACCAAGGCGATTAATATCTACGAGCGCCCTGGCAGCGGCTTGGGCGGCTGCTCGGTCAGCGCTAACGGCGACGTGGCCGCCACCGGTCATGGCGAGGTCTGCATCTGGAAGGGCGGCATCGCCGCAGCCAGCCCAACCTGCATCGACGACGAGAGCATGGGCTGCGGGTCGACGATCGGTTACGACCACGATGGCAATCTCATCAGCGTCGGCTCGACCAACAAGGGGGGAGGATTGTTCGGATTACTGCATGCATGATCCCCGTCGGCAAGAGTACGATGGAGAAACTCTCTACGTCGGGGATAAAGCCAAACTTCAGCCCAACGGGCACGGCGTGGGATGGGAAGTACATCGCGGTAGCCGGTCTTCGAGGTAACGGAGACGTCGTGCAAGCGGCCACACTCTCGGGAACGACGCTCACCGGGGTCGGCTCAGAGATCCGGCTCGACGATGCTCCCTTCACGTCGGGAAGTCCGTTCTTCTTCGGCACGCAGAACGTCACGGCGGCGAGCACCATTCGTGCCACGAGCGCCACGATTGCAAACCCGAGATACGGTAAAGGCGTCGCCGACGTGTGGAACTATCCAAAAGGCGGTGACGAGCCGGCCCTTCGAATCCGGGCTGCGAACGACTCCGGCGGCGACGCGATCAGCATCGCGAAATAAAACGCGCCAGGAGTCGAGCGCGGTCGGGTAGAACAAGGACCGCCCGAGATGGCGAAGTTTATATTCTTCACCGGGGGTGTTGTGAGTTCGCTCGGCAAGGGCATCACTGCCGCCTCCCTCGGACGGCTGCTCAAGGCGCGCGGTTTTAGCGTCTCCATACAAAAGCTCGACCCCTATATCAACGTTGACGCCGGTACGATGAACCCGTACCAGCACGGCGAGGTCTTCGTGACCGAAGACGGCGCCGAGACCGACCTCGATCTCGGTCACTACGAGCGCTTCATCGACGAAAATCTGCAGCGCCACAACAACGTCACGACCGGTCAGATATACAACTCAGTCATCGAAAAGGAGCGGCGCGGCGATTATCTTGGCGCGACCGTTCAGGTAATTCCCCATATCACCAACGAGATCAAGGCGCACATCAAACGCGTTGCCGAGGCTAGCCGCGCGGACGTTTTCATCGTCGAGGTCGGCGGGACCGTCGGCGACATCGAGTCCTTGCCGTTCCTGGAAGCGATTCGCCAGATGCGTTACGACGTTGGGGACGAAAACGTGATGTACGTCCACCTGACGCTGGTTCCCCATCTCGGGGCCGCTGACGAACTCAAGACCAAACCCACGCAGCACTCGGTGCGCGAGCTGCGTGGAATCGGAATCTCTCCCGACGCAATCGTTTGCCGCACGCAGTCGGCGCGGCCGATGCCGCTGGAACTGAAGGAGAAGATCGCGCTCTTCTGCGACGTTCCGCCCAGCGCGGTCGTGCAGAACGGCGACGCGCGCACGATCTATCAGGTTCCGCTTAATCTCGAAGCCGAGGGTTTGGCACAGGCTGCGATCCGCAAGCTGAACCTTCCGCCGACACGACCCTCGCTCAACGATTGGGAGGCGATCGCCGACCGTCTACTCCATCCGGAACGCCACGTCACGATCGCGCTGGTCGGCAAGTACGTCGAGCTCAAGGATGCCTATATATCGATTAACGAGGCGCTGGCGCACGCCGGCGTCTTCTACTACGCGTCGGTCGAGATCAAGCGAATCGACTCGGAGCTGGTTGAGAACGATGGGCCCGACGTGCTGCGCGGCGCGCACGGCGTACTGGTGGCGCCGGGCTTTGGATCGCGCGGCGTTAAAGGCAAGCTGCGCGCGATTCAGTTCGTGCGCGAGCAGAAGATTCCGTTTCTGGGAATCTGCTACGGGATGCAGCTCGCCTGCGTCGAGTTTGCCCGCAACGTCTGCGAGCTTCCCGACGCCATGACGAGCGAGGTGGACGAGACGACCGTCGATCCGGTGATCGACTTCATGCCCGATCAGCGCAACTTGGAGATGTACGGCGGTACCATGCGGCTGGGCACGTATGCCTGCACGTTACTGGAGGGGAGCCAAGCCGCACGAGCCTACGGAACGCTCGAGATCAGCGAACGGCACCGTCACCGGTACGAGTTCAATAATCGCTACCGGCCGATCTTCGAGGAGCACGGGATGCGTTTTAGCGGCCATCACACGATCGGCAAGACGCGTCTGGTCGAAGTCATCGAGCTTCCGCCCGACATGCACCCGTGGTTCGTCGCGACGCAGGCTCATCCGGAGTTCAAATCTCGGCCCAACCGGCCCGCGCCGCTCTATCGCGACTTTATCGGTGCGGCGCTGGCACACCAAGAACGGCTCGATGCAAAGCCGGACCTTCGCGAGGCGGCGACCTGGACCCAGGCCTAATCACCGCCGTCGTTCTCACCCGCGACGAAGAACGCAATCTGCCACGTGCCCTCACGAGCCTGCCTCGCGCAATCCACCTTTTCGTGCTCGACGCCTACTCGCGAGATCACACCGTGCAGTTCGCGCGCGGCGCCGGCGCCGTCGTCGTGCAGCGTGAGTGGACTAATTACGTCGACGCGCGCAGCTTCGCACTGGCTTCGGTCGGGACACCTTGGGCGCTGATGCTCGATGCCGATGAAGCGCTCGACGACGTGCTCTGCGAGGCGATCGGCGAAGCCCCCGAGGATGTCGACGGATATATCGTGCGTCGCACGACGTACTTCTGCGGCCACCCGTTGCGCATGTGGCGCAACGAGCCGCTGTTGCGTCTCTTTCGCACCGATCGGGTGACGCTCAAAGCCAACCCGGCCGCATCGGCCGATGCGCTTTTGCATGAAGCATGGACCTGCGCGGGTGAAGTCGGGGAGCTTCGCGGGACGCTGTTGCATTTTTCTTACCCCGACGTCGCGTCGTACCGAGCGAAATACGACCGCTACACCTCGCTTGAGGCGGAGCGGATGCGCGGCTCGTTTCTCGGATTCATCGGCGCGTGCGCCGCGAGCCTCCCGCGCTTGGCGTGGCTGCTCTTGCGCAAGGGCGCCCTGCTCGACGGTCCGCGCGGCTGGTACGTCGCGTACTATTCGGCGATCTACCCGGCGGTTGCGATGGGGAAAGCATTACTTCAGTGAGCCCGGCGCGCGTTGGTCTCGATGCGCGGTTGACTCGTCAGCTCTCGGTCGGCATGAAAACCTACACTCGCGAGCTGGTCGCGCGTCTGCCGCGCGTTGGTCCCGAGTTTACTTTCGTCCCGTTCGCTCGCGGGGGAAACTTCGGATGGGAGGAGCAGGTGCGCCTGCCCCTGGCGATTGCGCGCTCGCGCGTCGATCTGGTCCATTTCCTTTCGCAATACGTGCCGGTGGTCGTGCCGGCGCGTTTCATCGTAACGATTCACGATTTGATTCACTTGCGTTTTCCCCAGTACTTCAAATCGAAGGTGCGGCCGTACTACGAGACGCTCGTGCGTTGGACGTGCGCGCGAGCTGCGCGGGTGATCACCGACGACGAGCGTACCGTGGAGGACCTCGTGACGCTTCTGGGCACGCGCCGCTCGAAGATCAGGGTGATTCCGCTTGGGGTGGCCGAAACGTTTTCCCGCGCGGTCGCGCCGCACGTCGCACCGCGCCCGTACCTGCTTTACGTTGGCAATCATCGCCAGCACAAGGATCTCGCAACGCTCTTTACGGCGTGGTCGGCGCTCCCGCCGAACTTATCGGTCGACCTCTACGTGACGGGCTCCGACGACTTCGGCGGAGAGCTCGAGCGCCGCAACAGCCCGTCGCGCGCGATCGTCGCACTGGGTGAGGTCGGAAGCGACGAGCTCGTCGCCTACTACGCGGGCGCGAGAGCGCTCGTGCACCCCTCGCTGCGAGAGGGCTTCGGATTGCCGATGCTGGAGGCGATGGCCGCCGGCTGCCCCGTCCTCGCGTGCGAAGACTCCTTGCCGGGCGCGCTCGACTCCGCCGCCCTGACGTTTAAGGCCCGCGACACCGATGGGCTGCGAGCCTTGCTCGAGCAGATACTCACCGACCAGGGTACCCGCGAACGGTCGGTCAACGTAGGGGTCGAGGCTGCGGCACGGCTGACCTGGGATCGCTGTGCGCGAGCCACTGCCGACGTTTATCGAGAGGTGCTGGAGTAGAAGTGGGATTTGGCCCTTCCGCTGCGCTGCGGGTGCGCTTTGCGCTGCTGTCGCTGTTGCTCCTGGCCGTTGCGGCACCTCGCCCGATTGGGATCATCATTAACGGCAACGTGCTCTCGCTCGATCCTGGTCCCCGTTTCGAGCACAACCTGCTCTACGTGCCCGTTCGTCGCACGATCGAGGCACTCGGGTTGGCGTTCGACCGCTCCGGCAATCGCATCGCAACGCAGATCGGATCCAAGACCGTCGTCTTGACGATTGGAAGCCGGATCGCACAAGTCGACACCAGCGAGTTCTCCTTAGAGGGACCGCTGGTGGAGATCAACGACGTCCTTTACGTTCCGTTGCGGTTTTTTACCGATGTGCTCGGCGCGCAGGCGCATTTCGACCGGCACACCTACTCGGTCACGATCGTCGCGCAGTTGGTGGGACGCTCCAGCCGCGGCTTGATTCCGGTAGGAAACGGGTTTGCGCGGTTCGGCACGGTCGAGGCCGTCGACGTGCTCTCAGATCCGCCGACGCTAACGCTGGGATATAACGGGGGCGTCAAGATAATCAAGATCGGCCCCAATGCGGCGATCGACGTCGAGGACGTCAACGTGGACGTGACTTCGCCCGGCGAGCTCGGCGACGTGCGCCCCGGAGACTTCGCGCGAGTCGAGATGCGCAAGGATGGCCACGTCGAGCGCGTCATCGACGAGTTTGGCTCGCGAAACGGTCACATCGTCGCAATAGCCGGCAACCAATTCGTGCTCGACGACGGCCAGGTGATTTCGCCCGGCCGTACGGCGGAGATCTCGCTCAACGGAAAGGCCGCGAGCTTTAGCGATCTGCAGCCCAGCGACGCGGTCAGCGTTCGCTACAACGTCGAGACCAACGAAGTGCGAGAGATACTCGCCAGCCGGAAAATCGCCAGCGTCACGCAGCGCGTCACGATCGATAGCGTCGAGACCGATGCGGCTCGGCCGCTGCGTGCGGGAGATACCATTCACGTGACCGTTCACGGAACGCCCGGTGCCGCCGCGACGTTCGACATCGGCTCCGACGTGGCCAATCAAGCGATGCAACAGCGATCGCCCGGCGTTTACGACGGCAGCTACGTCATTCCGCGAGGCGCGAACTTTGACGGCGACGCGTTGATCGGCCGGCTTGAATCGGGCAACGACGTCGCCCACGCGGCGGCGCCGCAGACGATCTCGGCGTCGAGCACGCCGCCGGGCATTGCCGATTTTGCGCCCGACGCCGGTGCCACGGTCAATAACAACCGGCCGGCAGTCTATGCGAGCTTCGCCGCCGACGCGGTGCCCGTGAATCCGTCGAGTGCAATGCTCTGGGTCGACGGCCGCGACGTCACCTCCGAATGCGTGCGAACCTCGCAGTTCATTCAATATCTGCCGTCATACGAATATCGGAGCGGTCCGGTGCGAGTTACCGTGCGCGTCTCCGACGAAGCCGGGAATACCACGACGAAATCGTGGAGCTTCACGATTCGAGGGCATTGATGGACGACTGCATCTTCTGCAAAATCGCCGGCGGCGAGGTGCCCGCAAAAATCATCCATCGAGATGACGACGTGATCGCGATCGAGGACCTCAATCCGCAAGCGCCGTCGCATACGCTCGTGATCCCGGTTCCGCACCACGCAACGATCGCCGATTTAACGCAGGCCGAACCGGCGCTCGCGGGGCGTTTAATCGGCGTAGCTTCGCGGTTGGGCGCCGACCGGGGCGGAGAGCAAGGCTTTCGCTTGGTGGTCAATACCGGGGAGTACGGAGGCCAAACCGTCGGGCACGTGCACGTCCACGTCTTGGCCGGCCGCCGGATGTCGTGGCCGCCCGGCTGAGATTTGACGCTATGCCGGGGCTGTGTTACCCTAGCCAGACGAGGCCCTTTGGGGCCTTATTTTTCGCGCTTCACGCGCGCCGAGAGGGGGTCGTCAACAGAATGGAAGTTCGCATCGCTCCGGGCGAGACCATTGAGAGCGCCTTGCGCCGTTTCAAGAAGGCCACCCAGAAGGCTGGGATCCTCGCCGAGGCGCGCAAACACGAGCATTACGAAAAACCCAGCGTCCGCAAGAAGAAGAAGTCGGCTGCGGCTCGCAAGCGCCGCGCCTAGCCCGACCTTAGGACGTGGGAACGCTCAAGGACCGAATCTCTGGGGACCTCAAGGACGCAATGCGGGCTCGCGATCAGCTGCGCCTCGATACGCTGCGCTCGGCCCTCTCGGGTTTCATTTACAAACGCTCTGAGGCCGGTCAAGAACTCTCCGAGGCCGACGAGCGCGACGTCGTGACGCGGCTGGTAAAGCAGCGCGGCGACTCGCTGACGGAGTTCGAAAAGGCCGGGCGCACGGATCTTGCCGAGAAAGAGCGCGCCGAGCGGGAGATTCTGCTCGCGTATCTGCCACCGCAGCGCACCGCCGCCGAGGTGCGCGCGATCGTCCAAAGCGTTCTTGCCGAGTTGCCGCCCGAGTCGCGAAATGCCGGGGCAGTCATGAAGGTCGTGATGCCGCAGCTCAAAGGCGTCGCCGACGGCAACCTCGTCCGCCAGGTAGTCACCGAAGAACTGGCGTCCTAACGTAACTTCTGCTAGCGAGCCAAGGTAGCTAACGGCATGAAGGTATTACGGCTGCGGGCGTGGGTTTCGTGCTCGTTGCTTCTGTGCGGTCTCGTGGGCGGCATAGCCGGCGCTTCCTCGTTCGACCGGCCCGTCGTGGTCATTCCGATTACCGGAACCGTCGACGACGGCATGGCGCACCTGGTGGAGCGCTCCGTCGACGAAGCCAACCGGACCAACGCGCGCGCGATACTGCTGACCGTCAATAGCCCGGGCGGTCTCGTGAGCTCGGCGTTTCGGATTCGCGACGCGCTCTTTAGCGCGCAAGAGCCGGTCGACGCCTACGTTGCGCAACGCGCCTACTCCGCCGCGGCATTGATCACGCTCTCTGCCAACCGCATCATCATGGCTCCCGGGGCCTCGATCGGCGCGGCCGAGCCCGTTGAGGCCGGCGGCACGGTTCCGCCCAGCGACAAGATCATCTCGGCGCTGCGCGGCGAGTTCGAATCCACCGCGGAGCGTTCGCATCACAGTCCGCAAATCGCCGGAGCGATGGTCGATAAGAATGCGAATCTTCCGCAGTATAAGCGTTCCGGAATGGTGCTCACCCTCAACACCGACGACGCGGTCCGCGCGGGCGTGGCCGAAGGCACGGCGCCGGACTTAAATGCGGCGCTTACCGACCTGAAGCTCGCCGGTGCGCCGCTGGTCACGCAATCGTACTCCTTTGGCGAGATGATCGCGCGCTTCGCAACCGATCCGGTCGTCAGCGGCCTGTTGCTGACGCTGGGTATGCTCGGCCTTTTGATCGAGATGCAGACTTTGCACGGCATCGCCGGCATCATCGGCATCGGTGCGCTCGCGCTCTTTTTCGGAAGCCACGTCTATGCCGGGTTCTCCAACGACTTCGTCGTCGGGTTGGCGGTGATCGGACTCATCGGAATTCTTTGGGAGCTGCACGTCGTTCCGGGCCACGGTCTCCCGGGAATCTTGGGGGCCGGTGCGCTCTTGGTCGCCGTACTGCTGGCTTTTGGGATGCCATTTCTCTTCGTGGGGGTCGAAACGATCGCTACGGCAATCGTCCTTACCGTAATCGGATTCACGTTGACGGTGCGGGCCGTTCCTCAGAACGCTTGGGCGCAGCGGTTGGCGCTCTCGGCGGCCCAGGGGCCGGAGTACGTAACGAGCACCGATTTTGGCGCGCTGCGCGGCCGAGCGGGAACGGCGACTAGTTTTCTGCGCCCGGCCGGCATCGCTTCGATTGACGGACGGCGAATCGACGTCCTGACCGCCGGTGAGTTTATCGCCGCCGGTACCCCAATCCGAGTGGTGCGCGTCGAAGGCGCTCGGATTTTTGTCGAGCCAGCCACTTAGTTAGGAGCATACATGATTGCCGTCAGCGGCGCCGTGATCATCTTCATCGTCGTTATCGCGTTTTTCGCATTCCTGTATTACTTTCCGATCGGTCTTTGGATTCGAACGATCGCGGCGGGCGTTCCGCTCGGCATTATCGCCTTGGTGAGAATGCGTCTGATCGGCATTCCGCCCAGCGTGATCGTCACCAACTACGTGCGCGCGCGCAAGGCGGGTCTCGATCTTTCGGTCGATCAAATGCAATCGCACTTTCTTGCCGGCGGAAACGTCGAGAACGTGACGCTGGCCATGATCGCCGCGCAACGCGCTCAGATTCCCTTGGAATGGCAGCGCGCGGCGGCAATTGACTTGGCCGGTCGCAACGTGCTCGAGGCGCTGCAAACCTCGGTGACCCCTCGGGTCATCGAGACGCCGACCTTTCAGGGCGTCGCCCAGAACGGAATCCAGCTCAACGTGAAAGCGCGGATCACGGTGCGCAGCAACCTGGACCGGTACGTCGGCGGCGCCGGCGAGCCAACGATTATCGCGCGCGTCGGCGAAGGAGTGGTCTCGGCAGTCGGCGCTGCGGTCGATCACAAGGAAGTTCTCGAGTACCCCGATCGGATAAGTAAGGCCGTCCTTGCCAAGGGCCTAGACGCCGGCACGGCCTTCGAGATCGTTTCCATCGACATCGCCGACGTGGACGTCGGTAAGAATATCGGCGCCGAGCTGCAGACGAGTCAGGCCGAGGCCGATCGCCGCATCGCACAGGCAAAAGCGGCGGAACGGCAATATGCGGCGCAGGCAGCCGAGCAGGAGCAGAAGGCCGAGACGCAAGCGATGCGTGCCAAGGTCGTTGAAGCCGAGGCCACGATTCCGCAAGCGATCGCGCAGGCGTTCCGCAGCGGCAATCTCGGGGTCATGGACTACTACCGGCTCAAGAACGTGCAGGCCGATACGGAGATGCGCTCGTCCATCGGCGCTTCGACTGAAGCGGCGACCGACGCGCAGCAACAGCCTCCGCCACTCACGGGTCCGGCGAACAAGTAGCTCGCCCCGATGCGCGACGTCGGCATTCTTATCTGGATCGTTTTCTTGATAATCGGCGTGGTCGGCAGCATGGTTTCGAGCGCGCGCCGTCAGCTCGCGGGGAAGCCGCCCGAGCATCGGCAAGTCTCCTTCGTCGTTCGACAACCCTCCGACTCGGCTAGGGCTGACATGTCCGTTCCGCGTGATACCGCCGAACAGCACGGGCTCGTTGAGGCGCTGCAGGCGGTGCAGGCTCGGGCCCAGGCGCCTGCCCGTTCGCCCGGCCTGCTGTCGGTGCGTCCCGCGCCGCAGCGCCCCGCGCCGCCGCGTCCGGTCGCACCGCGTCCCGCACCGCCGAGGCCGGTGCCCGCCCCGCGGAGCGAGCCTCTCGCCGCGCCCGTAACGCACAGCGTTAGGCGGCGTTCCCCGTTCGGCACCGGATCCGAGCTGGTTCGGGCGGTCATCGCCGCGGAAGTGCTGGGAAAGCCCCGGGGCCTTAACGACGAATACCGGTAGGGTTGACCGCCCAACGATCCATCGATCTTCACGAGCTCTCCGACCGGGTGCGCCTCTTTGGAGAGTACGATCGCAATCTTTCCGCCATTGAGGCGACGCTGGGCGTCGCAGTCCATGCCGACGGCGACCGTTTACTGCTCGCGGGCGACGACGCCGCCGTGGCGCGTGCTGAAACCGTCGTGCGGCGGGTGCTCGACGCCGCGGTCGGAGGCGCTCACATAACGCCCGACGACCTTGCATTGGCACTCTCCGACGCTGCCACGCAGCATGCGGCGCAAGCCCTTCCGGCCACCCTGCTGCGAACCGAGCGCGGGCGCGAGGTGCGACCGCGGACGGCGGGTCAACGCCAGTTCGTGCGCGCGATCGAGGAGTCGACGCTCACCTTCGGGATCGGTCCCGCCGGTACCGGAAAGACCTATCTTGCGATCGTGATGGCGGTCCGGGCGATGAAAAGGCAGGAGGCGTCACGGGTGATTCTCTCTCGCCCGGCCGTGGAGGCCGGCGAGCGGTTGGGATTTCTTCCCGGCGATATGCGCGAAAAAGTCGATCCGTACATGCGCCCGCTCTTCGACGCGCTTAAGGATCTGTTGGAAGATTCACTCGTCAACAAATTCATCGAGCGCGGCACGCTTGAAATAGCGCCGCTGGCCTACATGCGCGGGCGAACGCTCTCCGATGCATTCGTGATCCTCGACGAGGCGCAAAATGCGACCGAGGACCAGCTCAAAATGTTTCTTACGCGCTTGGGCAGCGGCTCAAAGATGATCGTGACGGGAGACATAACGCAAATCGATCTGCCGGCGGGGCAGCGCAGCGGTCTGCGCACGGCAGCGGCCCGGCTCCGCGATATCGAGGACGTGAGCGTCGTTGAGCTTGACGACCACGACATCGTTCGTCATCCGCTCGTGGCGCGCATCGTACGCGCGTATGCAAGTGATCCACTTCCGAAATGACGTGCGCCGCAGCGGCGTGGATGGGCGTTCGCTGGTCTCAACGGCTCGGCGGCTGCTCGGCGCCGTTGGAGAGTCCGGCGCGCTGTCGCTGACGCTCATCGGCGACGAGGCGATGCGCGCGCTCAACCGCGATTACCGAGGGAAGGATGCGCCGACCGACGTTCTGAGCTTTCCGATGGACGGGCCGGAAATGCCCGTGGCCGGCGAGCGGCTCCTGGGCGACGTCGTGATCTCGGTTGATACGGCGAGGCGCCAGGCGGCGGAGTACGATGCGCCGCTGCAGGATGAAATATACCGCTTGCTGATTCACGGTCTGCTCCATCTGATGGGCCACGATCACGTGCTCGCCGACCAACGGCGCGCGATGGAACTTCAGGAGCGACGGCTGGCCGAAGCGATCGCGCTCCCCTGGCCATACGCCGCAAAAGCCTGATGCACCAACCCGCCGACGATCGAGGCAAACGCGACCCGCACTATCTGCCGGTCGATCGCAGCCGGTTTTTCCGCTCGTTTCACCACGCTTTCGAAGGCATAATCTATGCGACGCGCACGCAGCCGAACATGCGCGTGCACTTTCTCATTGCGGCGCTGGTGCTCGTGACGACGCTCATCTTGCGCTTGGATCGCGTCTACGTTATTGCGACGGTGGGCTTGGTCGCGCTCGTGCTCAGCATGGAGTTGATGAATACGGCGATCGAGTCGATCGTCGACTTGCTGACCGTCGCGCATCATCCGCTAGCCAAGAGTGCCAAAGATGCGGCCGCGGGCGCGGTGCTCATTGCAGCGATCGGGGCCGTACTGGCCGCCTACCTAATTTTCTATCAAGGGCTGATGAGCGGCGAGACTCGCGTTTTTGTCGCCGTGAAAGCCGTGCCTGCCAACGTGGCACTCATCGTGCTGGCGGTGGTCGCCATCGCGACGATCTTCGCCAAGGCCTGGGTCGGTCGCGGTTCGGCGCTCCAAGGGGGAGCCGTATCGGGACACGCAGCATTAGCGTTTGCCGTGGCGACGATGCTCGCGTTCTTTTACCAGAAACCGCTTGCCGCCATCTTGGCGTATTTCATCGCCTTCTTGGTTGCCCAGAGCCGCGTCGAGGCGCAGATCCACCGCCCCTTCGAGGTCTTCTGGGGAGCCGTACTCGGCACGCTCGCCGCCTTGGCGATCTACGTGCTGGTGCGGCCCCACGTTGTGTTATAATGGCCCGACTTGAACACCGACCCCGTTCGAAGTAGCCCCGGCGGCCTGCCGTACGAGCTGATCGCGCTCGTCGTGCTGGTCCTGCTTGCGGGCTTTTTTGCGGCTTCGGAGGCCGCCCTGGTTTCGATTTCGCGGCTGCGTGCCCGGGCGATCGCCGACCGCCGCGTGCGCGGCGCGAGCGATCTCCAGCCTCTCGTCGACGACAAGAACCGATTCCTGACCTCGATACTCGTCGGCAACACGATCGTGCTGCTGGTGGCCGATTCGCTCGCTACCTACGTTGCGATCTCGCTCGGTCTTCCGTCGGCGGCGATCCTTTCGACGGTTGTGATGACGATCGTCTTTTTACTCTTTGGGGAGATCATCCCGAAGACCATCGCAACCGGCGACAGCGAACGCTGGGCGCTGCGGCTCGCGCTTCCGATGCGCTATGCCTCCTATGTGCTCGCTCCGATCGCGCGAACGTTTCAGATGGTGAGCGATCTCATTCTCAAAGCGTTTCGCATCAAGCACGGGCAGACGATGTATGTAACCGAAGAAGATATTCGGGTACTCGTCAACGTCGGTGCGGAGCAGCGCGTGATCGAGGAGGAGGAACGACAGCTGATTCACTCGGTGATGGAGTTCGGCGACACGATCGTCCGTGAAGTGATGAAGCCGCGCCCGGAGATGGTCGCCGTTTCGATCGACGACTCGCCGCGCCGGGTTCTCGACGTGGTTACCGCCGAGGGTTATTCGAAGCTGCCGGTCTACCAGGAATCCAAAGACGATATCGTCGGCGTTATTCACGACCGCGAGCTTTTGGTCGCGCTTGCAAACGGCTCGCTGGCTCACGCGAGCGTTCGCTCCCTGATGCGCACGGCGGTACACGTCCCGGAGACGAAGAAAATCGCCGAGCTTCTGCGAGAGATGCAACGCGACAAGTTTTCGCTGGCAATTGTGGTGGACGAATACGGCGGTACCGCAGGCCTCGTAACGATGGAAGACCTCTTGGAGGAGATCGTCGGAGAGATTCGGGACGAGCACGACGCGGACGAGCAAGAGCCGATCTCGGTCATCTCGGAGCTTGAGGCCGTAGTCGAAGCCGGAACGAATATCGAAGACGTCAATGCCAAGCTCGGGACCGAGCTTCCGACCGAGGATTTCGAGACGATCGGCGGCTACACGGTCGGCCTCTTTGGGCGGCTTCCCAACGAAGGGGAAGAGATCGTTGCGGACGACCACACGCGCTTGCGCGTCGATCGAACCCGCGGCCGTCGCATCCTCGCGGTTCGCGTCTATACCAACGGGGGCGTTACGCAATCGCGACAATCGGAGGATTCTGACGCCGCCGCGCGCTTATAAAACCCGCGGCATCGTTCTTCGCCGGCGCCAGCTCTCCGAAGCCGATCGCATCGTGACGATTTTTACCCGCGAACGCGGCAAGCTCGACGCGGTGGCGAAAGGCGTTCGCCGCATGCGCAGCCCCCTGGCTGGGCGGCTGGAGCTGGCGAACGAGTGCGCGTTCTTGATGCACCGCGGCCGCTCGCTGGAGGTCATCGTCTCGGCGGAGACCATCTCGGCACCGTGGCCGACGCTGGTCGAACCCGAACGCTATGCCGTCGTCTCGCTCATGGCCGAAACGATCGACGCGTTCTGCGAACTCGACCTCGCGCTTCCCGAAGTGTACGACTTGCTTGCGGGCGCCATTGGGACGATCGCGGGGTCCGCGGATCCCCTGGGCCTGCTACCGCGATTTTCGCTTCGTCTGCTCGATCTGCTCGGCCTCGCTCCGCCCCTCGACCGGTGCGTGCGCTGCGGTTGCGCCCTGGACTCCGATAACGTGTGGCTCGACGCGGAGGCCGGCGGATTCGTCGACGGAGCTTGCCGCGAACGCTGGCGCGATCTGGCCGAACTGACGGCGCAAGACCTCGTAAATCTACGGGCGCTGGCCGTGCCTAAAGGCGGTGAGGCCGCCGCGCTGCACGCGACGCCGGCGGCGGCGCATGCGGTTGCGGAGTTGGTCGCTCATCATCTGGGGCGCCGGCCAAAGGCCGTGGCCTATCTCGGCGGCCTCGGAGCGTGATCATGGCGCTGGACGTCGGCAGCAAGCGCATCGGCATCGCGGTCTCCGACCCCAGCAGTACGTTTGCGCTTCCGGTCGCTACCATCGAGCGGACGAACCGGCGGGAGGATCTTGCCCGAATCAAAGAGCTGGTCGATTCATACGGGATCGCCGAGCTGGTCGTGGGAGATCCCTTGACGCTGGCCGGCGACCGCGGCATCTGGGCGCGCGAGATGGATGCGTTTGTCGAGAGACTCCGCGAGGTTTTCCTGGGTACGATCCATCGTGTGGATGAGCGCCTCACAACCGCCCAGGCGACCAAAAGCCTGATCGCTGCAGACGTTTCGCGGCAAAAGCGCCGGACGATCGTGGACCGGATGGCGGCCGCGTTGATCCTCGAATCATTTCTCGCGCGCCGCCGGAACGAGCCGAGCGCGTGAGCCTCGTCGCGCGCTTTGCAACGGGCGCCGCTTTGCTCGTTGTCGGCGCCATCGTTGCGTGCGGCCTTTTCTGGTACGCAGTCGCCGCCGACCGATCCCATCCGCAAGCGTCGCACCAGCTGGTGATCCAGCGCGGTGCAACTTTCGACGAAGTCGCCATCCAGCTCGCGGAGGGCGGAGTAATCGGCAACACGCTGACGTTCCGGATTTTGGCCAGACTGCGCGACGAAGATGCGGCGGTGCGAGCCGGGGAATACCGCTTCGGGCCGCACGTCACGCAGAGCGACGTCTTGCGCGCACTGGTAACCGGCGGCGCGCAAGTCGCGACTTGGGTGACGATTCCCGAAGGTTTTACCGCCGAACAGATCGCTGCGCGTCTGCAGAATAATGGTCTCGGTTCGTCGGCGGCGCTGCGGCAAGATTTCATGCAGGAGAGGCTGCTCGTCGACGGCGCTCGCACGAAAAGCCTCGAGGGATTTCTCTTTCCAAGCACCTATTTGATGCCGCTGGGAGCGGCGCCCGAACAGCTCGCGGCGCTCTTGACCGGGCAGTTTCTCAAGGAGCTTCCCCGCGATGCGGCGTCGCGGGCGCGCGCGCTGCACGTGAGCGTTCCTCAAGCAGTAACCGTTGCGTCGCTCGTCGAGCGAGAGGCGAAAAGCCAAGCCGATCGCCCGCAAATCGCCGCGGTAATCTACAACCGGCTTCGCCTTGGAATGCCGCTGCAGGTAGACGCGACGATCGAGTACGCGCTGCCGCAGCACAAGAGCGCGCTCTCCTTTGCCGATTTGAGAATCGACTCGCCCTACAATAGCTACGTTCATGTGGGGCTGCCTCCGACACCGATTGCAAACCCCGGCCTCGCGTCGCTGGAGGCGGCCTTCCATCCCGCCAAGAGCGAAAATCTCTACTACGTCTACTGCGGCAACGGCCGCCACGCCTTCGCCAAAACTTTGGCCGAACACCAAGCCAACGTCACGCGCTGCTTACAATAGAAGGGAGTTAGGCCATGCCATCCTCCAACGGAGAAGGCGCGATGCCGCACACGCCGCTCGAGCTCCAAGAGGTGCTCAACATCGAGACTCACGAGGGCGCCACGCTGCCGTTCGAGGTGGTGGGCATCCTCGAAGACCCGCAGGAAAGCGTCTCCTATGCGGTCCTGCTGCACGAACCGGAAAACGACGGTGAGGAGCAGTTCATCGTAACCGATCTCGCCGGAAACCTCTTGGATAACGATGCGCTCGCACAAGAGATTCTCGACGACTTCTTGGAATACGTTCACGAAGGCGACGAAACCGAAGCCGCAGACGAGGAGCGAAGCTAATTCGCGTCCTGTTCCTTTCCGCCAGCGTCGGCGTCGGCCACGTTTCGGCCGCAAACGCGGTCGCGGACGAGTTGCGCCGACGCGACCCAATGGCAAAGACGCGAGTCGTGGACTCGTACAAGTATGCCGCGCTGGTCGTCTCGCGCGTCGTCTCCGACGGCTATTTGCGGATGGTCAAGACCATTCCCCAGATGTACCGGTACATCTACGATCGCGCCGAGCGAGCTACCGAGGTCGGGAGATTTCGCGCCTGGGCGCACCAGTTCACCGCCGATAATTTGCGACCGCTGATGCTGCGCGAACGTCCCGACGCGGTCGTCTGCACGCATGCCTTCCCGTGCGGCGCCATGGCCGAATACAAACGCCGCTTTAGCGATGCGCCGCCGGTCGCGGCCATCGTAACGGATTTTGCCGTGCATGGATTCTGGATCCATAGAAATATCGACCGGTACGTCGTTGCGACCGACGCCATGCGGGATTCGTTGCTCTCCCGGCACGTGAGGCCGGAAGCGATCGCCGTAAGCGGAATCCCCGTGCGCCCCGAGTTCGTGCGATCGCAGGAGCCGCGCGATGCATTGCGTGAGCGGCTCGATCTTCCGCGCGATCGTTACGTCGCGCTGCTGATGGGAGGAGGCCTCGGGATCGCGCCGCTCGAGCGCATGCTCTGTGCGCTCGATTCGGTTCGCGCGCCGCTCGCCGCAGTCGTCGTCGCCGGAAAAAACGCGCGAATCGGACGCCGGCTTACCGATGCAGCCGAAAGCGTCGGCCTCCCCGTGCGAGTACTGCGCTTCGTGGATAACGTCTACGACTACATGCACGCCGCGGACGTGCTTGTCACCAAGCCGGGCGGCCTGAGCACGGCCGAAGCGCTTGTCGCCCAGGTGCCCTTGGTTCTCTGCCGGCCGTTGCCCGGCCAGGAGGAACGGAACGCTCGCGTGCTCGTTGAGGCCGGTGCTGCCGCACGCACGTCGGAACCCAGCGAGCTGCCGGCGATGCTCGAAGCGATTTTCGGGGATAAAGCTCGGCAAGAGAAGATGATTGCAGCAGCGAGGCGCCTGGCGCGGCCGAACGCGGCAAGCGAAGCGGCATCGATGATCGCACGAATGGTGCAGAGAGAAAAGGAGGTTGTGGCGTGAAGCTTCCCTCGTCGCGGGCCTACGGTGGATGGCTGGCGCTGGCGCGATTCCTGACCGGCGGCATCTGGCTCATCCATGGCGTTCCCAAGTTTCTGCACAGCGCGCAGTTCATGCCGCCCACGGGCGCTTTCGCTATTTACGTTGCGGATGGAATCGTCAAGACGACGGGGCCGTATCACGATTTTCTGGTTCATACGGTCGCGCCCAACGCAACCGTTTTCGCCGAGCTGGTGCGCTTCGGCGAAGTGTGCGTGGGCATCTCGCTGTTTCTCGGATTATTCACGCGCCTCGGCGCGTTTGTTGGCATTCTCTTGCCGCTCAACTATCTCGCCGCTCGAGGGGCGCTCGGGACGCTCAGCGGTTGGTCCTCGATTGACGGTTGTTTGCTGCTCTTGTCGGCGCTAAGCTTCGTGCTTCCCACCGGACGCGTTGCCGGTCTCGATGCGCTGATGTCGCGCCCGTCGGTACGCCGCAGGACGGTGGTCGCGGAGATCGTGCCCGAACGGCCGCTGGAGGGCCCAACCGCGCCTCCGTAGGAAGGTCCCGCCCCGACGAATCGTTAAGCGGCGGACGGGAGGACGGCTTTGTGAAACGATTAGCTTTGCTGATGGCGCTTGTAGCGTGCAGCGGACCCACTGGGCTCAACGGTAGTCCAGGTTTCCGCACATCAGCGCTTGGGCTAAGTAGTAGCGGCAGTCCGATTCAACACGTCGTTATCATCGTACAGGAAAATCGTTCGGTCGATAACTTGTTTCAGTTCTTACCGGGAGCCAACACGCAGAGTTGGGGCTATAACTCCAAAGGCGAAAAGATTAAACTGCGGGCCGTGAATATGACGGCGCCATTTGACATGGATCATGAGCATGCGGATTTTTTGACGCAGTACGCTAAGGGCGACATGGATGGCTGGGACCTTATAGGCTGTGCCGGAGAATGCGGCCGCTCGACGGCGTTTGGATACGTTCCACAGGGGCAGGTCCAGCCATACTATACGATGGCGGAGCAATACGCATTTGCCGACAATATGTTTCAGTCGAACGAGGGCCCTACATTCGTTGCGCACCAGTATTTGATCAGCGGCACCTCGACGATAAAGCAACACAGCGTGTATGTGGCGGACAACAACCCGGGAAACCAGAGCGACTCGCCGAACGGCGGGTGCAATTCGCAACCGAGCAGTACCGTGGAGTCGATCAATATAAACACGGGTGCTCCCGGACCGAACGTATTTCCGTGCTTCGCGCGTAAGACGTTAATGGACCTGATTATGGCGGGGTCGTCTTCATATACATGGATGTATTTTCAGGAGACGAACGGCTCCGGATTAATGCATGCTCCCGACGCCATCGAACAGATCTTTGAGAACCCGCATTACAACGAGTACGTAAAGTGGCCTAGCTCTAGAGTACTAACGACCATTCAAAATGGCGCACTTCCCACAGTCGCGTGGGTAACGCCCTCTAAAGCCGATTCCGACCACCCCAGAGATAATAACGGCACGGGTCCGGCGTGGGTCGCCAGCATCGTTAACGCAATCGGAGAGTCACCGTATTGGGACAATACGGCGATCTTTATCACGTGGGATGATTGGGGCGGTTGGTTCGACCATGTCAAGCCGCGAATATACAATGCGAACGAGTTGGGATTCAGGGTGCCTCTCATTGTTATTTCAGCGTATACGCGCAAAGGGTATATTTCCCACGATCAGCACGAATTTGGAAGCATCCTAAAATATACCGAGCAAAACTTTGGACTGCCCTCGCTAGGAACTACCGATCGACGCGCCGATAATTTGTCGAGCTTTTTCGATTACAAGATGACGCCGAGAGAGTTCGTTCCCATAGCGTCAACTAAGAAGGCATCGTATTTTATACATTTAAAACCTGAGACCACTCCTCTGCGAGACTGACCCGTAGGGCGGGCAAAGCGGCCGCGGCCCCGGTAGGCTGGCAATTTCGCGAAGAAACCGCGTAGAATAGGGCACTTGCGAGGCGGGGAGAGATGGCCGAGCGGCTGAAGGCGGCGGTTTGCTAAACCGTTNNATATGCGGTCGTAGCTCAATTGGATAGAGCAACAGGCTACGAACTTGTAGGTTGGGGGTTCGAGTCCCTCCGACCGCGATTCTCAAAAGAGCGGTGCTGTAACGGTTTTATCAGCGCCGCTCTTTTGTTTTGTTGGAGCAAAATTTGTCATCCTTCCAGCGGCGGCCGCGGTAGGCTGGGCAGCGGTGGCACTGGAGGATCCGCTGACGGCTCGCAATGCGTGGCAAGAGGAGGTGGGGGCGGAGGAGGCGGCTACTATGGGGGTGGTGGCGGCGATGGTTCGTCCTATGCAGAGCCGAAAGCACATCACGTCATGAACAAGCGTGGCGGAGCGGCTCAGGGCAACGGCCAGGTCATCATTTCCTGGCACTAACCGCTAGATAAAGGCGCCCCAGTTCTTCGTTCAACGGCTTCGCGATTCGCGGGGCCGTGTTTCTTTCGCGTATGCACTCGCGGGCGTCTTGTCGTTGCGTAACGCGTAACTTTCAATTCCGTGGCGCACAGCTGCAATCATTCACTGGTCGGCTCTAGCAGAATCGCACAGCCTTCTTCTTCGTGAATCGCCGGAACTTGCGAGTGTAGCTTTGACCGACGGGCGGCCATGCCACGCCGTCGAACCGTTAGGGCGCCAAAGGGGGAGCCAGATGATTGATTTGCGTTTCGATCGTTACGCGTTGGGCGCTGCCGCGTTGGTCGCCATGCTTGCAGGGTGCGGCGGGGCGCAGTCGCCGATGGCATCGCCGGGCGCGTTCAATCTGCCCCACAAGGCGCCCGATACGGAGCAATCGCAAACGTTAGCCACGGCGGATTGGGAGGCCTGATATCGGCGGTGGTTCGAGTTACGCCCGGGGAGTCGCTAGCGGTGTTTGTTGGCGGCGAAGGCACATATTACGGCGGCGGCGGCTATAACGGTGGCGGGAGCGGTAATTTGTGACTCCAACGGTTGCGGCGGTGGCGGAGGCGGAGCATCCGACGTGCGCGGGGGCGGCAGCAAACTGCAAGACCGCGTGGTTGTAGCTGCCGGAGGGGGCGGTCAAGGCGAGTTCGGCGGATGTTGCAGCGGCGGCAACGTCGGCGGTGCCGGCGGGGGGCGGACTGGCGCCACTGGCGGCGCCGGTCAGGGCTCGGGTTCAGCCGGCGGCGGAGGTGGGGGCTCCGGCGACGACCAAAAAACTGGCGGAAGCGGCGGCGCTGGGGGCAGGGCTCTTACTCTGGCGGCCCCGGCGGACAAGGGACACTCGGTGACGGCGGTGCTGGCGGGTCTGCTGGCGACGGTGGAAACGCAGGCGGCGGGGGTGGAGGCGGCTACTACGGAGGTGGCGGAGGCGGTGGTTGGTCCTATGCAGAGCCGAAAGCACATCATGTCATGGACAAGCGTGGCGGGGCGGCTCAGGGCAACGGCCAGGTCATCATTTCTTGGCATTAACCACTAGATAGACGCGCCAACGCGATCTTCTGGTTATCGCCGTGAAAAGGCTAGTCGCGCAAGTATGAGAGCGCGGTCACAAACAGCATGATGAAAGCCACGCCGAGAAATACGGCTTTTGCGGGCAAGAAGGTATGCGCGAGTGGGCCGAGTTGTGAGGCGCGCAAGAAATAGATCGCCCCGGCGACGCAGACGCCGAGCAGCTGCCCAGTCGTTCGTGCAGTCGCCAGAACGCCTGCTGCAATGCCGCGCCGATTCGCGGGAGCACTGCCCATGATCGTGCTGTTGTTCGGCTGAGTGAAGACGGCCGTGCCTGCTCCGGTAACGAGCAGCGCCAGGGTGAGAGACCATAGATTCGGATGGGCCGGCTGCGCCGCGAGAAGTAGCGATCCGGCGAGAAAGCAGGCCGCGCCCGCGGTCGAGACGTAGCGCGCGGGGACGCGGTCTGAGAGTGCGCCTGCAGCGGGCGCGAGAAGAAGATTGAGTACCGAGATCGGTAGAATCAAGAGACCGGCTTGGAGCGCCGTGCGCCCCATTGCGACTTGCGCAGAGAGCGGAATCGTGAAGATTACGCAGTAAAGCGCGCAGAAGTACAGCATGCCGGCAAGCACCGAAAATGCAAACGTTCGATTTCTGAACAACGCAAGATCGAGAACCGGAGCTTTAGCGCGCCGTTCCACGCTCAAAAAAGCCGCAACGCCGATCGCACCATAAAGGAGTACTCCGATCGTACGGATCGAGCTCCAGCCCCAAACGTGCGCGCGAGAGAGCCCGAGCGCGGTCGCGAAAAGTGCGGTGAAGGCGAGCAGCGTTCCCGGAATATCGAAGCCCTCGTTTCCGCGACGTTCGCGCCTCAATATGAATGCCGCGACCGCGAGCGCGACGATCGAAATGGGAACGTTGATGATAAAAATCCAGCGCCAGGTCCAGGAAGTGACAATGAGGCCGCCGAGAATTGGGCCGCTCGAAAGTCCGACCGCAACGGCGCCCCCGTTAAGGCCGATCGCGCGTCCGCGCTCGTGGGCGGGAAACGCGTCGGTAATAATTGCGGGACTTGACGACATAAGCATCGCGGCGCCGAACCCCTGGACCGCTCGTGCCGCGACGAGCACGAGGAACGAAGGCGCGAACGCACATGCCAGCGATGAGAGGCCGAAGACGATAAAGCCGAGCGTGTACACGCGCTTTTGGCCCCACATGTCGCCGAGCCGTCCGAAAAGCACGAGCGTGGACGACGCCGTGAGCATATAAGCGATCAAAACCCACTCGGTGTTGTCGACCGCGGTGTGGAAGCCGTGACCGATTGCCGGGAGCGCAACGTTTGCGATGCTGGAATCGAGCGGCGCCATGACCGCTCCCAGCATGACTGCCGCCAGCGCGTACCACTTGTACCTCGGGCTTGCGCGGAGCGTCCTTCGTTGCGTGGCCACAGGCGGCCAGACATATACCCGAAACACAGAAGCCCCTGGCGCGCCAAAAAAGTAACTGCCAAGCGGCTGCCGAATCGCCCGCGTTGGAACCGGTTGTCCGCCGAGGGCGGTCTTGGTATACTGCGACCGCGAAACCGCGCGGCGCGGGCGGACACGGCTCGGTAGCTCAGTGGTAGAGCAGGGGACTCATAAGCCCTTGGTCGTAGGTTCAAGTCCTACCCGAGCCAAAACGACAGGAGTCCGGCCGCTCTAGCGGAGGCGGCCGGCTTCATTCTGAGGTAAGTTAAAGTCATGTCTACGATTCCATGCGATTTCTGCCCCCATCCGGTCGATCGGGCACAGATGGAGGAAATCGAAATCTCGCATTACGTTCCGGATAGTTCGGGCGAAGATTTAGCATACGCCCGAACGTACTTCTTTGGACACCCCGACTGCGTGCGCAAGTTCTATCGCACGCTCGTGGACCATAAGCTCGATCTTTTCAAGCACATCCCGAGCGCCGGCGTGCCGCCGGACGCGGCGCGGTGACGTCGAACCGTGCGCCCGTAGCGTAGCTGGATAACGCACAGCCCTCCGAAGGCTGGGATCGGGGGTTCGAATCCCTCCGGGCGCGCATTGCTGCATGACTGAAGACGAAGCGTATCTGCGCCGAGCGCTCGAGCTTGCCGAGCAAGCAGCTTGCGCCGGCGACGTGCCGATCGGCGCGGTGCTCGTCAGCGGCGACCTCGTACTGGAAGCGAAGAACGAAAAAGAGTCTCGGCGCGACGCCACCGCGCATGCCGAGATGCTGCTCCTACGCGAAGCGGCGCAGCGTCTCGGCGCTTGGCGTCTGGACGATGTGACGCTCTATGTGACCAAAGAGCCCTGCCTTATGTGCGCCGGCGCCATGATCGCCGCCCGCATCAAAAGGCTGGTTTACGGCGCGCGCGACCCCAAGGGCGGCGCCGACGGAGGTGCTTTTGACGTGCTGCGCTCGCCGTTCACGAACCATCGGCTGGAAGTGACGGCAGGGGTTCTCGAGACCGAAGCCGCCGCGCAACTGCAGGAGTTCTTTCGCCACAAGCGCGCCGCCGTGAAGAAGGGTTAGCACCCCAACCGTCCCAACCCTCAGCTTCGGAGAGGTGGTCGAGTGGTTGAAGGCACCCGCCTCGAAAGCGGGCGAACGTTCATAGCGTTCCGTGAGTTCGAATCTCACCCTCTCCGCCATGTATACGTGATCTCTGGGTCATCCTTCGACTGCGCTCAGGATGACAAGTGCTTCGCCGTTTGTCCTTCGACTTCGCTCAGGATGACAGATTGATGCGGGGTAGCTGCACGATGAAGTGGGAGCCGGTTGGACCGGTGTCGAGTGAGATGGTTCCGCCGGCGCGTTCGACGGCGCGTTTTACGATCGCGAGGCCTAGGCCCGAGCCTGCGATGTCGCGCTGCGTGCCGCGATAAAAGCGATCGAAGACGCGCGTTGCGGCGGTTGAGGGAATTCCTGGGCCGCGATCGGCAACCTCGATGAGCGCGATTCCATCGCGTGCGCTCACGCGAACGGCAATCTCACCTTCGCCATACTTTACGGCGTTGTCGGCCAGATTCGTTACGACGTGTCCGAGTTCTGTCGGATCGATCGCCGCCAGGACTCCGCTTTGCGTCGAGACTTCGAAGCGGCGTTCCGGATGTGCGTCGGCAATCGGAGATATCAAATCGGCGACGAGCGTTCCGACGTCGATCGGCGCCGCGGTCTCGGTGGTTTGCACGCTCTCCCAGCGCTCCAAGAGGATCAGCTTATCGATCAACGCACCCATCACGCGGCTCTGATCGTACATCGTATGCAAGATGCGATCGCGGTCCGGCGCGCTTTCGATGCCGCCCCGGCGCAGGATTGCGATGAAGCCCTGCACGACGGTCAGCGGAGTGCGCAGTTGGTGGCCCGCGTCGGCAATGAACTGGCGCATCGACGTGTTGGCGCGGTCGCGTGCCGCAAATGCGCGCTCCATCTGCTCGATTGCGCCGTTATATGCCGTGGCCAGCGACCCAAGCTCGTGACGTTCGTCGGCGGCAATCGGCTGTGGCGTCAGGTCACCCGAAGCAAATCTCGCGAGTGCGGAAGTAACGTCGTCGAGCGGCCGCAAGGCCTGTTTGGTCAGCATTCGTGCCACGAGCGTGGCGCAGACGACAGCGAGCACCAGCGCGACGAGCAACGGGATTGTGAACAACTCAACCGTGCGCACGAGTGCCGCGTCGCTGCTCTTGACGACCACATAGACGTTTCCGACATGCCCGTAGAGCGACGTAAGTCCGAACGCGGTGGCGAGACCTAAGATGACGCGTGAAAGCGGTCCGGAGGCGCGCGGATCGCCCGAGAGGTCTCCGCGAGGGCGCACCGTGACTACGGGCTTTGGATCGGTGCGGTGTGCCCGGTAGACCGCGACTCGGGTGTTTGCATCCAGAAAGACAATTTCGCTGCCGCTTCCCAGCAGCAACGATGCGGCAAAGATTCCAGCGGTCCGCGCGTCGGGGAGCGGAGTACGACTCAGGGCCGTTTGAAGTTGCGCTAGCGTGCCGCTCAGCTCGATCGACACGCTGCGAATATAGGCGCCGAAGGCAAAAAGCGCTCCTGCGAGGATGACGGTGGCGAGCACGATCGAGATCTCGATTGCCGCAAGCGTTTGCATGCGGCGCGCCAATCGCGTTCTCATTGCACACCGGTCCGCAGCGAGTAGCCGACGCCGCGCAGCGTGTGAATGAGCTTTACCGGCTCGCCGCTGTCGAGCTTGGCTCGCAGAAACGAGACGTAGGTCTCGACCGTGTTGGGGATCACGTCGCGATCGACGCCCCAGACGAGATCGAGCAGCTCCGAGCGCGTCAGCACCTCTTCGGCGCGCTGGGCAAGAACGTGAAGCAGATCGAACTCGCGCGCGGATAGCTCGATCCGCCGATTGCCGCGGTAGACCGCGCGGCTAGGCGTGTCGATGCTGAGATCGGCATACGTTAGCGTTTCGCGAAGCTCGATTGCGGGACGGCGCAGAAGCGTGCGAAGACGGGCGACGAGTTCTTCAAAATCGAACGGCTTGCCGACATAATCGTCGGCGCCTGCCGAAAGGCCGGCGACTCGTTCGGCAACTTCCGTGCGCGCGGTGAGCATGACGACGGGCGCCGTCGTCAACCGGCGGATCTCGGGCAAGAGCGTGAAGCCGTCGCCGCCGGGCAGCATAACGTCGAGCACGATCACATCGGGCGGCCAGGAGCTCAGAAGCGCCAGAGCCGCCGAGCCTTCGGTTACGCTACGCACCGCGAAGCCGGCACGGCCCAGGCCATACTCGAGAAGTTCTCGCAGGCCTAGCTCGTCGTCGACCACGAGCACCCGCGGCTTTTGGCCGGCTACGTCCATTCTCAGACTCACTCCAGGACTGCGGACCGCCGCTTTCGGTAAAATCTTCCAAGTCAATGAAACGAAGCGACGGCCTCTCTCCACTCTTCCTCGGTGTTGCGTTGATCTCCCTAGCCGCAAGCGGCTGCGGGGGTCGTCCGGCTGCGCAGGCTACCGAGGCGCCCTACGTGCAAACGACGGTTGCCGCCTACGGCAGCATCGAGCCGGCCCGGCGGCTGGCCGGCATTGTCGCGCCATATCAGAATGTTGCCGTACAAAGCAGCCTTTCCGAGCCGACGGACGCCGTTTACGTGCGCGAGGGCCAGACGGTGCACGCCGGCGAGGTACTGGCGTTGCTGAACACCGCCGATTTGCAGGCGCAGCTGCAATCCGATCTTGCAACGGCAAACAGCAATCGTGCCAACACCGCTCACACCGTCTTTCAGGGTTCGCTGTCCATCGCGCAGGGCGTCGATACGGTGCGTGCCGACGAAGCGGCGGTGGGCCAAGCGCAGAAAACGCTCGGCAACGACACGGCAAACCTCACGCGCGATCAGAATCTCCTGGCCCAGGGTTACATCTCGCAGCAATCCGTCGATGCGCAGGCAACGCTGGTTCACAACGATCAACAGAGTCTCAATTCGGCTAACTCAACCCTTGCGGCGGCCCGATCGAACGTTACGGCAAATGGAACGCTCTCGGGCCAGGGGCTACAAGCATCGGCGGTGCAGCAGTCGCAGGCGCAAGAACAAGTCGCGATCGCGCAGGCCGATCAAGTGCGCGTGCAGATCGCCAAAGCGACGATCGTTTCGCCGATCGACGGCGTCGTCGTTAATCGCAACCTCAACCCGGGCGAGTATCCCGGCTCACGTGAAATCTTTACGCTACAACAGGTCAATCCAATTTACGCCGTTCTTCACGCGTCCAGCGAGGAGGTCGCGCGCATCCAAAACGGATCACCGGCAACGGTTACGGCTGCCGATCTGAACGGCAACGATCGCTTCACCGGTCACGTTGCCGGCGTGCTCAACGAGATCAACCCGGGTTCGACGGACTTCGAGGTCAAGGTGTTGCTCGCCAACCCAGGGCAACGGTTGCGTCCAGGCATGGTCGTGCAGGGGACGATTGCGACGCTGCCTGTGGCCGGCGTACGCGTGCCGGTCACGGCCTTCACCGACGACAACCACGATGCGGTCATCACCGTGCAGCCCGACGACACGGTCAAGACGGCTACGGTTGCGGAGATTGGAAGTGACGGCACCACCTCGGTGGTCAGCGGGCTGCATCCCGGTACGCGCATCGTGAGCAACGGCCAGACCAGCGTCGGCGACGGCGAAAAGGTTTCATACCACCAGTGAAGTTCAGCCTCACCCGGCTCTTCATCGAGCGGCCGACGCTCGTCTTTGTCATCGTCGCCCTGATGATGTTCGCGGGAATCCTGTCGCTTATGACGATCGTCAAGGAGCTCTATCCCGACGTCAGTCAGCCGACCGTTACGATCCAGGTGCAGTACAACGGCGCCTCGGTCACCGAGATGCGGGATAACATCGTCCAGCCGATCGAACAAAACCTCGCCGGCACTGCCGATCTGCAAACCTTCAGCTCGGTGGTCGAACAGGGCCAGGCGTCGATCACCGCAATCTTCGATATCAGCTCCGATTCCGCGACCGATCTCGCGTTAACCAACAAAGCCATTCAGGCGGCGGAAAAGTACCTTCCGACAAACCTCACGCCGCCGACGGTCAACCTCTACGATCCCACGCAGTCGGTCGTGGTCACGCTCGCAATCTACTCGCAGAAGCTTTCGCTGTCGCGTTTAGCGCTTTACGCGGTCAACGTCATCGCGCCGCAGCTCGAACAAGTTCCCGGCATTTCGTTTGCCAACGTTGGCGGTCTCGTGACCCCGGCGTACGAAGTCGTCGTGGATCCGGCGCGGCTTGCCGCGGCGAACTTGACGCTGAACGACATCATAAACACGCTGCAGTTGGACAACCAGCGGGTGCCCGGCGGATTTGCCTACGAGCCGAATCGTCAGACGACCATCGACATCCGTGGCGACATTCAAAACCTCGACAGCGTTCGCAACCTGGCGATCATTCGGACTAGCAGCACGAGCAGCTCGAGCGCGGCGAACTCGACCGGCGCCCAGGTCGAAAGTTACGGGGGTGGCACCTCGGCCTTGCCGGGCGTCGTGGATCCATGGACCGCAACCAACTCGGTCGTTCGCGTCGGCGACGTCGCGACCGTGACGGAAGGCTACGAGCCGCGTCTGCAGTACGCCCACATCAGCGGCAAGCCCGGCCTCTTTCTACAGGTGCAGAAGGCAGCGACTGGGAGCGAAGTAGACGCGTCCAACAACGTGCTGCGCGCTCTCCCGGCGGTCGAGCGTCAGTTCCCGGAAATCTCGTTCCGCGTCATCAACGTTCAGTCGAAGTTCACCGAGCAGCAGATCAACATCGTCACGCGGACGCTGATGCTGGCGATTCTTCTGACCGGCATCGCCATGATTTTCTTTCTACGGTCGTGGCGCAGCGCGATCGTCGTCTGCGTCTCGATCCCGACCTCTTTGGCGATTGCGATTACGGTCATGAAGGCGATGCATCTCACGATCGATACGATTTCGCTGCTGGGCATGTCGCTGGTGATCGGGATCCTCGTCGACGACTCAACCGTGGTACTCGAGAATATCGAGCGTCATTTTACCGAGCTGAAGCAGCCGCCCAAAGAGGCTGCCGTCCGAGGGCGCGAGGAGATCGGGGCCGCGGCGGTCGTGATTACGCTCGTCGACGTCGTCGTCTTCCTGCCGATTGCCTTTATCCAGGGACAGGTCGGACGGCAGATCGCCGAGTTTGCGATCGTCGTCGTGATCTCGACGCTGACCTCGCTCTTCGTTTCGTTTACGATTACGCCCACGCTCGCCGGCTTATGGGCACTGCGCTCGCATTGGAAGCCGTGGCGTGCCGTCGATTGGTTCGGTACGAAGTTCGACGACCTTCGCACCTGGTATACGCAGCGCGCTCTGCCATGGAGCCTCGGCCACGGCCGGCTCGTGGCGCTCTTTTGCGCCGGGACGTTCGGGCTCGCGCTGGCGATGGTCGCGCTCGGCGTCGTGGGCGAAGAGTTCATTCCGCCCGTCGACCGCGGCGAGATCTTCATTCAGCTCATGTATCCGATCGGCACCCCAATTCAGACCGTAGAGAAAGGCACGTTCGCTCTCGAGCAAAAGATCCTCGACACGTCCGATACGTTCGCGAATACCGCCGTCGCCGGAGCGTACGCCGCCCCCTTTGGGGGCTTCGTCTCGCAGAACAATGTCGGCCAAGTGCACGTCTGGCTTAAAGACGGTCGAAAGCACTCGACGGACTACTGGCTGACGCAGTTCAGAGCGATCGTGAAGAAGGCCCTTCCGCGCGACGTTACCGCCGTGGTCGTTCCCTCAACCTCCACGTCGGGCGGAAACGCGCAGCCGATCGACTTTCTGGTTACCGACGTAACCGGAGGCGATCCGACCCCGTACGCTGCGCAAGTCCTCGCACTGCTCCAAAAAGTGCCCGGCGCAACCAGCGTCAACAGCACGGGCACGCAGCTCGCCCCGGAGATTTCGATTCAGTTCGATCGCAACAAAGCGCAAGCATTGGGCGTGGATCTCGGTCAGGCCGCGCAGGCCGCCGGCGCCGCCTTCGGCGGGAACGTCGCAACCCAGTTCGAGACGACCGCTGGTTTGGAGCAGGTGCAGGTCATCTATCCGGCCTCGTATCAAACCAGCCTCGACGTCTTGAAGTCGGTTGCCGTACGCTCGTCGAGCGGCGGCATCGTCTATCTGAGCGACATCGCTCGATTCGAATCGACTCCGACGTCGCCGCTGATTACCCGCACCGATCGCAACAACGTCATCCACGTCGAAGGAAACTACGCCCCGAGCTCATCGCTTTCGGCGGTCGAAAATGGATTGCTCAAGCGCCTGCCGTCGCTCCACTTGCCCCCAAATATCGTGGTCCGCCCGGCGCCGCTGGGGCAACAGGACTTCATGCATCAGACGCTGGTCGGCATGGGGCTCTCGATGATCGTCTCCGTCATCCTGGTCTATCTCTTGATGGTCGCGCTGTACAATAGCTACGTATCGCCGTTCATCATCATCTTTTCGGTTCCAGTCGCGGCTATCGGAGCGATCGGCGCGCTCTTCGTGACGCACCGTTCGCTGAATCTCTTTTCGTTGATCGGTACGATTCTTCTGATCGGAATTGCCTCGAAGAACGGAATCTTACTGGTGGACTACGCCAATACGCTGCGCGATCGCGGGCTCGACAAGCTCTCGGCAATCAAGGAGAGCGCGCATACGCGGTTCCGCCCGATCATCATGACGAGCTTCTCGGTGTTGGCCGGAAACTTGCCGCTGGCGCTTGCGCTCGACCCCGGCGCCTCATCACGCTCGAGCCTGGGCATCGTCGTGATCGGCGGCGTCTTGAGTTCGCTGGTGCTGACGCTGCTGCTCATTCCCAACATCTACATGTGGGTCGCGCCCAAGGATCATCCCTCGAAAAACGGCGTTGGGCACCCGGCACAAGAGGAACTCAAGCTCGACCCGCAACCGCCGCTGCCGGCGCCGTCGCCGTCGTGAACGAGTGCGCTTACGTGGGGGCGGGGGACGGCGTCGGCGTTCCCGCGAGGCGCGGGTCCGGGGGCTCTGACGGAAACGCAATATTGCTATACGTGACGTCGGCGACGACCTTGAACGTCATAAACGCAACTTTTTCGGTCTGGCTGAACGTACCGTGCACAATGAGCCAGTGCCCCTCGACGACTTTGTAATCGAGCGAAAAGGTTTCGTCGCCTTCGACGGCGCGCATTTCGATATGTGACGGCAGCCCAGAGTTCGGATCCTCGACGACTTCGGACGGATAGAGACCGCTTGGGAAACGCGGGGTCGGCGCGATCAAGAGGTGGAGCGCCGTATCCGTGGAATCGGGTGCGAAGCTAACGTTCCAGAAGCTGCAGTACGGCACGACGACGTTGACGCTGGGATCCGGCTCCGGTATCGGAAAGACTAAGAGTTTCCCACGCTGTATGGTGATATCGACTCGCTTGAGATTCGCAAAGTAGCCAAAGCTGAAGCTGGAGAAAGGGTCGAAGTCCGCGACGATGGGAAACGCCTGACCGGTGCGCTGCTCGCCGTTGGGCAAGTCCTGCATGACGGCAAAGTTGTCCGCGGCGCGTACCGCAATCGACCGATCGATGCTTTGCGCGCGGCCGAGGGTCGGCGCAGTCACGCGCGTATGCTCGAGATAGGTCATATAGACCGGTCGGTTTGCGTCATAAAACGAGCTCGTGCGGTTGACCAGGAGCGCAAGAGCTAAGTCGGCAGTCATCATCGCGAGCGGAAAGCTTCGCCGCCCGGAAGGCGAGCACCACTCCACACGGAACCTCGGTTCGCATGGCGGTCCAAGTAACGCAAGCGCTTGCCGCGCGCGTCACCGAGCTGCGACGCGCGATTCATTGCCGGCCGGAGTTAGGCTTCGAGGAACACGAAACGGCCGCCCTGGTCGAGCGCGAGCTCGACTCGTTGGGAATCGAGCACCGCCGGATCGCGCGGACGGGAGTTCTGGGCATCATCCGCGGGGCCGGCAGCGGGCCGGCCGTCGCGCTGCGCGCCGATATGGATGCATTGCCGATCCTCGAGAAAACCGGGTTGCCGTATGCCTCGGAGATCGACGGAAAGATGCACGCCTGTGGCCACGACGCGCATACCGCGATGCTGCTCGGAGCCGCGGCGGAGCTGCAATCGCAGCGAGACGAGCTGGCCGGCAGCGTTGTGTTGATCTTTCAACCGGCAGAAGAAGGGCCGGGCGGCGCGCTGCCGATGATCGAAGCCGGCGCACTCGAGGATCCAGCCGTTGAAGCCATCGCGATGCTGCACGTCGACTCGCGGCTCGACGTGGGAACGATCGGCATCGTGCCGGGACCAGTAAACGCCTCGGCCGACGAGCTGTACGTTACCGTACGCGGAGTCGGCGGTCACGGCGCCTATCCGCATTCCGCCGTCGATGCGATTCCCGCCGCGGCCGCGATCGTGCTTGCCTTACAGAACGTCGTCGCGCGCGAGATCGATCCGCTTGCAAGTGCGGTTGTGACGATCGGAACGATTTCCGGCGGATATCGCAACAACGTAATTGCCGACGAAGTCAAGATGAGCGGCACGCTTCGGGCGCACGATCCGGCGGTACGCGATGCGCTCGACGGGCGAGTGCGCCGCATCGTTGCCGGCGTCGCCGCCGCATATCGCGTCGACGCCGACGTGGAAATCGTGCGCGGATATCCGCCGGTCGTCAACGACGAATCGCTCGCTGCGCGCTTTGCCGGCTACGTGCGCGCCAAAGGCTCGCCGGAAGTCGTACGACCGCAGCCGACGATGGGCGGCGAGGATTTCGCC
Source organism: Candidatus Cybelea tumulisoli (assembly GCA_003167155.1). Lineage (GTDB taxonomy): Bacteria > Vulcanimicrobiota > Vulcanimicrobiia > Vulcanimicrobiales > Vulcanimicrobiaceae > Cybelea > Cybelea tumulisoli. Next base: position 36,657 of record PMTY01000080.1, read on the forward strand.
TACTTTGCGCAGCGCGTGCCGGGCCTCCTGATCCGCCTAGGCGTGCGGAGCGAGTCCGCTGGATCCGTGCACCCCGCGCACAGCCCGCTCTTTCGCATTGACGAAGACGCATTGCCGGTTGGCGTCACCACGCTGGTGCTCTTTGCGCGCTCCTTCGTGGCTGTGGAGTGAGTTCATAAGAATCCACATCAAGTGTGCATAAATTCATAAAGGGCGGTTAAGGGCGTAGCCGCGAATACCCACGCTAACATGCTCATCGCAGATACTGCGTTTGTGACTGGGCTTCAATCGCACAGCGCGAGCCTCGAGCTCGATTGTTCTGCCGAGAACGCCTTCGAGCTGCTCTGTGCCGTCGAGAAATGGCCGGTCTGGCTTTCGTTCTTGCGTAGCGCGCGGCGCCAGAGCTCGCAATCCGAGCTGAGCGTCGGAAGCGAAGTCGCTCTTCGCTCCTGTCTGCCCGGCGATGAAGAGCAGCTTTTTGAAGTCGACGCGTTTATCGCCAACTACCGGCTCTCACTGGTCGGAGCGTTTTCGCTGCGGCGGCGTCTCGATTTCCGAGTCGAGCGCCGGACGTCGCGTTCGAAACTGCACGTGCTGCTCGCCTATCCCGCCTATCACGGAAAGCTCGGGGGCTTGCTGGATCGCTGGCAGCGGGGCCGGCGCTTTTCAAGCGCGCTCGACGACTCGCTGATCCACTTCAAGGGCCTGGTCGAGTATCAACGCGACGCGCCGGTTTTGGCCGATTTTTAGGATAGCAATCAAGCTAGCAGTCGTTGACCGTGAGTGCTAAGGCCGATATACTCTAGGCATGCCGCTCTACGACTACGCGTGCTCCCAGTGCGGGCGCACTTTCGAAGTGCGTCACGGGTTCAATGAGGCGCATCAGGATCCGTGCACGGTCTGCGGGGCTCCGCTTCGCCGCGTTTTTAGTGCGGCGCCGGTGCTCTTTAAGGGCTCGGGCTTCTACGTAACCGACTCGCGCCGCTCATCGGGTGGCGGGAAGCCGGAAAAACCCGAAACGCCTGAAAAGGCCGAAAAGGCCGAAAAACCGGCCAGCGAGGGAAGCGCACCCGCGGCGAGCACGGCCGCGGAGAGTGCACCCGCGAAAACCGAGACGAAGAAGGCCTCTGAGCCGGCCGCTTAGGCCGTGCGGAGGCGCTCTAGCTCCGCCGAAAAGCCTGGAAAGCTAACGTCCAAGCTCGCATCGCTATCGACGGTCAGCGGCCCGGCTGCGCAGGCGAGGACGGCCGCCGCCATCACGATGCGATGATCGTCATGGGTCTGAAGAACCGAGCCCCTAGGGGCCGGGGATCCTCCGGCGATCGTAACGCTCTTGGGTCCCGTCGTGACCGCGATTCCGACCGCATCCAAGAGCCGCGCGATGGCGGCGACTCGGTCGGATTCCTTCGATCGCAAGGGCGCGATCCCGGCGATCGTCGTCGTCCCGGTCGCAAACGCCGCCGCGATGGCTAAGAGCGGGAGCTCGTCAATGGCCCGCAGCGCGAGATCGCTGCTTATCGCGGTCGCTGTAAGCGGCCGATATTCCACCGCGATGTCGGCGACCGGCTCGCCGGATGAGCTACGGGGATTGCGCAGCTCGATAGCGGCGCCCATCTGACCTAGCGCATCGAGCAGCCCGGTTCGCGTTGGATTTACACCGGCATTGCAGACGAGGATCGAGCTTCCGGGCGTGATTGCCGCCGCGGCCACGAAAAAGGCTGCCGAAGAGAAATCTCCCACGACGTCAACCGCCTTGGTTTTTAGCGGCCCGGGTTGGAGGCTGGCCGAGCGTTGGTCCCACTCGATCTCCGCGCCAAGGTAGGCAAGGAGCCGTTCGGTGTGGTCGCGAGAGCCACGGTCGCCATCCACCCGCACCGGAACTCCCGCGAAGAGACCGGCGAAGAGCAGCGCGGATTTTATTTGAGCCGATGGTGAAAGCAGAATGAAATGGCGCGTCTCGATTTGCGGCCTGCCCTCGAGCTGCGATGGAAGGTATCCCGCCGCCGTCTCGATCCTCGCGCCGAAGGCGCGAAGTTGCGCTGCGACCGGTTCCATCGGGCGGCGCCGCAGCGACTCGTCCCCGTCAAAGGCAGCCGCGATGCCCGCGCCGGCGCAGGCGCCCAGGAGCATCCGGACCGTCGACCCCGAGTTCATGCAGTCAAGCGTCCGCGCAGGGGCGGCGAGCGTTCCCGGGTGCACGACGCGTTCGTCGCCGTCGCTCGCGATCCGCACGCCCAGTGCGACGAGCGCGCCGCGAGTGGCCTCGACGTCGCGACCAGGATTCAGATTGGAGACAACAAGCGGCTCGTTGCACCGAGCACCAGCGATGAGCGCTCGATGGGAGATGGATTTGTCGCCGGGAACGCCCACGCTTCCGCGCAAACGGCCAGAATGAAAGGTTACCAAAAGGAGTCCCTCAGCATTTCGTAGCAAGCAGCGCGGAACAATCCAGCTCGATTGCAGACTGCTTTTTTACACGAAAGGAAGCAATGAATAAACAAGATCTCGTGCGCTCGGCGACGGAACGCCTCGAAATTTCGCGCAAGGATGCCGTAGAGCTCGTCGACGGCCTTTTCGATGACATTCAGGCGGCGGTCGTTTCGGGCGATGCGGTCAAGATTCCCGGTTTCGGGCAGTTTAAAGTGAGAGATCGCGCGGCGCGCATGGCACGAAATCCCGCGACGGGAGAACAAGTAAAAGTCCCGGCAAAGCGGGTCTTCAAGTTCCTCCCCGCCAAAGCGCTCAAGGAAGCCGTCATGGCAAAACGTGGGTCGCGCGCCGGTACCGCGCGCAAGAAGAGCGTATCGAAAACCGGAAAGGCCGCGGCCGGGGCGAGGAAAACCACAACCAGAAAGAAGCGGTAACCAATATTCCCCAGCCCCGTTGCTGGTTCTAGGAGCCATTTTCATGTCACGTTTACGTCTTGTCGTGTCAAGCCTTGTAACGGCGTCGTTACTTGCTGCTTGCAGCGGAGCCGGCACCACCTCGCCGGTCGGCGGTATTCCGCAGGGACCCGCCGGTGCCGTGCACTCAAAACTTCCGAAGTTTCTCCGGTTGCAACGTACGCCGCCGCGGCCGCCGCCGCGCCGGCATGCGGTGACCGCGGCGATGCGCGCTCGCGCGAAAGCGGGCGGCTGGCAAGAGCTTGCCAATGAGGTCACGTGGGCGAACGGTCCCGCTACCGCGCTCTTGATGACCGATGGCACCGTTTTGGTTCAAGACTATTGCACGCCCAACTGGTATCGCCTAACACCGGACAGCACTGGAAACTACCAAAACGGCACATGGAGCGCGGTCGCCGCGATGCCGTCAACGTACGGGCCGCTCTACTTTGCATCGGCAGTGCTTCCCGACGGGAAGTTGATCGTCAATGGCGGCGAGTACAACTTCTGCGTCGGGAATGAGACGAATCTGGGCGCTATCTACGATCCGACTGCCAACACCTGGACGGCCGTCTCCGGCCCAAGTGGGTGGCCGGAAATCGGCGACGCTCAGAGCGTCGTTCTTAACAACGGCACGTACATGATCGGGAACTGCTGCACCAAGGATCAAGCGGAGTTCCACGAAGGCAGTTTGGATTGGACACAAGTCGGAACCGGCAAGGATGATAACAACAGCGAAGAAGGTTGGACGCTGCTGCGTAACGGCGAAGTCCTCACGGCGGACGTTATCTCGGAACCGAACTCCGAAATATTCGATCCAAAATCGTCGATGTGGTCGACGGCCGGAACGCTTCCGGTGAACCTTACGCAGTCCGAAGAGATCGGGCCGCAGTCGATGCGGCCGGATAACACGGTCTACGTCGAGGGCGCGAACGGCTTAAGCGCGATCTACGGTGCGAACGGCAAGTGGACGCAAGGCCCGAACATGCCCAAGGTCGCCAGCCAGCAGCTCGACGCCGCCGATGCACCCACCACGGTGCTTACCGACGGAACCGTTCTAGCAGTAGGGAGCCCGGGTGTCTATCAAACTCCTGCGTCGTTCTTCATCTTTAACGGCAAGAAAAACCTCACCGTCGCAAATCCGCCGGGTGTGGTAAACGACTCGAGCTATAACATTCGGCTGTTGATGCTCCCAACGGGTCAGGTGCTCTTCGACGACGGTTCGACCGACATCGAACTCTATACGGGCAACCAGAAACCCATGGCGAGCATCGCTCCCGTGATCGTGAGTGTCTCGAAGACGCTTACCGCCGGGAGCACGTACAAGCTCTCGGGCCGGCGCCTCAACGGCTCCACGCAAGCGAACTTCTATGGCGACGACGACACCCAAGCGACGAACTATCCGCTCGTCAGAATAACCAACGGCACCTCGGGAGCCGTCGTTTACGCCCGTACGCACAACCACAGTTACATGGGCATCGGCTCAAATCACGTCGTCTCGACGATGTTCGACGTTCCGTCCACCATCGGCACGGGAGTCAGCACGTTGGTCGTCGTGGCAAACGGGATCGCGTCGAAACCAACCCGCGTCACGATCCAAGCGAGTAAGTAAACACGAAGCGAACCATCGCAGTCGTCGCGGCAACGGTGCTTGTCTGCACCGTTCCGCGGCCTGCAGTTGCCGTCGATACGATCCCGTTCACCGAAGTCAAGGGCGGCCTGATCGAGGTTCAGGGTTCGGTCGACGGATCGGCTGCGGTGCCGATGCTCATCAACCTGGGAGCCGGCGTCGACGTCCTCTCGACGGATGTGGGCCGGCGGTTCGTCGCCGTTGGCGGTAAGTACGTCAGCCTTCGGCTCAGCGGAGAGCGCGTCGACCTGCCGATCGGGAAGGTTCGCACGCTGGCGATAGGCGGCGTGCGCGTCGAGGCTCCCAACGTGGGAGTTTGGAGCGGGCTCGACGGCACTGGAATCGAGGGGCTGATCTCGGCGACGGCATTTCGCAACATCGCGACGACCTTCGACTTTCATAATCATCAGATCATCATCGAAGACGCGCAGACGTTCCCCGACCGAATCCGCCCGGCGATTAAGGTTCCCGTCGTCTTGCAGGACGATCTGGGAATCGCGTTAGGGATTTTTGCGCGCTTCGATTTTGGCGGAGGCAAGACCGGCCTTTGTGAAATTGATACGGGCTCGCAAGGGATCACGGTCGACAGAACGTTTGCAGCCTCGATCGGGCTGAATCCCGGCGGCGGCTCGAGCGTTCAAGTTCCTTCTATCGCGCTCGACGGGGCGCGTGCAACGGCCGTCGACCGGCCGGCGGTAAGCGTAGCGAACCTGATCTACGACTGCGACGTTGGGAACTCGTTTTGGGCCGGGCGCGCCTTGACCCTCGATCTGGCGAATCGCTTGATTTACGTCACGACCTCCCTCTAGAATCCCTAGTCGAGCAGGACTCTCGCGCACCGGTTGAGTAGGGCCTTACTATCGGGTTGGGCTTCGGCGGGAGGACCGGCTCATGCGAACCTCGACTAAAGCTAGCGGGGGGCGCCGCCTTTGTCGCGGCGCTGTTGTTGATACTGCGGTGTGGTTTATGAGCCACGCCGACGCTTTCATAAGGTTGCGCTTGGCATGAGTAGGGATACGCGCCTCGTTTGGTTCGCCGTGATCTTTAGCGGCATCGCGGCGGTCGGCAGTTTCCTCGTCGCCGGGGCAGCGCTCTGGGCGGTGTACCAAGCTCATCAATCGGCCAAGAGCGCCGTAGCGGACGCAGCGGACCCGGCACCCGACGGCGTTATTAGAACGTGCGGCATCGCGCGTTCCTCACTGATGCGTACGGGCGACGATCTGTTTCTGCTCGGCGGTGCCTCCGGCGATTCGCAATATCTCTCCCACGAAGAGCGCGGCGCGCTCGTCGCGACATCGGCCTCTCGCGCCAAGTATTTCTTGGAATGCCGCTTAGAGAATCCGACCCAGGTGTCGATTTTCAACGTGACGTTTTATGCCGGCGTCTCCTATCATGGCGGCAGAAAGCGGACGAGAAGACACAATGTCGACCCGATCGAGGTGATCGGGCCGGGAGAGACTCGAACGATCTGGATCGAGGACAGGGATGACAACTCGGTGATCGTCCACTCGCCGGGCCGCGTTCAGTACTACCGATTTCCCGACATGGCTACGCTTCGAGATCAGCCCCTGCAGCCGCTCGACGACGATTTCTGGACGTTAAAGCGCGACGCGGACCCCGTTGCCAGTCAGTAGGCGGCAACGCCGTTGGGCGTGCCCCATCCGCTCGGCCCGGAATACGTCCCAAACTGCCCGGTCCCGGCGGTGCAAAGATACTCCCCGCCGCAAGAGCCGTCGTTACCGCTGGTGATAGCGTGCAGATCTTTTTTGCGTTTTGCCGTCTTCATCGCCCAAAAATTCTTAGCGGCGTCCAACTTGCGGGCATTGCCCGCTAGCGCGACGATTCCGGAGGTCATCGGCGTTGCTACGCTCGTGCCACCAATCGTGATCCAGCCGCCCTCGCTGTAGGTGTCGTATTCGGCGACGTCCCAGGCAACCGCCGAGACGTCGGCGTCGGTGCGTGACGTGCAGTCGGGATCGTGTTGCCACGCCGGCTTTTTGTTGGCGGTCGCGCAGCCGCCGCCCGATCCGTCCCAAACGACTTCGGTGTAACCCGAGCTGGTCTGCGAAAGCAACGTCCCGCCGACGGAGATAACGTTTCCTAAGGCCTCTGGAGGGCCGTTCTCGTTATAGCCGGCGTCGCCGGACCCGGCAAGATAGGCGACGCCTGGAGTCGCGAAGTCACTGGCATCTACGCTGCAACTTGAGGGATAGCAGATCCAGCTATTGCTGACGATGTGGGCGCCCAGGGTCACCGCCTCGGCCTCGGCCACACTCAGATCGTTGTTGGAGTACGCAGTGCTCGCTTCGATCAGGTAGATCGTGCACGCCGGGCAAACGGCCGAAACCATCTCAACGTCGAGGTCGATCTCGACGCCCCAGCCATAGTCGCCGGGCGGATAGTTTTTCTGCTGCCCATACTCATTGAACTTCTTGAACTTCGCCTTTCCGAGGCCGAAGGTCGAGCGGTATACGGCGAGATCCGAAGCCACGTTGGGATTGTCGTAGGCATCGACGATTGCGACGATTTGACCTTTGCCCTTGGTCGTGGACGGAAGGTTGTAAGCCGCCTGAAAATCGCTGGGCGCCCAGCCTCCCGAGTAAGTGCCGGCGAGCCCGTATTCGATGAGGGCCAAACATTGGGCCTCTCCCCGCCTTGCGTGCGCGCAAGCTTGGCGCGCTAGGTGATGGGCTTGCCACGCCGGGACGGCGCGAGCGTGTAGCATCGATTGATCGAGCGCCGGCGGCACGCTTGAGCTGTTGCCGCCGGTGCTGCATCCGGTAATTGCGAGTGCTATGGCGAGCGGCGAAAAAATTCTAAACGGTGTCGTCACGTAGTTGCACCAAAATGTTAGGAGGCCGCACGACGAGCGTGCGGCCTCGCGGGTTCTCTTTAGAAGGCTCCTATGCCGTCGGGTGAACCCCATCCACCTTGACCGGTGAAGCGGCCACCGACCTCATAGAGGTCGCGGTGATGCGATCCGGGCTTCCAGAAGGTTCTTCCGCCGTCTTGGCTCGTGGAGTTTCCTGCGAGCCCGAAGATGCCGGCGCAGAACGGCGACGAGATGCTGGTTCCATCGACCGTGATCCAGCCGCCTTCACTGTAGGTGTCGTACTCCGCAGCGTCGACTGCAACGGCGGAGACGTCGTTGCCCATCCGGTAAGAACAGGACTTCGCGTATTTGCTCTTCTTTTGCCATTTTGGCTTGGACTCACCGGTGCTGGAGCAGCCGCCACCCGAATCGGGCCAGAGAATTTCGGAGTAGCCGCGGGCTCCGCTTGAGGTCGAGAGCTCGGTGCCGCCAACGGCCACGACCGAGTCGAACGTTGCGGGGTCGTACAGCGACTCGCCGTCGTCACCGGCGCTGGCCAGATACTCAACGCCAGGCGAATCGTAGGCCGACTCGCTGCCGCCGCTGCCGCTGTAACTGTTGCTCACGATCGTCCCTCCAAGCTTCACGGCCTCTTGCTCCGCAGTTTCGAGGTCGCTCCACGAATTGGAGTTGGCTTCGACGAGATTGATCGTGCAGTTCGGGCAGCTGGCCGAAGCCATCTCAACGTCGAGATCGATCTCGACGCCCCAGCCCGGGCTGCCCGACGGATAGTTGCTCTGCTGCCCGTCTTGATTGTATTTGTTGAGCGTCGAGGCCTTCAGGCCCATGCCGGAACGGTACGTGTTGAAGTTGCTGACGACGTCGGGATTATCGTACGCGTCGACGATATAAACGCTCTGCCCGCTGCCGTCGCTAGTGGATGGCAGATTATAGGCTTTCTCGAGTTGGGCCGCATCCCATCCGCTGTACGTCGGATGGGGGCCCGTGTTTTCAATTAGGACGTCGCACTGCGCGCGTCCGACGCGACTGCCACTACAGGCCGGCGTCACGGTGTGACTTGCTAACCCTTTGGTCGCCGGCGCTGCGGCGGGCGTCATCTGCGACTGCGATCCACCGCAGCCTGACAATAAAACAAAGGCCACTGCGCTAAGAAACGCGTAGCGGCCAAGTTCTTGGTTCCTCATGTGTTGTGCTCCTAAAAGAGTGGTCGTACGCCGCGTAGTTCGCTTCCTCGCAATCGGTTTCATCTCATAATGCAAGCGCCTGGTCACATTACAGGCCAAATAGATGTTAATGCGTGAGCGTAACGTCAGCAGCTGCGGCAAGCAGTGAAACTAAGGGTCAGGATGACATGCAGCCACCGATCGCAGTGCCGGGCGCGATGCCGCAAGCATAGTCCCGTTACGGGTGCGGAAGGAGCCGAGGACGAAGCGGCGACCTGAGCCAAGCGTCGAGAGAAGGGGGATATATGGTGGAACGTTCTAGCGTGATGAGTCACGGCCAGTTCGCGCGTTTTTCGGTAGCAGTGACTCTCGCCGCTCTCGGTGTCGGCTGCAGCGGGAGCACGGCAACCCATTCAGTTGTGCCGCCTGCGCCGTCGACACAGGCCCTCACGATCCGCTGGGGGGCTGTTTCGTTGCCGGCGTGCGAGACGCAACACTACGTCGCGCCGGGAAAGTTCGCCGTATTCACGGCTCTCGGAAACTTCACCGGAACGAGCTTTGCCAGCTCGGGCGTTTCGCTCTGGGCAAGTCTCTCGCTCGGTAAGGGTCGTAAGAACATACCGATTATCCACCTTCCGAACATCAAGACGCCCTACACCGTTTACTATGGAACTTACAAGCTGAGCAATGGGCTTGCCGGGTGTTTCTATCTCGCCAAGGCCCGCGAAACGGGGATTAGCTTCGATGGCGTCGCGGCAGCCGTTCCCAACGTTCACAACTACGGCAACGTTACGCCGGCGGCCGAGGGGCCGCTCACGATCTCGGTTAGTGGAATCGGTGCTAAAGATGGTTCTGGCACCGTAACGCTCAAGGCCGCCTCAGGCGGAAAAGTCGTTGATACTGGTACGGTGCACATTTCCGGCAGCAAGTACGTCCCCTAGGACGGGCTAAGTTCGTCGTCGGCGCTTTAGCCGCAGTCTGACGATCGCGACTACGACCAAACCGGCGATGGCTGCCAACAGCGCGTGCCCGAAATCAAAGACCGCGGCGGAATATTCGATATCGGTTGGTTGCTGCAAAGCAAGGTTCCAGCGAACGAAGCCTTCCGGAGTTAAGAGACCGTTTGTAGCCAGCACTCTTCCCGGCGTCCGCAGCTCAAGGTGTGCGGTCACCGCCGACGCGGCGAACACGGAAGCAATACCTGAGTAAAATTGCCCGACCTCCGGAGCAGCCAGAGTTAGCAGTGGTGGCACGACAGCCGCTAACGAGACCCGGTCGAACAACAGCCCCGCCGAGCGGGAGAATGACACTGGGCTCAATGCGGGTGATCCTCGCGGCACCGCCGGCGTCTGGTGAATCAGGTCCCTCAGATCACCGCGCGCGACGCTCTTCGTCAATGTGATCGTGCGCATTCCGTCGGTCTCATCAGTGGCTTCCGAAACTAACCAGCCCCTTCGGCGCAACCGCTCGATCCCGAATGGATCTCCATCGCTGCTTTGGCTTAGCGCTGCCTCGTAGAACTGCTTGTCGATAACCTCCTTTGTCGTAACGACTGCGGTCCCATCCACCTTGACATCGACTCGGAACGTGACGTCGGCATGGCAGGCGGATAGCGTTAGAGCCAGCACAATTGCAGGCTCCTTCCAGCAGCGTACATTCAAAGCTAGACCACGACTCAACCGCGGTAGTGAGCAGGATGTGAACGACGCCGTCGCAAGGGCTGGCGATCCAGCGTCTGCGGATCGAGGTGCCGTGCGAAGCGAGAGAGGCGCAGCGATCAGCACGAACGACGGCCTCTTGACAAGATGTGTGTGTCAGGCATATGACAGTCTCGCGTGATAGCGTGTATTCGTCGACGGGAAAGCGAACACTCGCGCCCGGACGACAGCCGCGCTCGAAGGCGCAAGCCAGGGTGAGGGCGGTGAGCAGAGTCGCTGCTCATGAGTGAGCCGCATGCCGGTGAGGAGCCGGTTACCGCGTAGGATTGCGCGGTAAGGCACACACGACGAATCAACCGGGAGACCGAGGCGGCTGAGAGCGCCGCACCGAAGGTGCTCGCCCGTCGAAGTGTTCAAGCTTCAGGAGGCAAAGCGGATGAGAGTATCGCGCCTTAGACACGTCGTAGCAGCTTGCGCCGTCACGGCCATGCTGGCTGGTTGCGGCGCGACGCCGCTAGCGCCGGCGACCGCAGACTGGAATGCTTCACCCAACTCTCTCTCACAGCACAAGACATTCTTCTTTACCGGTGAGGCCCAGTCGTTTACGGTGCCCGCGGGCGTGCACAGCATTACGGTCATCGCGCGCGGTGCCGGCGGCGCTAATATCTGTCGGGACACCGGAAGAGGAGGACGAGTCTCTGCCGTCATCCCAGCTACCCCGCATGGGCGATTGACCGTTTATGTGGGCGGTCAGTCTCGCGGGGGATCCGATGGTTTCAACGGCGGCGGCCACCCCGGGGGTGGAGGCGCCTCGGATATTCGCGTTAGCCCTAACCGGCCCCAAGACCGGCTCCTGGTGGCGGGCGGCGGCGGCGCCGACGGCGGCGGCAACCAGACCAGTAGTGACTGCGGCTACGGATTGGGTGGAGGCGGGGGTGACCTCATCGGCGGCAACGGTGTTGGGGGTAATGGTTATTCGCGTTACAGCGGAGGCGTCGGTGGGTCCGGCGGCACCCAGAGGACCGGTGGTGCCGGCGGGTCGGGCGGCAGAGGCTCGGGATCGACGTGCCAAAAGCCCGGTAATCCAGGGAGCGATGGGAATCGTGGCGTTGGCGGTGCGGGCGGAAACCTGGTCTCTAGCTATTTCGGCGGAGGCGGCGGCGGCGGAGGCGGCTATTTCGGCGGCGGCGGAGGCGGCAGCGGTTGCGGCAGCAACTACGTTCTTAACGGCGGCGGGGGCGGCGGCGGCGGTTCGTCATACGCCGAGCCGTCTGCCAGGCAAGTTCGCATGTGGCGAAATTGGAAGAACGCCACCACCGACGGGGTAGTCGTCTTTAGCTGGCAATAAGCTCGCATCACGGCGTGAGCGCGAAGACCGTGCCGACTCGTGAGATGCCTCCATCGTACGTCGTGCCGTAGAGCGTGCCTTTCACGTTGATCAAGTCCGCTTCGGGATCCATTCCGTCGTGCACCGGCGGGCCGCTGCTAAAGTTATGCAGCACCGTCTCCGTGCCGGTCGTCGTAATCTTGTAGAGCGTTCCATATCCGGATTTACCGCCGGTATCGGTAGTACCGTAAAGGTTGTTCCTGACGACGGTCAAGCCCGCCACGGGTTCCCTTCCATCGGAGCTACTGCTCCCGAAACTGTACAGCACGGTTTCGTTCTCGCCGCTTGGACTTATGCTGAATACCGTTCCGTAGTCGTTTGTGCCGCCGCCCGCCGTTCCGTAAAGCGTTCCGTGAAGAAGAACCAGCGGCGACCCGGGCTCGCGCGCAGCCGGCAGCCCCCCTTCGAAGGTGTAGAGAATCGTTTCTTCGCCGCTCGCACTCATGGCGAAGAAGATGCCGGCAGCATTCTTGCCGCCGGCGGGCGTCGTGCCATAAAGCGTACCCTTTATAACAATAAGGGCCGCGACGGGGTGGCCTCCGTCGGTCCCGAAGCCGTACCCGCTGAAGCTATGCAATACGCGCTCCGCGCCGCCCGCACTGATGCCGAAGACCGTTCCGTAACCATCGGTCCCGCCTGCAGACGTCGTGCCGTAAAGCTTGCCGTTCAGGAGGGTCAGGCTCGCTTCAGGCTGCGCGCCGTCTGAGCCGTTTCCGAAACTGTGCAACACGGTTTCCTTGCCGTTTGCATCGATTTTAAAGACCGTTCCTAGACTGTGGGCTCCGCCACTTTCCGTCGTGCCGTAGAGTTCGCCGTTCACAGCGAGCAGATCGGCAACTGGATTCGCTCCGTCGGTCCCGCCTTTGAAACTGTACAGCAGATCCTTCCAACCGCCGGACGGATGCAGGCGGAAAACAGTTCCGTCGTTGTCCGTGCCACCGGCCGTCGTTGTGCCGTACAGCATGCCGTTGACGTAAGCGAGTCCAGCAGCCGGAAGTGCTTCGTCCGGAGGCCCTTGGAGGTTGTAAAGAATTCGGTATCTATCGGCATATCCGTTATGTTGCGTCGCCGCTATTTGCGGAAGTGCTGCCGGCACTGCGTTCTGCCGCGCGCTGCAGCCGCCGAGCATCGCAAGGAGTGCCCACGCGACAAGTGCGCTACGGCCGAACTCTTGCACGTTCCGTCACTACCACGAGACCACGACCTCGGCAGGTACCTTGCCGCGGCCTCGTGCCATGGTAACGCTCGTTGCGGTGGTTTCAGCGAAACCGGAGCCGCCGCCACCGCCGCCGCCCGCGCCGAGACTGCCGCTACCGCCTCCGCCGCCACCAGCCGCGCCGCCCCCACCACCGCCGCCGCCGCCCTGTTCGTTCGAGTTACACGAGCCGCCACCACTGCCGCCGGTGCCTTGAGCGCCATCGGTACCAGGCCCGCTAAAAGGTCCGCACGCGATCCAGACTCCCCCGGCGCCGCCGATTCCGCCGACGTGTTGCGTTCCGCCCGCGCCGCCATCCCCGCCGGTATAGCCCCCGCTACTTTGCATGCCACCGCCTTGCTGGCCGCGGGTCCCACGGAGACCTCCACCAGCGGCGCCGGGACCGCCGGTATACTTGTCGATGCCGTTGCCGCCGCTGCCACCAGCACCACCGGCAATGACGACGCGGTCTCGCAGCTTGTTCCCTCGCTGCCGCACATCCGAGGCGCCGCCGCCACCACCGCCGTTACCGTAGTTACTGACGCTGCCGCCGTTCCCGCCGCCGTTGAAGCCGCCGGCAGAGCCGTTCGGCTCACCGCCAACGAACACGGCGAGAACTTCGCCCGGTGTCACGGGAATCGTGGCCTTCACCAAACCGGCATGCGCGGACGCGCTGGACGCACCGACGGCCGCGATCCTTAGGCTGGTCACGCCCGTTGGAACCGTGAACTTTTGTTCCCTGCCAGTGTAGAGAAAGGTCTTTGTGCCGGACGACGTTTGATGCGGCATCAGGCCGGGCGGTCCGATCAGAGCCTGCGGTCCGCCGCAGCCGGCAAGCATTGCCGCAGCCAGGCAATAGCTCACTCCAGTTCTCAGCGCATATTGCAACTTGAGCCGCCTTTGATTTCGACGAAGGTCCTGGGTTGCTGATCCAAGTTGAGTGTGGAGGTTGCAAGGTTGCGAGCGCGGGTGTCGCTGCCCGCAAGCGGCGGAAGACCAAATGTATCCTCGACGAATTTCAGAACGCCCGTCGTTTCGAATTGCACGTGGTCCACGTAGCCGCTGCGAGCATAGGGTGAGACGACGAGCACCGGAACTCGCAGACCCAACCCCTGCTTGTCGAGGTACGGCGGCTGCACGTGGTCGTACCATCCGCCGAAGCCGCTCCATACGATGACGACGGCGGTCGTATTCCAGAACTGGCTCTCGCCCACGGCGTTAACCACCGATGCTACCCAGGTTGGACCGCACGACGATAACGACCCTGAAAGATCGGAGTCGGCATAGGCCGGCGTAATCCAGGTTACCGATGCAAGTTTTCCGGAACCGACGTCCTTGATAAACGTCGACGACGGTGAGATGCCTCTGCTCCCACCTTTAATCCAACCGTATGCATCCCACGTGCTAACGATCGGATGTTTCCTATCAGCGGTGCGGTAGTAGTTCCAGCTCAACCCTGACTCGCTCAATTCATCGCCAAGCGTTTTGTACGTAAAGCACGCTGCGATCTTGCCGCGCCCGAAGGTGTGCACCCACTGACGGTAAACGCAGCCGTCCGACGTTTTGCCAAAGGGCTGGTTCTTCGCATCGGCCAGGGCGGCGATGACGTACTGGTGCGCCTCAAACGTCGGGTTTCCCGTCGATGAAAACATCTCGTCGCCGAGCACGTATTGCTGCGCGATCTCGTAGTACGGCGCGAGCTCGGCCGCGGGCACGTGTGCGTACTCAGGACGGCGATAACCCGGACAATCGGCGTGCTCCTTACCGAAGTCGCCCGTCTTGACATCCCTCTTGAAGTCCGCGAACGTATCGGATAGCGTGCATTTTGCTTCCAACGGGATCGTCGTCTGGTCAGCGCACTTCCCATCCGCTCCCGTATAGGCACAGAACAGATCGTCGAAGCTGCGCGCTTCCTGCATGACGATGACGATGTGTTGAATTTTGCCGCCCGAGTGCCGGCGGACGGCAACATCCGGCGAGCTTGTTGAGAGAGAACCGCTGCTACAAGCCGCCGTCGCCAGAACTACACCGGCCAAGAAAAACGCTTTTGAGTTGCAACCCAACATGGTGTGCCCCCGAGTTTCACGCCGAGCTTTCGCATTACTGCGCGGACGTCAAAGATTCACTGCCAGGACAAAACTATGACGCCGTTTCCGCTGGGGCCGCCGCCTTGGACCATCTGGACGTTTGTCGCGCTCTTTTCGGCGTACGACGAACCGCCGCCACCGCCGCC